>CBDURC010000126.1:0-8983 GCA_965369635.1 uncultured Anaerolineales bacterium | reverse complement strand
AACGCTGATCGACATTCCGCTCACGCTGGGTGTTGTCGGCGCTGTGGTTGCCCCGCAGTTGGCGGCGATCGGCGCCATAGCAGCCTTGGTCACCGACTGCACCATCGTTGTTGAGATGGCAGAAGAGTAGGTGGCACGGATCGGGGCGTTCGTTGTGGGCCTTCTCAGGGAAGGGGAGACCAGCGAACGCCCATTCTTTTGGGATGTGTAACAGTCTACAGGAGGATCCCTCATGAATCACACAGTAGAAGTTTCTCACGTCGCCAAATCCTTTGGTGCGACCCAGGCGGTGGCGGACGTCTCCTTCGCCGTTGAACAGGGCGAGATCTTCGGCCTGCTGGGGCCCAACGGGGCCGGCAAGACGACCACCATCCGGCTCATTCTGGATATCTTCAGACCGGATGGGGGCACCGTGTCCATTCTGGACGGCCCGATGACGGAGGAGAAGAAGGACCGCGTCGGCTACATGCCAGAAGAACGTGGCCTGTATCAGGACATGGTGTTGGAGCAGTGCCTGGTCTATCTGGGCCGGCTCAAAGGGATGTCCAAGGGCGATGCTCAGCAGCGCGCCGGCGTCTACCTGGAGCGGTTCGACCTGGTCCAGCACAAGCGAAAGAAGGTCAAGGAGCTGAGCCGAGGCATGCAACAGAAAGCGCAGATCGTCAGCACCGTGCTTCACGGCCCGGAACTGCTCATCCTGGACGAACCGTTCAGCGGCCTCGACCCCGTGAACACGCAACTGGTCAAGGACCTGATGTTGGAACTGCGGGAGGCAGGCACGACGATCATCATGTCCACGCACATGATGCGCCAGGTCGAGGAATTGTGCGACCGCATCGTGCTCATAGACGACGGGTACAATGTGCTCTACGGCGAGTTGGATCAGATTCAACGAGACCACTCGGGTCATGCGGTCGTGGTGCGAGTGGCGGGCGAGCTGCCGCAGATGACCGGCGTGGAGACGGTGACTTCACGCAACGGGGCGCTGCACCTGACGCTGTCCATCGGAGCCAGCCCGCAGGACATCCTGCAGCAGTTGTTGTCGAATCAGGTCACCGTCGAGCAATTCGAGATCGCCATGCCCACGCTGGATGAGATCTTCATCCGCACGGTGAATGGACAAGCTGACTAAGGAGCCGGATTATGTCAAAGGTTTGGCTGATTGCCCAACAGCACTACAGACAAGAGGTACTCAAGCGCAGCTTCATCATCATCATGCTCAGCCTGCCACTGTATCTGACCTGTGCCGTCGGCATGGGCTACCTCTTTTCCAGACTGGAAAGAGAGAGTACCACGCTGGGCTACGTGGACGAAGCGGGATTTCTGGTCAACATGCTGCCTGAGCCTGGGGACGATGTTCATCTCCTTTCGTTTGGGACGGCGGAGGAGGCAGATGCGGCGTTGAAGGCAGGGGCAATTGATGGTTTCTACGTGCTCCCGCCCGACTATTCCGCTGGCGGTCAGGTGGAACTCGTCTACTTCGAGCTACCCCGCTGGGCCGCCAGGCGCCACTTCCGCAGCGTCGTGCGGGCGAATCTGTTGTCCGACCAGCCGCCAGAGATCGTGGGACGAATACTGCCTGGCGCCACGGTCACAGTGCGGGCGACCGCGTACAACCGTGAGTTTCCTGGCGGTGATCCGAGCGCAGGCCAGGTTGCACCCATCATCGTCGGCGCCATCTTTGCCTTTTTCACCATGACCACATCTGGTTTCTTGATGGGTGTGATGGTGAAGGAAAAAGAGAACCGTACTATGGAGATCCTGTTGTCGTCCGTCTCGACGTTCCGGATGGTGCTGGGCAAGGTCTTGGCTAGCATGGGCATCGGCGCGACGTTGTTGGTGGTGTGGGGGGTGTTCTTTGCAGTAGCGGCATGGCTCGGTCGTAGCGTCCTGGAGATCGCTTGGTTGCAGGACATCAGCATCAACTGGCGTGATATCCTTCTGCTGCTGCTGGTGGCCGCGCCGTCGTACCTGGTCATCTCGGTTATCATGACCATGATAGGCATCGCTGTCAGCAACCAAAACGAAGCCGATCAGATAGGTCCCTTCATGTTCCTGATCATGCTCCTCCCCCTGTATCTGATCTTGCCTATCGGCAAGAGTCCCAATGGCGCGCTGGCGATTGGCCTGAGCCTGTTCCCGCCGACATCGGTGATGGCCGTAGCCTTCCGCAGCCTGTTCAGGGAGGTTCCCCTCTGGCAGATCTTATCCTCGGCGGGCATCGCGCTGGTCTGCGGGATGGTCTTGGTTTGGTTGGCAGGCAAGGCCTTGCGGACGAGCATGCTGCGCTACGGCAAGCGGTTGAGGTTGGGCGAGCTGTTCCAGGGAAGCGGCAACAGAGCCGCAGCTCGGTCCAGTCTGCATGAGGCGTGAGCAGGTTGGATCACGCTTCACCACACAGTTCTCGAAGGCTACATACGGAGATAGAATATGAACAAGACGATCCTCGTGATGGCTAGTGAAATCCGCACGACGCTGCGGCGCAAGTCGTTTACCCTCTTTGCTTTTGGTCTGCCGCTTGTGCTAGGCATCGTCGTCCTGATCGTGGCAGCCGTCAATCGCGATGCGGCTACGGCGCTGATTGCCAATGAAACAGAGACACCCGCCGTAGTCGAGCAGGTGGGCGAAGGGTACGTGGATCAGGGCGGCCTGATCAGCACGCTCCCCTCCGACATCCCCTCCGATTGGTTGACCGAGTATCCTGATGAGGCAGCGGCGCAGGCAGTGTTGGAGGCAGAGGAAATCTCTGCCTACTATGTCATTCCGGCCGACTACGTGGAGACGGGGGAGATCATCTACGCTCAACTAGAATACAATATCATGGGTGGCAGTGTCAACACGGACGGCATGCAGTGGATTCTGCTGGTTAACCTGCTCGACGGCGACACCGAGTTGGCGGCGCAGGTATGGAAACCGTTCGACGCACAGGTGACTCAACTGGCGTCGTCCAGGGCAAGGGACGCGGAAGACAGTTGGATCACCGAACTCCTGCCTCAGTTGATGACACTCATCCTGTATATGGCGATCCTCTTGCCCTCCGGCGTGCTGGTAAGCGCCGTGACCGATGAGAAGAAGAACCGCGTCCTGGAAGTGCTCATGTCGTCGGTTTCGCCACAGCAGATGATCACTGGCAAGATCCTGGGGGTGGGCCTGCTGGGTCTCCTGCAGACAGCCCTGTGGGTCGGCGTGCTGTGGATGGTGGTGCGTCTAGGCGGGCAGCCATTGAAGATTCCCGCCGGTTTCGAGTTGCCACCCCAATTGCTTGTCTGGTCGCTTGTCTACTTCCTTCTGGGCTACGGAATGTACGGGGCGCTGTTGGCAGGCGTCGGCGCGTTGGCGCCCGATGTCAAGGACACAAAGGGCGCTTCGTTTCTGGTAATGTCGCCGCTGATCGCCGTGTACGTGTTCGTGGTCGTTATCATCACCAATCCTAATGGGCTGATTGCTCTGCTGGTGAGCCTGTTCCCGCTGACCTCGCCGGTGGGCATGATTGCCCGGATGACGGCGGGAGAGGTGCCTTGGTGGCAGTTGGCGCTGGCCGCGGCCTTGCAGTTGCTTGCCGCTATCTTCATCGTGCGTTTGGTGGCGCGCCTGTTCCGGGCGCAGCATCTGCTTTCCGGCCAGCCGTTCAACGTGCCTCGTTTCATGCGTGCACTGGCAGGGCGAGCGTAGGCAAGAGACACTGGTAAGTGGTATTGATTGAAGGAGGGCGTCGAAAACGGCAGATGGAGAGACATGTTCAAGACGCAGATGACGGTTACTGTAGAGCAGCAGGAAGCGTGGACACCCTCTCAACTGGCGTTGCTAGCAGCGCTAGGTCTGTACTTGATCCTTCTGCGACAGCAGGCGGCGGCAGGCGCTGCCGCTACTACCGCGGCGACTGCTTGAGAGCCACCTGAACGCCAGGCATCCGACGAGAAACTGGAGGTGTGTCATGTCTAAGGACTATGCGAAGCGAGCCTCTGATCCACCCATCAAGAATCCAGACCGCATCGATGTGGGCTGGACCATCGCCAGCATCTGTGGCCTCGCTGCCTTGTTGGTGGTCTTCAACGCGTTTCCAGAACGCATCGGCGTGATCGTGTCTGCCGACGATCCATCGAGCTTCGTGCCGCTGCTGGCCCCCGAGTTCTTCGAGGATCTCCTGCTGCGGCTGAACGTCTGGTGGGGGCTGGCGCTGGCGCTCAACGTCGTGAACCTGTACTACGACCGTTGGATGTGGGGTACACGGTTGGCCGACTATGCCTTGACCTTCTTCGGCATGTTCATTCTGCTGAAGGTCATCTTCAGCCCCATACTGGGCGTGAATCCCGAGTGGGTGCAGCCGGGACAGCCTGCGGTGCTCGTGGCGGAGAGGCTTGTTCCTCTGCTGACTTGGCTGGTGAAAGGCGGCCTTGCCGCGTCGCTCATCGCCACGCTCGTTTCGTTGGGTGCGAAGCTCCGATCATTGCACCGCAGGCAAAGACTAGCTTCCGCCTAGAGTTGAGTAGGTTGGAGCAAGGGGGCCGGGAGGTCGTGCAGGCCGTTCCTCTTGCTTGAGGCTACGGGCGCACGGACTACGCAGTCGGCATACTCAAGCACGAGCTTCCGCCTGGTTAGGGTGAGAAAACATGAGTGACCGCCTGTTGCCGAATGGGGAGAGATGTCATGATTGCCCATAGTACCTTCTCCAGGCACGGAGGCGTGACCGCCAAGGGTATTGTGATGGAGGCAAGAGCCCGCAGAGGCTAGAGGGCTGGTGTGGGTGAGTTGTGGTCAAGAGAGGGATCAGGGGCATGCTGCATCACGATCTGTGTCTGGTGCAAGAGGCCCTGGATACCCCACAGTGGCGTTGACGGAATGCTTAGGGGCGACGTGATCATAACTCTCAATGATCAGCAAGTCTTGCTCGTTATGGCAGTGCTCGACTGGTCGAATTTGTGGCAGCAAGGTCTCGCTTCCGGCACGCTCGGCTGATTCTGGATTGAGGAAGGAGCAGAATGATGTCCGATCAGCGCGAGAACCGAGCGTTCGGCGCCATTCGCCACAAGACCTCACGCTTTTTCGCCTTGGATGCCCTCCGTGGTCTGATCATCGTCCCGTTTGACGTAGAGGGGGCTCTGGACCACGCCAATCACTTCATCGCCCAAAAACATCCTCCCGGCGAGATCTGGGATGGTGTGTTTCCTGTCTACTACAGCACCCTCGCCTTCCTCACCCGTTGGATCACCCACCTGGCCGCGCCGGGCTTCTTCTTCCTGATGGGAGTGGGGATGTTGCTATTGGCCCGTTCCCGCCAGCAACGAGGATGGAGCAA
This sequence comes from uncultured Anaerolineales bacterium, assembly GCA_965369635.1. GTDB lineage: Bacteria > Chloroflexota > Anaerolineae > UBA3071 > UBA3071 > UBA3071. Next base: position 3,687 of record CBDURC010000126.1, on the reverse strand, counting down.
GTGGGCCACTATCCGGCACTTCCTGATCCGCGGGGCCGTGCTGGTCGCCCTCCATCTCTTGGTCGTCAACCGCGCCTGGGAGCTCTCCCCCCAGGGTTGGGGGGTGAAGATCTACATCGGCGTGTTATGTGCTCTGGGTGGCGCCATGATCCTGGGCAGTCTGTTGTTGTGGCTCAAGCCCGCCTATCTGCTGGGGTTGACGGCGCTCCTTTTCGTGGGCATGGAGTTGACGCATCCTGGCCTGGGCATGTGGAACAGCGTGAGTCACGATCCCGTTTGGGTTATCCTGCTCCACCCCGGTGGAGATGCCAACCTGTGGTCCTACTATCCGATCTTGCCCTGGTTGGAACTGGTCACCTTCGGCATGGTCTTCGGCCATTGGCTGGTGGATGCCCCCCGCAAAGCATTCAGCCGAGCATGGAAGCTAGGCCTGGCCTTTCTCCTGGCTTTTGTCGTGGTGCGCTACCGGGACGGCTTCGGCAACATCCGCCCGCGTATGGGCAACTCCTGGATCGACTTCCTCAATCCGGTCAAGTACCCGCCGAGCATGGCCTTCACTCTGATGACGACGGGGGTAAATCTGATCCTACTGTGGTTGTTTTCCCGAGCCGGTGAGTTGGTACAAGGCGTCGTCCAGCCGCTGGCCGTGTTTGGCCGGGTACCGCTGTTCTTCTACGTACTGCACCTATTCCTGTACGCTGGCATCGGCGCCTTGGTGGCGCCCCATGGCACCAGCATTCCGCTTATGTACCCCTTCTGGCTGCTGGGGTTGCTGATCCTCTTCCCCGTGTGCCTGTGGTACGGGTGGTTCAAACACCGCCAGCCTGCCAGCTCAGTGCTGCGTTTCTTCTAGAGGAGCTGCCTGGCTGGTTCAACGGTTGTCAGCTAGCCGTCGGGGAAACTTCAAGCTGTGTGCACAGACATGTGCCAGACTGTTGCTGATCTGTGTTTTTCTTTTCTGAGGATATGGGTTATAATGTGCACAGGCGACCCAGGAGCGTGTCCTGCGATGGGTTCAGGACATCTGACACGCTTCGGCGAAGGGGTTCGTCTCTGCTGTTTCCTTCCTCATCAATTCCAGTGCCTGTTCCGGGCAACAGAACCGATTGTGACAACGCAAAAGGGAGTGGGGGTGAGAAGATGCTGAAGTCTAGACGATTATCTTACCTGGCACTGGTCCTGCTGATGCTGATGACTGTAGGCACCGCCTATGCGCAGAGCAAGACCCTCTACTGGCAGCGGCTGGACGTGGACATGACCGTGAACGAAGATGGCACCTTCCGCGTCGAGGAGACGCAGGAGATCGTCTTCACCAGCGGCACGTTCACCTTTGGCACCCGCGACATTGACACGAGTCGCCTCGACGGCATTAGCGATGTGGAGGTGCGAGAGGGAGGTCGCGTCTACCAGAACTCCAGCAGCGGCGCGCCCTACACGTTCAGCACCTCCCGCGAGGGGCGGGATTTCCGCATCAAGTGGAATTTCCCCGAGACCGGCGACAGCGCCCATGTCTACACCATCGCCTACACTGTGCATGGCGGCCTGCGTTACTACGAAGGCGGCGACCAAATCTGGTGGAAGGCGGTCTTCCCCCAACGCTCTTTCCCGGTGAACTCCTCCCAGGTGACGGTGCACCTGCCTGAGGGTGCGGAAGTGCAGCAGGTTGAAAGCTACTTCAGCCCGACCGAGGTGCAGCAGATCGATGCCCGCACGGTGGTCTTCACTGCCGATGGGCGGATAGATGCGGGGGATGAATTGGAGGTGCGCGTGGAGTTCACTCCTGGCGTGGTGGTCGGTGCACCTTCGAGCTGGCAGAAGCTGGCGGACGAGGAAGCGGCGGAACTGGAGCAGCAGGTGGAGTACGACGCCACCACACGACCGGTGGTCAACCTGGGCGTCGGCGCCCTGAGCCTCTTTTTCCTCATCATGGGGCCGGTGGGGCTGTATGCGCTGTGGTACACCAAGGGACGGGACGTGCCGGTGAAGCTGGTGGCTGACTATCTGCCAGAGCCACCCTCTGATCTGCCGGCCAGCGTGGCGGGCACGCTGGTGGACGAGGAAGCGGACATGGAGGACATCCTGGCGGGCATCGTTGACCTGGCGCGGCGGGGTGTCATGGATATGCGGGAGTTAGACGAACCAGGGCTGCTGGGCATCGGCACCAAGAAGGACTTCGTGTACTTCTTGAAGAAGAGGCCCAATGGATTGCGCCCATACGAGAAAACCCTGCTGGACAGCATCTTCGGCAAACGGCAGGATCGCAAGCTTTCCGATCTGAAAGAGAAGTTCTACAAGGGCATTCCCAAGATCAAGGAGCAACTATACCAGGAAGCGGTGGATCTGGGCTTCTTCCGCCGCAGCCCCGAGAGAGTGCGCAGCACCTATGCCGGCGTGGGCGTCGGTCTGCTGATCTTGATCGTCGTTCTCGGCGTCTGTGGTGTAGGCGCCTTCTCTCAGTACACGGAGTTCGCCCTCTGCCTGCCTCTCAGCCTGGGCGTGAGCGCTCTCGGGCTGATTCTCATCGCCCGCGTCATGCCCCGCAAGACGCAGGCCGGGTCCGAAGCAGCAGCACGCTGGGACGCCTTCAAACGTTACCTCAAGGACATCGAGAAGTACACCAACTTGGAGGAAGCGCAGGACATCTTTGAGCGCTACCTGCCCTATGCCATCGCCTTTGGGCTGGACAAGGAGTTCATCAATAAGTTCGCTGCCGTGGAGACACCAGCGCCTACCTGGTATCAGCCAGTGGGGCCGGTGTTCATCCCTGGGCTGGGTCGCAGACGTCCGATCAGGGGCGTGCCGACGTCCGCACCGAGCGGTGGCCGCATCGGCCGCGCCGCGCCGTCCTCACGGGAAGGGCGGCCAGCTCCCACGCTGGCGGATGCTTCAAAGGGCCTCGGCGGTGGTCTGGCGGGCATGAGTGCTGGCCTGGGCTCCATGCTCTCCTCCGCTTCGCGCACCTTCAGCAGTCGGCCGGCGCCCAAAGGCGGTGGTAGCAGCCGCGGCTGGAGCGGTGGTGGTGGTGGCTTCAGCGGAGGGGGCGGCTTCGGAGGAGGCGGCGGTGGCGGAGGAGGCGGCGGGTTTGGGTAGCAAGAAGTAGACGATTGTCCGAGGAACAAGTCGGCGAGGTACTTGTTGCCTCACTAGCTCATGACATGAAAGGAGACACACATGGTTGGTTCAGGCAGGACGGTAGGCATCATCCTCATTGCCCTGAGTATCATCGTTTTCCTGGCCACGGCGAGCCTGATGGGCGCGCAGTTGGCGGGGGGCGACACGACAATCGGCGGGGCGGCCCTGGGTCTGGTGTTGATGACCATCTTCGTCTCCCTGCCGCTGGTAGCCGCAGGGGTGTGGTTCTACGTCAAGGGGCGCCGAGAGGCCACCGAGTTCGCTGAGGTGGAGAAGGAGAAGAAGATCCTCAACATGGTCGTCACCCAGGGCCAGGTGAGCGTGGCGGAGACGGCGCTGGAACTTGACGCCAGCCGCGACCAGGTACAGGAATGGATCTACGATCTGGTGGGCAAGGGGCTCTTCAGCGGTTACATCAACTGGGATGAGGGCATGCTCTACTCCAAACAGGCATCGCAGATGCGGGAGGGGAAGAAATGCCCCAATTGCGGCGGCGAACTGGAGCTGGCGGGCAAAGGCGTGGTCACCTGTCCCTACTGCGGGACGGACATTTTC
>CBDURC010000125.1:0-9044 GCA_965369635.1 uncultured Anaerolineales bacterium | reverse complement strand
GAGTGGATGAGCGAGAAGGCCATCTCCATCGCCACCTACTGCGTGGCCTCTGGAGCCTATGTCATCCTGGGCGGGAACGATGGTCCGGTCTCTGGGAGCGAAGAAGTCGTGCGCCTAATCAGCGACGGATGGGAGGCAAAGATCGGCGGCCGTCTAGAGTTTGTCGAAGAGGGCGAAGAGATCGTCCGCCGGGCGCTGGCGCACATTGACAAGAAACGGGCCGCGCTGGGCCTGCCCGGGTACGATCCCTCCAAGTGGGGCAAGAGCGGCGACTGGCGCATGCCAGACCTGCTCGAAATCCCGTTCGAAGAACGGATCGAGGCAGTCTATGGGAGTCGCTGATCGCCAATCGCTGATCGCGTATCGCTAGTCGCAGGAGTGAAACGGTGGCACTTAGGCTCGTCGGGCTGGAGATCGGGAGGAAATGATGCCGGTCGATGCCGAATTGATAGAAGAGATGGTCCGGCGGATTGTGAGGACGGCTCATCCCCAGAAGATCATCTTGTTCGGTAGCCGGGCGCGGGGTGAGGCGCGACCAGACAGTGACATTGATCTGTTGGTGATCGCTGATTCCCTCAAGCCCAGGCATCAACGTGCCGCGCCATTGTACGGGGCCGTGAGTGATATCCTCGTATCTATGGACATCCTGGTCTACACGCCAAGGGAAGTCGAAGAGTGGAGCGAAGTGTCTCAGGCGTTCGTGACTACTGCGATACGGGAGGGCAAAGTCCTCTATGAAAACCGTCGCTGACCTGGTAGGAGGCTGGCTCCTCAAAGCAGAAAGTGATCTGACGAACGCCGAGTTGTGCCTGGATGCTGGCAAGGCACTCGACACAGTATGTTTCCACTCCCAGCAGGCGGCCGAGAAGTTCATCAAGGCTTGCTTGATCGCTCATGGGATTGACTTTCCATTCATCCATAACCTGGAGAAGCTGATCGAGTTGGGGGCAAAGCATGACCCGGATTTCATCAGCATCAAGTCACTGGGGCAAGAGCTTACCCCATACGCGGTTGAGCTTCGATACGACGACGAGTTTTGGCCTGCGGCGGCTACCGCCAGCCAGGCGTTGGATGCGGCCCTGACAATCAAGCAGTTTGTCATGGATCGCTTACCCTCAGAAATGGGATCTGAAGATGAGTGAATACAAATCCCAAGTCCTAGTTGGAGAGGTGAAGGAGTTATGTCTAAATACGTAGCAACATGCGCTATCCGCGGCGCCAACGCCATCGTGGCCGAGGCGGACGCGTTGCTCAAGAAGGCTATCGCCGAGAAGGGGGCCGAAACCCCCGTGGTTTTCCCTAACACGGCCTACTTCCTGCCGGTTACTTACGGTATGCTGAATCATAAGGTCGAGACACTGGGTGACCTGGAGTTCCCGCTGGCGCACGCCAAGAAGCTCTTGCACCCGATACCGGAGGAGCATCTATGGGTACCCTACCTGGGGGAGACCCTCGACAGTGGCATGGCCACGCTCCTGGCGGCAGAGGCCATTGAGGGCATCCGCTTCGTCCACGGGGAGCAGCCGGAGCCCTATCCTGGGCTTGAGTTGGCTGGCAGCACTGCTTATCCTGATTTCTCAGGTGATGGCCATCTCAACGGCCCCATTGACGACATCCAGTTGCGCTCCTGGGGCATCCAGTTGGTGGACGGCCGTATGCCGGGCTTTGCCGCCATCATCGGTGCTGCCCGCACGAACGAAGCCGCTGTCGCCATTGTGCGAGAACTCCAGAAGCGTAACATCTTGATCTTCCTCTGCGGCAACGTCAACGGGCGCTCTGTCATTGACCAGTTGCGGGAGGAAGGGGTGGAGATGGGGTACGATACCTACATCATCCCCTTCGGCAGAGACACTCTCTCCGCCATCTACGCGGCAGGTTTCGCTACGCGGTCGGCACTGACCTTCGGTGGTATGAAGGGCGGCCAGTGGCGCGACATCCTGCTGTACAACAAGTTCCGCGTCTTCGCCTTCGCGCTGGTGCTGGGTGAGTTAGACGACCTCAAGTATGCTGCTGGCGCCGGTGTGCTCTCATACGGCTTCCCGGTCATCGCCGACACCATCGTGCCCGAGATCTTGCCCACTGGGGTGACGCGCTACGAGCACATCGTCTCGATGCCCTGGAACGAGATCGAGGCGGAGAACGACGGGGAGCGGGCTGCCAAGCTAGTGCAGCGGGCCATCGAGGTGCGTGGCGTCAAGATCAAGATCACCGAGGTACCCGTCCCGGTGCCTTATGGCTCCGCCTTCGAGGGGGAGGTCGTACGGAGGGCCGACATGCGCATTGAGTTCGGTGGCAAACGCAGCCGGGCCTATGAGTTCCTGCGCATGGTGGAGATGGACGAGGTGGAGGACGGCAAGATCGAGGTCGTCGGTCCCGGCTTCGAGGATGTGGAGGTCGGGGGCTCGATGGATCTGGCCATCCTGATCGAGGTGGCCGGACGCAAGATGCAGGAGGACTTCGAGCCGGTGCTTGAGCGTCAGGTGCACTACTTCATCAACGGTGCTTCTGGCATTCAGCACATTGGCCAGCGAGACATCGCCTGGATCCGCATCAGCAAGGCGGCGGTCGAGAAGGGCTTCAACCTCAAGCACTTTGGCGAGATACTCTACGCCCGCTTCCAAGCCGACTTTGGAGCTATCGTGGACAAGGTGCAGGTGACGGTCATCACCGATCCCGAGCTGCACGCCGAGTGGCTGGAGAAGGCGCGCGTGGCATACGACTTTCGCAACCGGCGACTGGCCGATCTGACTGACGAAGCGGTGGACACCTTCTACGACTGCACCCTGTGTCAGTCGTTTGCGCCTACGCACGTCTGCATCATCAGCCCGCAGCGGCTGGGACTGTGCGGGGCGTATAACTGGCTGGACTGCAAAGCCTCCAACCGAATCAACCCCACCGGTCCCAACCAGCCGGTGCTCAAGGGGAAGCTGCTCGACCCGGTCAAGGGATATTGGACTGGCACCAACGAGAACGCGGTCAAGAACTCGCAGGGGTCCGTCACCGAGGTCGCGCTCTACTCCATCATGGAGAACCCCATGACGGCCTGCGGCTGCTTCGAGTGTATCGTCATGTACATCCCCGAGGCGGAAGGCGTGATGGTCGTCAGCCGTGAGGATCCGAGCATGACGCCAGCCGGGATGACCTTCTCCACGCTGGCGGGCGTAGCTGGTGGCGGTCTGCAGACGCCAGGCGTGATGGGTGTGGGCAAGTTCTACATGACCAGTCCCAAATTCCTCTCGGCCGATGGAGGCTTCAAGCGGGTCGTCTGGATGTCCAGTTTCCTCAAGGAGAGTATGGCGGACGAGTTCACCGCCGTGTCGGAGCGTGAAGGCGTTCCCGATCTGATTGATCTTATCGCCGACGAGCGTAACGTCACTACGGTGGATGAACTGGTGGCATGGCTCAAGGAGAAGGATCACCCGGTGCTCAAGATGGGCGTGATGCAGGCGGCTTCAGGAGATGTCGAGGAGACGCCCGAAGCGGCTGTGCCTGCGCCTGTGGAAGAGGCAAAAGTTGAGGCTGAGGTCAAGGTTAAGGCTAAGGCCGAGGTCAAGGTTGAGGCTGCGCCCGCGCCGGAGCCAGTTGCGCCGCTGCCTGCTCCTGCTCCTGTGGCTGTGCCTGAAGTGCCGGTCAGCGCGGATGTCCAACAGATCGCCCAAATCAGCGCTGGGATCGTCGTTGGCAGCTTCCGCCGTGCGCTGGAGGCTGCGCTGCGAGAGTTGGGTGGGACCGTGCCTGCTGTGCCTGCAGCGCTGGTCGTCCCCGTGGTTCCAGCCCCAGTAGCCGAGCCTGTGGCGCCGGAGGTCGTTGCACCCGTCGCAAAAAAACGAACTAGGCCGGTAGTACCGCCCTGGAGCGAGGACAAAGAGACTAGCCTGGAGATCCTCAAGGAGAAGTGGATGGGCAAGGTGCGGGAGATCACGCTGGGCGCCACCGCCGACGATGGCGGCACGCGCACCTCCACGATCACCGTCGGCGGCCAGACGGCCATGCCCTTCCTCAGCTTCGAGGGCGAGTTTCCTCACCGGCCGGTGATTGCCATCGAGATCCAGGACCGCAAGCCGAGCGACTGGTCGCCCTTGCTGATGGAAGCCTGGGGTGACGCGGTGAACGATCCCGGCGAGTGGGCCAAGGCCGCCGAAAAGGCTGGCGCCGACCTCATCACCCTCCAGCTTAGCCTGACCGATGCCGGTGGGGAGCCCAACACGCCGGAGATGGCCCGCGCTGTGGTGCGCAAGGTGCTCAAGGCGACGGGCCTGCCCTTGATCGTGCTGGGGCCAGGGCAGGTCGATGCCGACAACGATCTGCTCGTCGCCGTGGCTGAAGAGGCGGCAGGAGAGCGGCTGTTGCTGGGTGTCTGCGAGGAGAAGAATTACCGGACCATCGTCGCTGGCGCTCTGGCCCACGGCCACCTGGTTATTGCTCGCACGGCCATGGACGTCAACCTGGCCAAGCAACTCAATATCCTGATCAGCGACATGGGCCTGTCTCCGGAGCGAATCCTGATGGACCCGACCTGTGCTGGCGTGGGCTACGGCATGGAATATGGCTTCTCGGTCATGGAACGGCTGCGACTGGCCGCCTTGCAGGGCGACAGCATGACCCAGTTCCCCATGATCGTGACCGTGGGCTATGAGGCCTGGCGACAGAAGGAGGCCAAGGTTGGCGAAGGCGTGCCCGCGGCCTGGGGTGACTGGAAGGAACGGGCCATCAACTGGGAGACGCTGACCGCGGCCACCCTGGTCGAATCGGCTGCCGATGTCATCGTGCTGCGTCACCCGGAGTCGGTCCGGCGCATAGGCACGATGATTGGGGAGTTTCTAAATAAGGCGTAACGCGTAGAACGTGATGCGTGAAGCGCGAAAAGGTCTTCTGCTTCACGCGTCACTTCACACTTGTTACAGCGTCATAAGGAGATAGGGAATGGCTCTTTCGGGCATCAAGATTTACAAGCTACTACCGAAAACCAACTGCAAGGAGTGCGGTTTTCCCACTTGCCTGGCTTTTGCCATGAAGCTATCGGCCAAGCAGGTCGAATTGGACAAGTGTCCGTACGTATCTGACGAGTCACGGGAGAAGCTGGCCGAGTCGGCGGCGCCGCCTGTCCGGCTGGTGACCATCTCTGCCGATGGCCGAGAGGTCAAGTCGGGGAACGAGATCGTGCTGTTCCGTCACGAGAAGACCTTCTACAACCCGTGTGGGCTGTTCATCCGTCTCTACGACGACGAACCGCTGGAGGAGATCAAAGTCAGGGCTGAGGAAGCGGCGGACTACTCGGTCGACTACGTCGGAATGCCGCTGAGCATTGATGGTTTTGCCATCCAGGCCACTGGCAAGGGAGCAAGGGAGCAAGGGAGCGGCGGAGCAGCGGAGAGGTTCGCGGCGGCGGTAGAGGGGGTTCTGGATACGGCTGAACTTCCACTCATCCTCATAGCCGATGATCCTGCGGTGATGGCAAAGGGGCTGGAGGCCGCCGGGGGAACACGGCCGCTGATCAATGGGGCCACAGCTGACAACTGGGAGGCCTTCGCCGATCTGGCCAAGGAGTACGATGCGCCGATGAGCGTCCGGGCCGACACGGTGAGCGGTTTGGCTGAGCTCACGCAGAAGATCACGGGGGCTGGAGTGCAGGAGATCGTGCTCGACCCCGGCGTGCGAGACCTGCGGTCGTCGCTGGCGCTGAACACGCTGATCCGTCGCATGGCGCTCAAGAAAACCTTCCGCCCGCTGGGCTTCCCCATCATCAGCTTTCCCAGCGAGTGCGCTGCCGACGAGGGTATGGTGTCCATCGCCGCGGCGCAGGCCATTTCCAAGTATGGTGGCTTCATTGTCTTGGACAGGTTCAGCCGGGCGACGATCTATCCGTTGCTGGTTCTGCGCACCAACATCTACACGGATCCGCAGAAGCCCATCCAGGTTCAGCCGGGCATCTACGAGATCAACAACCCAGTCGCCGACTCAGCGGTGATGGTGACGACCAACTTCTCCATCACCTACTTCTCCGTGGCCAATGAGGTGGATGGGAGTGGGTTCCCCGGATGGCTGCTTGTGGCCGATGCTGAGGGGATGAGTGTGCTCACTGCCTGGGCTGCGGGCAAGTTCGATGCTGAGAGGATCGCCAAGACGGTGAAGACCACGGAGATTGCGGACAAGGTAGACCACCGCAAGGTCATCATTCCCGGCCACGTGGCGGTTCTGCTGGGCGAGTTGGAGGAGGAACTGCCCGGCTGGGAAATCAAAGTCGGCCCGAGGGAGGCAGTGGACATCACGGCCTACCTGAAAGCCGGAGCGTGGCAGTAGGCAGTAGCCACTTCACTGAAAGAAGGCATTGAGGCAGAACTGACACGTGGTCATAAGCCTGGCGGCTATGGAAAGCCGCCCCACACTTGCATCCGCTTTCCGTAGGGTGGGTTTCCATAACCTGCCGATCCACTTGGAGGCTGCACGTGTAACTTCTGCCTCAATGCGAAAGAAGATATGTATTCCGTTCTCTTTGAGCCCGCAGGGGCCACTGTAGAGGTCCCCGGCGGCACACTGGTCACAGAAGCAGCGCGTCAAGCAGGGATCGAATTGAGCGTGCCCTGTGGTGGGCAGGGGCGCTGCGGGCGCTGTGCGGTCATTGTCAAGGAAGGCAGCGTGCGGCGCCGTTCCACGCAGCGTCTCTCTGCTGAGGACGTGGCCGCCGGTTTCGCCTTGGCCTGCCAGACGGTCATCCAAGGGGACGTGGTGGTGACGGTGCCGCCGCAGGAGCGCATCGAGCGGCGGCTGAAGACGGATAAGCAAGCGGCTCGCATCGTCTTCCCCTATCCCTATGATCCCCAGACGCAGCAGTCTATCCGGCGTTGCTTCGTGACTCTGGAACCGCCTAACCTGGACGACCAGACCGATGACTGGGCCCGCTTGCAGCGAGGGCTGCGACAGCAGCAGGGTATGGGTAATCTCACCGCCACCCTGCCGGTCTTGCAGCAGCTAGGACGCACGTTGCGTCAGGCCGAATGGCAGGTGACCGCCATCGTGGAGTTGGACACCTGGGATCGGCCACAGGGCCCGCCGCGGCTCATAGAACTGCTGCCCGGCGATCAGACGGACGTCTCCTGGGGTGCGGCAGTGGACATCGGCACTACCACGGTGACTGTATGTCTGGTGAACTTGCTGACCGGCGAGATGGTGGCACGAGCGGCTGACTACAACGCCCAGATTGGGCGGGGGGAGGATGTTATCTCCCGCATCGTGTACGCCAGCAAGGGGCAAGGGTTGGTGGAGTTGCAGCGGCTGGTGCGGGAGACAATCAACCTGGTGTTGGCACGTGCCTGCCGTCGCGGAGACGTTGATCCGCGTCAGGTCCACAAGGTGACAGTGGCCGGCAATACCACTATGCTGCACCTGCTGCTGGCCGTGCCGCCTGAGCCCATTCGGCTTACGCCGTACATCCCGACGGTCAACCATTGGCCCACAGTGCGGGCCGAGGAGTTGGGGCTGGCCGTGCATCTGCAGGCAACGGTGGACTGCCTGCCAGGGATTGCCAGCTACGTGGGAGCGGACATCACCGCCGGCATGATCAGCACGGGGGCCTGCGATGCCAAGGCGCTCATGCTCTTCTTGGACATCGGCACCAACGGCGAGATGGTTCTGGGGGATTGCGACTGGCTCATCTCCTGTGCGTGTTCGGCAGGGCCAGCCTTCGAAGGAGCGGGCGTGCGCAATGGCATGCGGGCTACCGAAGGGGCCATCGAGGAGGTCTGGATCTCTGAGCAGACCTACGAGCCGACTTATCGCGTCATTGGCGATACGCGACCTCGGGGACTGTGCGGATCGGGTCTCATCCTGCTGCTGGCGGAGATGTTCATCACTGGCGTGGTGGACAAGGGAGGCAACTTCAACTTCGACTTGCCCACAGAGCGGGTACGAGAGGGTCGGCGTGGCGGCGAGTACGTCGTGGCCTGGGGCAGCGAGACGGAGCACGGCCGCGATATCATGATCACCAAGGTGGACATTGACAACTTGCTGCGGGCCAAGGCGGCCATCTACGCTGGGTTCTCGGTGCTGGCCCGGAGCGTCGGACTGGAGTTGAGCGACGCAGAGCAGGTGCTCATCGGCGGGGCTTTTGGGCAGTACATCAACGTGGAAAAGGCTATCCAGATCGGCTTGCTGCCCGATCTGCCCTGGGAGCGATTCCAGTTCCTGGGCAACACATCAGTGCGGGGTTCCTACATGGCCTTGCTGAGCCGGGAGATGCGCAACGCCGTGGCAGAAGTGGCGGACCGCATGACCTACCTGGAGCTCTCGGCCGATAACACTTTCTACGAGGAGTTCACGTCCGCGCTCTTCCTGCCGCACACCGATATTGAGAACTTCCCCTCGGTGGCGGCCATACTTCGCCAAGACAACACGGCTGAACCTTCGTCCAGCCGGTGAGTGAAATAGGCACAGAAAGGGGGTGGTCCCGGCAAGCCAAAACGGTGCGAAAGAATGTTGATTGGGGACGGACCTAGCTGGAAGATACAGGAGGTGTATCATGTTTCACCGGAGGGTTGTATCATTCGTTTTGGCAGTGGTCCTTCTGGGACTGCTGGCAGGTTGCGCTGGGGCTCCGACAGACGCCGGGGAATTGCTGGAAGGGGCTGCGCCTAACTTCGATTCCTTCACTCTGCGTCTCCCGCGTATCTACGTGCAGTATGTCGAGAGCGCGGAAGGATCCGCAGAACCTGCGGTCTGGGGGATGCGGGCATCGCAGCTCGAGTCTTGGTTTGGCCTTGATCTGGGTATGCTCAAGATCCCCCAGTTCTACATGGACTGGCTCAAAGCCAGCGATGTGCAGCACATTGAGCTTGTTCACGACGGCGCGGGTGTCTTCGCCTACGTCAACGGAAGGGCGATGCCATACGTAGCCTGGGATGCCGAGAGCGTGGGCCTTGCTGCTGAGCTGGCGGAGGGCTTTGGGGTGTCCAGCAGCGACTTGATGACGCGTCTTCTGCCCTTGGTTCGGCACATCGGCCTGGACATTGTGGTGCAGATGCCGCTGCAGGCTGGCGCTGAGATCATTC
>CBDURC010000124.1:0-9159 GCA_965369635.1 uncultured Anaerolineales bacterium | reverse complement strand
GGAAGTGGCTGAAGCCGCTGAGGCTGCCGTGGTGGAAGTGCCTGCCGCGGCAGAGACTGTCGTGGAAGAGGTGTCTGAAGTCGCGTGGCCTGGCGTCGAGGAAGTGGCTGAAGCCGCTGAGGCTGCCGTGGTGGAAGTGCCTGCCGCGGCAGAGGCTGTTGTGGAAGAGGTGTCTGAAGTCGCGTGGCCTGGCGTCGAGGAAGTGGCTGAAGCTGCTGAGGCTGCCGTGGTGGAAGTGCCTGCCGCAGCAGAGACTGTTTCGGAGGAAGTGGCTGAAGCCGCTGAGGCTGCTACGGTGGAGGTGTCTGAAGTCGCAGAGACCGCCGTCGAGGAAGTGGCTGAGACTGTCGAGGCTGTCGTGGAGGATGTGACCAGAGAGCTCGACGAGGCTCGCCTTCGGGCCAAGGCGGCACTGGACAGATCACTCCAGGAAGCAGCTCGCCAGATGGCTGAACTGGAGGATGGCCCTGCTGCTCCGTCGGCGCCTCGAGTACGGTCTGAGGACAACCTGGCAGAGATCGCGGGAATCGGACCGGTCTTCCGCGTCCGCCTTCGGCAGGCAGGTATCACCAGCTTTGCCCAGTTGGCCAAGGCGACGCAGGAGGAACTAGCAGCCATAACAGAGCAGTCTGTTGACCGAATAGCGCGGGATGATTGGGCAGGGCAAGCCGACAAGAGGGTGGCTGTTGGCTGAGGACGTGGCATTGGAGTGGGGCGTATGAGTCGGGGCCGCGTGGTGGCGATCTCCGCCATCACTGGCGCGCTGATTGGCGCTGTCTTCTTCTGCATCACGGGCTGGGGTGCGGGCATAGGGGCGGTGTTGGGTGCCGCTGGAGGTTTGTCCGCGGCCATCTCCTGGTATTGGGGCAGCGAGGAATGACGATCACCATCGCTTTGGCTGGAAAAGGTGGCACGGGCAAGACCACCGCCTCTGCGTTCCTGATCCGCTACCTGGTCGAGCAACGGGCTGGCTCGATCCTGGCTATTGACGCCGATCCCTCCAGCAATCTCAACCTGGTTCTGGGCATGGATGTGGACGAGACTGTTGGCGGCATCCGCGAGGACATGGCGCAACTGGTGCAGTCGAGTGGAGCGCTGGCTGGCTCTATGCCTGGCGGGATGAGCAAGCAGGACTACCTGGATTACCAGATACAGATGGCTCTGGTCGAGGGTGACCGGGTGGACCTGCTGGCCATGGGCCGGCCCGAAGGCCCTGGCTGCTACTGCGCGGCCAATCAGATGCTGCGCGTGATCGTGGATCGCCTGAGCGGAAACTACGACTACGTGGTGGTTGACAACGAGGCTGGGATGGAGCACCTCAGTCGCCGCACCACTCGCGATGTGAATGTCTTGCTGCTGGTGACTGACCCCACGCAGCGGGGCCTCGTCGCTGCGCAGCATATGGCGGAGATGGTGCCTGAACTGAACATTGGCGTGGGCCATCTCTACCTGGTCGTCAACCGGCTGCGGGGAGGGGAAATGCCCGCACCATTGGCCCAGGCGGTAGAGCGGACCGGGCTGACGTTGCTGGGCACGGTGCCCGACGATCCGGCACTGGCGGAGTTTGAGTTCACGGGTCGGCCTTTGGTGGAATTGCCGGAAGGGTCGTCGGCATGGAAGGCGATCCAGGAGATGGCCCAGCGACTACCCATCTAGAGTCCGAGAAGTACGCAGAGGTGGCCCCCAGCCGCCCACAACTAGAACATCATTGAGGAGGACGTAGGAAAGCATGTATATCATTGGCGAGAATATCCATATTATCTCCCCGAAGGTCAGGGAGGCCGTCGGCGAGCGAGATGCCAAGTTCTTCCAGGACATGGCCGTGCGCATGGTGGAGGCTGGAGCAGATGCGATAGATCTCAACATCGGTCCTCAGAAGAAGCGGGGCCACGAGATCCTGCCCTGGCTGGTGGAGGTCGTCGAAAGGGTGGTGGACGTGCCGCTGGTCTTCGACACCACCAACCTGAGGGCTATTGAGGCGGCCTGCGAGATGGTGACCAAGGCGCAGCCCATCATCAACTCCACCGATGCACGGGCCGAGCGGTTGCAGACGGTGCCCGCCGTGGCCAAGAAGTTCAACACGCGCCTGGTTGCCTTGACTATGGCCGAGGGCATGATCCCGGTCGGCGCGGATGAGCGGGTGGGCCTCGCCCTGGAGAAGCTGATCCCGCACATGCTGGAGATCGATTTCCCCATCAGCGATCTAATCATTGACCCGCTCGTGCTGACGGTCTCTGGCTGCCAGGAGTACTGCCCGGAGTGCATTGAGGCGGTGCGCACGCTCAAGTTCGCCTGGGACCCGCCACCATTGACCAACAGCGGTCTTTCCAATGTGTCTAATCAGGTACCCAGCGCACTGCGCCCACTGGTCAACCGGACCTACATGGTGATGCTGATGGGTGCTGGCATTGACATGGTTATCGCCGATCCCTTCGACCGCAAGCTGATGGAGTGGATCCGCATCGTCGAGGAGCGAGACGAGAGCATGCCACTTCACAAGCTGCTGCTCAAGCTGCATGACCGGGTGGAAGCGATGGAGGAGTTGCAGCCTGAGGATGTGGACATGTCCGATCCGCAGCAGGCAGACGTCTGGAAGACGGTGCAAGTTCTGCTCAACAAGGTGATCTACACCGATTCGTACTTGCGAATCTAACGCCAGAGGCGAGACTTGAAACGCTGGAATCTGCGCGATGCCTTCATCGGTGAGCCTAGCCTGGAGAGGGAAGGCGCTTGCCGCTGGGAGGCGGGCTGCGATGCGGTGGAACTGGAGATGAGGGGAGGCAAGGCTACCCTCGTCGTGCCGGCGTCCACGCCGGACAGTGCGGTCTTCCAGTCGCGGGCGTCTGCGCAGTCTTCTACTTGGGAACTGTAGTTGGAGGGAGGTTGGGTTGTTACCTTCCACCTACCCGAGGGCGCCATTGGAGCTAGTGTGCACGCGGCACCGAGCACGTAGCACCCTGACATAGAGGGCTATCTTGGCAATGTCACATTCCGCGTCGTAGCACGGAGAGAGGCTCGTAGTGTGGCACGGAGCGGAGCAGAGTGGCGCGAGACCGCACTCTGCTGCGCTCTGTGTGCTACTACGAACCTGATGTGACATTGCCAAACTACCGACAGGAGAGATTCATGACAGCGAAGATCATTGACGGCAAGGCCATCGCGGCGCGCGTCCGCCAGGAAATCGCCGATGAGGTAGCCGCTCTGAAAGCAAAGCACGGCCTGGTGCCGGGGCTGGCCACCGTGTTGGTCGGCGAAGACCCTGCTTCACAGTTCTACGTGCGGAGCAAAGGCAGGGCCTGCGAGAAAGCGGGTATCTATTCCACAAAGCCCTTGCTGCCGGAAAACGCCAGCCAGGAAGAGGTGGAGGGGTTGGTGCGGGAGCTGAACGAAGACGACAGTATTGATGGCATCCTGGTGCAGTTGCCGCTGCCCAGACACCTGGACGATGAAGCGATCCTGGCGGTCATCAGCCTGCACAAGGACGTGGATGGCTTCCATCCTATCAACATTGGCCGTCTGGTCATGAAGGGACGGGACCCTCTCTTTGTGCCCTGCACGCCGGCCGGCATCATAGTGCTGATGGATGAGGCGGGGGCGGAAATGGAGGGAGCGGAGGCAGTGGTGGTGGGCCGTAGCAACATCGTGGGTATCCCTGTGGCCGGGCTGCTGCGCAACCGCAACGCCACAGTCACTATTTGCCACTCCCGCACGCGTGACCTGCCCGAAACGGTTCGTCGCGCTGACATCGTGGTGGCTGCCATCGGTCGTCCGGAGATGATCCGCGGTGACTGGATCAAGCCAGGAGCCACGGTCATTGACGTGGGCATCAACCGTGTGGACGATCCCACGGCCAAGCGAGGCTACCGGCTGGTGGGAGACGTGGCCTTCGATGAGGCCATGGAGGTGGCGGGTGCTATCACGCCGGTGCCTGGTGGTGTGGGCCCTATGACCATTGCCATGCTGCTCAACAATACCCTCACTGCCTTCCACTACCGCCTGCAGCGGCTGGGGCTGGAGTAGAGTGCGTTGGCGTGACGATAGCGAGGGCGGCGAATCACGCCGCCCTTTTTCTTACCAAACAAGAGCAATCCTCTCTTAACATCTTCGAGGGAAAGCGTCGGCGTGAAGATTCTGACCATTGTTGCTACTCATTGAGAGAACTCTACAGGAAGAGAAGTATCTCCCATTGGTGATGAAGTGATGCTCCACTCCTTGCCCAGGGGATTGCTTGGCGGATGGTAGAAGGGGAGCAGATATGGCTGACTCAGACTTGCAACGGGAACCGGTTCATGATGCACGATAGGGAGAGCAACATCGAATCCACCCACGGCGATGTCGTGGGCGCGGTGATGGTCGTGGGCGGCGGGATCGGCGGCATGCAGGCCTCGTTGGACCTGGCCGAGGCCGGCTTCAAGGTCTACCTGGTGGAGAGCCAGTCCGCCATCGGCGGCCACATGGCCCAACTGGACAAGACTTTCCCCACCAATGACTGTGCTATGTGCATCGTCTCCCCCAAGCTGGTAGGGGTAGGGCGGCACCCCAACATAGATATCCTTACCGATACGGATGTGCTGGGGCTGGCAGGGGAAGCGGGCAATTTCACGGTCACGATGCGGCGCAAGGCGCGCTATATTGACGTGGATAGATGCACTGGCTGCGGCGAGTGCGTGGAGGTCTGCCCGGTCATCATCCCCGACCGCTTCAACGTCTACGAGGAAGGGCTGAAGGAACGGCGCGCCATGTACCGCCTCTACCCCCAGGCGGTGCCCAATGCCTTCATCATTGACAAGCTGGGCATCTCCCCATGTCGCGACGCCTGTCCCACCGGCCAGCGCGCCCAAGGGTACATCGCCCTGATCCGCGAGGGGCGCTACAAAGACGCGCTGCGGGTCATCAAGGAAGACAATCCCTTTCCCGGCATCTGCGGGCGCATCTGTAACCACCGCTGCGAGGACGCCTGCAACCGCAACCTGGTGGACGAGCCGCTGGCCATCGCTGCTCTCAAGCGCTTTGTCACGGACATGGTGTACAAGGCGCCGCGGGAGCCGGTGCCGCGGGCGGAGCACACGCGGCCAGAGAACGTGGCCATCGTCGGTGCCGGCCCGTGCGGGCTCAGCGCGGCCCGTGACCTGGTGCGTGCTGGCTATGGCGTGACGGTCTTCGAGGCGCTGCCCGTGGCTGGCGGCATGCTGCGCGTCGGCGTGCCCGAGTACCGCCTTCCTTCCTGGATCATCGAGCGGGAGGTTCAGGATATCTTGGACGAGGGCGTGGAGCTGAGGCTGAGCCACCGCGTGGAGGATCTGGACACTCTGTTCGAGCAGGGTTTCGACGCCGTGCTTATCGCCGTGGGAGCGCACGTGGGCAAGAGACTGCCCATCCCCGGTGCGGACCTGGAGGGGGTGCTGCTCAACACCATCTTCCTGCGGGAGGTGCGGTTGGGTGAGCCGCCCAAACTGGGCAAGAAGGTGGTGGTGCTGGGCGGCGGCAACGTGGCCTTTGACGTGGCGCGCACCGCCGTGCGGCTGGGGGTGCCGGAGGTGCACCTGGCCTGCCTGGAAAGCCGCGAGAAGATGCCTGCCCATGCGTGGGAGATAGAGCATGCCGAGGCGGAGGGGGTGATCGTGCATCCTGGTCTCTCCTTCCAGCGTATTCTCAGCGATGGCAACAGCCACGTGGCCAGCATCGAATGCCAGAATGTGGCTTTCATGGAGTTTGACGCCGAGGGGCGGTTGCACCTGGAGACAGTGCCCGAGTCCGAGCATGTCATCGAGTGCGATACCATCATCTTCTCTATCGGTCAGGCGGCCGGGTTGGCCTGGATCCCCGAGGATGCGGGTGTGGGCGTCACTCGCCGCGGCACGGTGGCGGTCAATCCCAACACCCTGGCGGCCACGCGGCCAGGGGTCTTCGCTGCCGGTGACAGCGTAAGTGGCACCGCCTTCGTGGTGGAGGCGGTGGCCGCGGGCCATCAGGCGGCGGAATCCATTGATCGCTACCTGCGAGGTGAGGAACTGGAGACAGGGCCCAAGCCAGATCTGCCGGTCGTCGAACTCACTCCGGAAGATGTGAGGGACAAGCTGGAGCATGGCGAGATCGTGCGCCAGCCGCGGGTGCGCATGCCCGCGCTGGACGTGGAGACGCGCCGCCGCAGTTTCGCCGAGGTGGATTTGGGCTATAACGAGGAGCTGGCCCAAAAGGAAGCGGCGCGCTGCCTGGCCTGCGGTCACTGCTCCGAGTGCCTGAGTTGCTGGTACACCTGCGGCGCCGATGCCATTAACCATGACATGGTGGATCGCGTCGAGACATTGGACGTGGGGGCGATCATCCTGGCTCCGGGCTACCAGGCTTATGACGCTCACGTGGCGGAGGAGTTGGGCTTTGGTCGCTATCCCAACGTGCTCACCGCGCTGCAGTTCGAGCGGTTGCTTTCTGCCTCTGGCCCCACCTTCGGCCACGTCAAACGGCTCTCCGATCACGAGCGGCCCCGCAAGATCGCTTTCCTGCAGTGCGTTGGTTCCCGCGATCAGGAGCATGACTATTGCTCGTCCATCTGCTGCATGTACGCCACCAAAGAGGCCATCATGGCCTGCGAGCATGAGCCCGATACGCAGATCAAGGTGTTCATGATGGACATGCGGGCCTTCAGTAAGGGTTACCTGGAGTACTACCGGCGGGCGCAGCATAAGTACGGTATCGAGTATGTTCGCTGTCGGGTTTCCGAGCTCAGGGAAGACCCCAAGAGCCACAACGTCATCGTGCGGTATGTCAGGGACCGGGGATCAGGTGTTAGTGATCAGGTATTGGATACTGGTGATCAGCAATCGGGTCTGATCACCGATCATCGATCATCGATCACTGAAGAGGAATTCGACCTGGTCGTGCTCTCCGTGGGCGTGGAAATATCTGAGAGCGCGCGGCAACTGGGCCGCAATCTGGGCATCGAGCTGGATGAGCATGGTTTCTGCTGCACCTCACCGTTCGATCCTCTGCGCACCAGTCGGCCCGGCATCTATGCCTGCGGCACCTTCGTCGAGCCGAAGGACATCCCCGAGACGGTGGTGGAGGCGAGTGGGGCAGCGACCTGCGCCGAGATGCTGCTGGCTGGGGCGCGGGGCACGCTGGTGCGAGAAGAGGAGTATCCCCCGGAACGGGATGTGAGCGACGAGGAGCCGCGTATCGGTGTCTTCATTTGCCACTGCGGTTCTAACATCGCCGGTTTCCTGGACGTGGAGGGAGTGGAGGAATACGCCAGGACGCTGCCCTACGTGGTGCACGCCGAGCGCAACCTCTACACCTGTTCGCAGGACTCCATTGCTCACATCACCGAGCAGGTGGAGGAGCACGACTTGAACCGCGTGGTAGTCGCCTCTTGCACGCCGCTTACCCATGAGTCGCTATTCCGGGATAGCATCCGCATGGCGGGGCTCAATCCCTACCTCTTCGAGATGGCCAATATTCGCAACCAGTGCTCCTGGGTACATTCGCACGACCAGGAGGCAGCCACGGAGAAAGCTGAGGGCCTGGTGCGCATGGCGGTGGCCCGGGCGGCCCGCTTGCAGCCGCTGCACAAGGTGTCCATACCGGTGCAGAAGATGGCGCTGGTGCTGGGCGGCGGCGCGGCGGGGATGACCGTGGCGCTCTCGCTGGCCGAGCAGGGCTTCCCCGTGCATCTGGTAGAGCGGGAGGAGGAGCTGGGCGGCAATCTGCGGCACATCTATGTAGGTATTGGAGATCAGGGATCAGGTACTGGAGGAAATGATCCTCAGGCGTATTTGCAGGAGTTGGTCGCTCGCGTGGAGGCGGAGCCGCTGGTCAACGTTCACCTGAACACGGAGATGGTGGAGCACAGCGGCTATCGTGGCAACTTCACCAGCCGCCTGCGTGGGCTCAACGGTGTGGGCCTCGTTGAGGAATTCGAGGTACGCCACGGCGTGACCGTCGTCGCCACCGGCGGGCAGGAGTATAGGGGGACGGAGTATCTGTACGGCGAAGACCCACGGGTGGTGACGGGGCAGGAGTTCGAGGCATTGCTGACAGACTGGGGAACTGGCAGACCGGTAGATTGGGAAACTGGTAAGTTGGCAAACTGGGAAACTGGCAGATTGGTAGACAGGGAGGCCGGTGACCAGCCCACCAATCCACCAGACAATATCGTGATGATACTATGTGTGGGCCCCGCCGAGAAGTATTGCAGCCGCATCTGCTGCACCACAGCGCTTAAGAATGCCCTGAAGCTCAAGGAGTTGAACCCTGACGCTCGCATCACCGTGCTGTACCGCGACATCCGCACCTATGGCTTCAAGGAGCGGCTGTACACCGAGGCGCGGGAGAAGGGCGTGCTCTTCATGCGCTACGACAATGAACACAAGCCGCAGGTGGAGTTGGTGACACGCAACACGCAACACGCAACACGTGATCAGCAAGAGCTACAAGTGCGAGCGTGGGAGCCAACATTCGGCGGGTGGATCACGCTGACACCTGACCTGCTGGTGCTCAGCAATCCGATAGTGCCTGCGGAGGGAGCCAAGGAGTTGGCGACGGCGCTCAAGGTCTCCCGCGGCCTCGATGGGTTCTTCCTGGAAGCGCACGTCAAGCTGCGTCCGGTGGATTTCGCCACCGAAGGCATCTACATGGCGGGCCTGGCGCACTATCCGAAGTTCGTCGGCGAGGCGGTGGTGCAGGCGCAGGCCGCGGCCGCTCGGGCGGCGACCATCCTCAGCAAGGATACTCTCAGCGTGGGGGGTGCCGTGGCCCAGGTGGATGCTGCGAAATGCACCGCCTGCCTGACCTGTGTGCGGGTGTGTCCCTACGGCATCCCGCGCATCAGCCACGAATTGATGGGCGTGGGTGGCATCGTCGGTGCAGCGGAGATCGAGGTGGCGCAGTGCCGGGGGTGTGGCATCTGCGTCGCCGAGTGCCCAGCCAGGGCCATCCAGCTCATGCACTGCACCGACGAGCAGATGGAGGTAAAGATCGGAGCGCTACTGGATTTGCGGGAGCTAATGCCAGCCGAACTGGTGCCAGCGTAGTGGGAAACTGGTAGATTGGTACATTGGTCACCAATCTACCAATCTACCAATTTCCCAGTTTACCAATCTGCCGCACTAAGCCTGTTTTCGACACCTGATCCCGGCGTGAGGCAGCACAAAGCTAGCCTCG
>CBDURC010000123.1:0-9294 GCA_965369635.1 uncultured Anaerolineales bacterium | reverse complement strand
TCGGGCGGCGGCGGCTCATCGTCGGCGGCTGGTTGGTCTACGCGGCCATCTACCTGGGGTTCGGACTGGCCGGCACGAGGTGGCACGTCTGGGTGCTGTACGCTCTCTACGGCGTCTACTACGGCCTGGCCTACGGCACGGCCAAGGCTATGGTGGCCGACATCGTGCCGGAGGAGCTGCGCGGCACGGCCTACGGCACCTACAACGCCGTATTGGGCATCCTCGACTTCCCCGCCTCGCTCATTGCGGGACTACTGTGGCGGTACCTGGCCCCGTCGGCGCCGTTCTACTTCGGCGGAGCACTGGCGCTGGCTGCCGCGCTGCTGATGGCGCTGGTGATGCCGGCTGGCGCAAGGACGAACGAGCGCTGATTTGACCACACATTCAAGGAGGATACGACAATGAAAAGGTGCAAGATTGCCAAAGCATGGGAATCCCTCTCAGTCCTGAAGCCCTTGGGGTTGCTGTTACCTTTGGTAGCGCTGTGGGCTTTGCCCAAGCCGGTGGCTGCAGCCGAGTTCCACGTCCACACCTCCGCTGAGTTTCAGGCTGCCCTCAATGACTCTGCAAACAATGGTGAGGATGATACCATCTACCTTGCTGCAGGAACCTATGAGGGGAACTTCAGCTGCCGGCCGCAAGATGGAAAATCCCTTGTCATCAAGGGCGAGTCAGAGACAACTGCCGAAGATATCATCCTTGATGGTGGGGGTACAGGAAGTGTGCTTAGACTACAGGGTTCTATCGTAGGGAGCGTGAAAGTGGAGGGATTGGCCATTCAGAATGGGAAGACCAGTAGCCACGGAGGCGGAATCTACCTTCAAACGTGGGAAGATGCAGAACTGAGTATGGAGATTTGGAACTCTATCATACGATACAACCAGGCAGCGAAGAGGGGAGGCGGAATAATGGCACCGTCAGAGGGGGGGAACAGCAGAATAGACCTTCTCATTGTCAACACTCTTGTCTACGGTAATCAAGCAAACTGGTCAGGTGGCGGGATTGAGGTAGCGGCTTCCGAGGTTGGTGACGATAATGTAACAAGAGCGACAATTATCAACAGCACGATAAGCGACAATGTAGCAGACGTGGAAGATGCAGGTTATGAGAAGGGTGGCGGCATTCGCGTATATGCATACCAGGGAAACGGCGCCGTTGCGTCTCTTGATCTTTACAACACGATTGTGCGTGGCAATAGCCTTGGCAGTGGAGAGTCCCAGGACCTCTATGTGGGAAAACGCGGGCTCGGACACGCTGAGGTAGCTGCCTATCATTGCGACATAGGCAGTGTGGATGGCGATCCAGGTCTCTACAGCCCTGTGAACGTGATCGACGCCGATCCCGCTTTCTTTGACCCTGAGAATGGCGACTTTCACCTCCGTGCCGGTTCGGCCTGCATCGACGCTGGCACAACTGCCATCCCCGATCCACCAGGACTGCCTGCCGCCGATTTCGAAGGAGACCCCAGGATTGTCGGGGTTGCTCCCGACATCGGGGCGGACGAGTTCAGGCAGCCTATCTACCTGCCGTTGGTGGCGAAGAACTCCACCTGAATCCCTGCTGGTCTCCTGAGAGCAGCAAGTAGCGCAGGACGGCGCTCAGAAGACCGTCTCGAGCACAGGTGATGAGACCATATCCTCGGGACGCTGATTTGACAACTTTGCGGAGGTATCCTTCTGCAAAAATGAGGAGGATACCCAACCGAAAGGTCTAAATCTCCAATATCCAGTATCCAATATCCAATCTCTAACCCCCAATCTCCCTCACCGCAGCACGCGGCGGATGCCAGCGATGATGGCCTCGACGTTGGGGATAGCTGCATCTTCCAGCGGTTCGCTCATGGGAACGGGCACGTCGGCAGCGCACACGCGCGTCACTGGTGCGTCCAACCAGTCGAACAACTCTTCCTGGATGCGCATGGCCAGCTCGCTGATGAACGACCCCGTCTTGTAGGCCTCGGTGACGCCCACCACGCGGCCAGTCTTCTGCACCGAACCGGCTACCGTCTCCATGTCCAGCGGCTTGAGCGTGCGCAGGTCAATGACCTCCACGCTGATCCCTTCCTCGGCCAGTTGCTCGGCGGCCTCTAGCGCCCGATGCACCATGCGCGAGTAGGTGATCACCGTCACGTCGGAGCCTGCGCGCTTCACGTCGGCCACGCCGTAGGGGATGATGTAGTCCTCGTCGGGCACGAAGCCCTCGACGCCGTAGAGCATTTTGTGCTCGATGAACATGACCGGATTGTCGTCGCGGATGGCTGCTTTGAGCAGTCCCTTGGCGTCGTAGGGCGTGCTGGGCATCACCACGTAGATGCCGGGGAAGTGCGTCCACAGCGCTTCCAGCGATTGTGAGTGATGGGCGGCGATGGAGCGCCCGGCCCCGCCTTCGGTGCGGATGACCATAGGCACCACCGTCTTGCCGCCGAACATGTAGCGGTTCTTGGCTCCCTGGTTGGCGATCTGATCCATGGCCAGCGGCGTGAAGTCCACGTACATGATCTCGGCCACCGGCCGCATACCGCACATGGCCGCGCCCACAGCCGACCCGCCGATGGTCGCCTCGGAGATGGGCGTGTCGCGCACTCGCTCACCGCCGAATTCCTCGAAGAGGCCAGCCGTAGCCTTGTAGGCCCCACCGTACAGCCCCACATCCTCGCCCATGACGAACACGCTGGGGTCGCGGTGCATCTCCTCGCGCAGGGCCTCCTGGATGGCTTCCCGGAATTGGATCTTGTGAGTGCCAGGGCCACCCCCCCCTCTTTCCCCCCCACTGGGGGGGATGAAAGGGGGGGGCTCAGGACGAGCCCGACAGCGCTCCCGCAGCTCCCGTTCGCGGGCGATGTCCGCCGCTGTCCACTTGAAGGGCGCGTAGACGTAATATTCCAGCTCCTCCACCGGCGGCGTGGGAGAACTGAGGGCGAACTCCGTCGCCTCCTCGATCTCCTGCTCGACCCTTTCCTCCAGGGCGTCAATCTCTTCCTTGGTGGCGAAGCCTGCCTCCACCAGCAAGGCGGCGAAGTTGGTGATGGGGTCACGAGCCTTCCACTCGGCTTCCTCTTCTTTCGTGCGGTAGTCGCGCGGGTCGGAGCGGGAGTGGCCGTACCAGCGGTAGGTTTGGCACTCGATGAGCGACGGTCCCTCGCCGCGGCGGGCGCTCTCCACGGCCCTGCCCACCACCTCGCGGACGGCCAGCACATCCATGCCGTCCACCACCTGGCCGGGGATGCCATAGGCACAGGCCCGGCCGGCGAAGTCCGGCTTCGCCGTGGCCTTCTCCACGGGCACCGACATGCCGTAGAGGTTGTTCTCTACGATGTAGACCACGGGCAGGTCCCAGAGCGAGGCCATGTTAAGCGATTCGTGGAAGTTGCCCGTGTTGGCCGCCCCGTCGCCAAAGAAGCAGAGCACAACACGGAGGTCACGAGAATCATCGCCAAAGACGGCAAAGGGTTCCGCTCCTTCCCGTGATTCCTCGCCTTCCACTCCGCCCCTTTCGCCCTTTTTGCGTTCGCTTTGGCGCATTTCGTGTTGCATCTTCTGGGCCAGACCGGCGCCCGTGGCCACGGGGATGTTGCCGCCCACGATGCCGGTCGCTCCCAGGTTGCCCTTCTCCACGTCGGCGATGTGCATGGAGCCGCCGCGGCCGCGGCAGTAGCCAGTGGCCCGCCCGCACAGCTCGGCCATCATCTTGTTGAGATGCTCCTGTTTCGCTTCCTCGGTTTTGGCCAGAACCGCGCCGCGGGCGTGGCAGTGACCGTGGCCGCGATGGGTACTGGTGATGAGGTCATCGTCCCGCAGGGCGGCGATGGCTCCCACGGCCACCGCTTCTTCGCCAGCGTAGAGATGCGACGCTCCCTTGATGATGTTGCGCCCCAGCAGGTCGAAGACGGTGTTCTCGAATAGACGAATCTCCCACATTTGCCGCAGCAAATCCAGAGCTTTCTCTTTGTTAAGATCGAGTTCCTTCATATTTTCGTTCCTTTCGTGTCCTTGCGATTCTCCTACGTCACGGTATCAGTCTCAGAGTGGCACGTAATCCACGGTGCGTGATGAGCGAGCAGAGGATCACGTTTCACATTTCACGTCCCACGTCTCACGTCCCTTGTTTCATCAGGTCTCAGGGGGCCTCAGGCCCGGCCACCAGTTGGATTATGCCCCGCTTCCCATTGATCAGCCACTCGGGGTCTTCGGCGGCCAGCGTTTCCGCCTGTCCTGGCTGCAACCCGACCATGATCTCCGCCTTCAGCGTGCGCAGCGTCAGGAAGGGGGCGGGGAAGTAGCCGGTAACGTCCTCCAGGCGCGTAGTATGCGCCCAGTGGCGGTCGTCCAGCAGTCGCCGGTAATTGGCATCCCCTTTCAGGATGACCAGATCGGAGTTCTGCAGCTGGGTTCGCAGCCGCGGCGGCATCTCACGGAACATGAAGGGGCTCGTCCAGAAGCATTGTCCTGAGCTTCCCGAAGGGGAGCCGTCTTTCATGATCAGCCGCTGCGTTGCCAGATGTTCGTGCAACCGTGTGCCCAACTCTTGCATCGCCGCGTCGCCCGCTGCTTGCAGTAGGGTGACCAGGGATTGCACGTCCTTGGGCATGGCATCGGAGACGAAGAAGGGGCGGTCTTTGAGATGAAAGACCACTTCCTGCACTCCCCCCCTTTCGTCCCCCCCAGTGGGGGGGAAAGAGGGGGGGAGCAGGAAATCGGTCAGCGCCAGATCGCTGAGCAACTCCATGCCCGCGTTGTCGTTGACGAACGTTACCCGCCGCAGGCCGCTCGTTAGCAGTTCCCGCACCGCGTCCGTGTGGTCAATGAGGAGATGGCGCCGCTCCTCGCCAGCCACCAACCCGCCACGCGCCTGTGCTGCCACGGCGTGATAGCTCAGGTCGGCGCGGTTGCCCCACAGGCAGGAGTGCAGCAGTATCTCGAAGGCCATCCCTGGCTCGACACCGGCGAGCTGCCCCCAGCTCTGGGCCAGTTGCGCCACGGCCAGCGCTTCCGGCTCTCGCTTCTGCTTGCCGAAGGGATCGTGCCCCTCCCACGGGCCAGGCTGGAAGTAGCGCACCGCTTCCAGCAGGCGGCGGTAGAAGACGGCTTCGGCAAAGTACCACGGCACTTCCAGCCACGTCTTGCCCTCGTACTTGGCCAGCCTGTGGTTCCAGAAGGCGGCGTCAGGCGTCCGCTCGTGCAGCCGTTGCATTGGCCTCGAACGGATCTCCTCGTGAAGCGCCTCCAGTGCCTGCACGATGTCCGGTGGATAATCGTTGTTCTCGATGACCTGCTGCACGATCTTCGGCTTGCGCTCCAGGATGGTATATCGAGCGAACGAACCGGGCTCCGAAGTCATCAGTGGCGGCGGTAGGTCAACATCTCGGCGGGTTGATTCAGACAAGCCTCTCTATCCTCCAATATCCAATCCCTAATCCTCGACTTCCGGCGCTATCCTCAACGCATAAGCAGGGGATTCCGGCAAGCTCTCTGGTAGCGTGACAGTGAGGTTCTTGCCGTCTTGCTGCCAATGCAGTGGCCTTTCGTGCCCCAACAAATGCACGGTGACATCCCCTTCTTCGCGTGGTAGGTCAATGGACACCCGGCCATGCCTGGGCCTGTCCAGCAAGATGGCATAGACAGTGTCCCCCTTCTGCGTGAACCGCACGGGAGTATCATCCGTCGTCCTACCCTCTGCTCGGAGCCAGGGTCGCGTGCCGAAGATGGCTTCTCCGTTGACGTCGAGCCACTGTCCCAGTCTCAGCAAGCTTTCTCGCTGCGAATCCGGGATGGTGCCATCGACCATGGGCCCGACGTTCAGCAGAAGATTACCGTTCTTGCTCACGATGTCCACAAACGAACGGACCAGGTCACTTACGGAAATGAAGCTTTCCGGGCCTTCGTTGCGGTTGTAGCCGAACGAGTATCCGATGCCTCGTGTCGCCTCCCACTTCTGCTTGGTGATACTGCGGAACGAGCCATATTCGGGCGTCCTGAAGTCGGAGTGCCCACTGGCGGGCAGAACGTCGAGATGAGAGAGTGCCCACCTCAGCATGTGGGAGACGAGGGCACGAACGACGCGACTCCGCAGCAACTTGCCGCCACTCGAAGCAGCCAGATCAATCTGCATGAAACGATCGTTGACGACGCCATCGGGTATCCTGTTGTAGTAGTCGGCAAACAGTTCATTCAGGTTCGCGGCGGCCGGATAACCGATGTCATTCCAGACGACCGATGGCTCGTAGCGATTGATCAACTCACGCCAGTGATGGTTGACGTACTGGACGTAGTCCGCGCCCTGCGGCATGGTGTCCAGCAGGTCCACGACGTCCCGTATGGCGCGCTCGTCGAACGTCCAATCCAGCCCGCCGGAGTAATACAGCCCCATGCGCATGCCCCTGGCCCGCACCGCGTCCGCCAGTTCGCCCACCAGGTCTCGTTTGGTGAAGTACCCCTCCTTCTTGGGATTGGGATGCTCGCTGGGCCAGAGCAGGAAACCGTCGTGGTGCTTTGTGGTGAGAACCACGTACCGGGCGCCGACTCTCTGGAACAGCTCAGCCCACTTGGTTGCATCCCATCGTTCGATCGCCTCTTTGAATAGGGGAGCAAAGTCGTCGTAGGAGTAGCTCTCACCGTAGGTCTCAACGTGGTGCGCCTGCGAGGGGCTGCCCTTGATTCTGATCGAGTTCAGATACCATTCGGCGTAGGGGTTCTTGGCAAACCAGCTCTCCCAGCCTTCTTTGGCGATCACCTCCTTGTGTTCGCCCGTAACAGGAGCCCATCCAGGCACAGAGTAAAGCCCCCAGTGTATGAAGATTCCCAGCTTGGCATTATGAAACCACTCTGGCACCGAATGGTTGCGCAAAGACTCCCGCGTGGGTTCGTATCGCACGATCTAGCCACCTCCGTCCGTGGGTTCGCACGTCGTCTGTACTTGCCCGTACAACGCCTCCACTTCGGCGCGTGTGCCCGCACCGACACCCTTGCGGCTGGCAGACACTGTGCCGGCTGCCACGCCCCAGCGGGCCACCTCCTCCAAGGGCAAGCCATGCACCAGGGCCCAGATGATGCCAGCCAACAGGGCATCGCCCGCACCGGTGGGGTTGCGCGCCACCACTGCCGGCGGCCTGGCCCACACAGCCTGTTCCTCCGAGGCCAGCAGTAGCCCGTCGGCGCCCAGCGACAGGGCCACTAGCTCGATCCCCTGGTGCAGGAAGTGCTTGGCGGCCTCCAAAGGCCCTTGGGGTCTCGCAGACCCCAAGGGTCTGATCTCTGTTCTTGTCACCTGGGTTGCCTCGATGGCATTGGGTTTGACCAGGTAGGGGGCAGCCGCGCAGCCCAACCGCAGCGGTTCGCCGCTGCTGTCCAGAAAGACTCTCGCCTTGTGTAGCCGCAGCAGCCCGATGAGTTGGGCGTAGAAGTAGGCCGGCACGCCCGGCGGCAGGCTGCCGGCAAGCACCCAGATGTCTCCGGTCCGTGCCTTCTCGATGACCCGCTCGAAGAACGCGAACACTTCCTCCACTTGCACCGTGGGGCCTGCCTCGTTCACCTTGATGTACCGTTCCGAGTCTGCCTCGCGGACAATGACATTGGTGCGCGTTTCACCGGCGATGTGGACGAAATCGGTGGCGATGCCTAAGTCGCTGAGGCCGCGCTCCAGCGTCTGGCCCGTCGCCCCGCCGATGAAGCCCATGGCCACGCTCTCCACGCCCAGCGGTTGCAGTGCCCGCGAGACGTTGAACCCTTTGCCGCCCCAATCGAGCTGCACCGTTGTGGCTCGCGTCACCTCGTCGAAGATGATGCGCGGCACCGTCAGTGTGCGGTCCAGCACGGGGTTGGGGGTCACCGTGACGATCACGAAAAGGCCTCCTCTCCCGGTCTGCGTGCCCCATGGTAAACCAGAACCTCGAACATCAGGAGCATGATGATGGTGGCCCCGACCAGGAACGGGCCGATGATTTCCAGGCCCAGCTCCTGCGCCAGAACGCCTGCAAAGCCCGGCAGAAGTGCGATGCCAACGCCTGCAGCAGCGACCTGAAAACCGATGGCGTTGGCCGCGTGTGCAGCCCCCATCCACCTGGTCGTGCTGGAGATCATCGACGGGAACAGCGGGGCCAGTCCGAAGCCTATCAAGGCCAGGCCCAGGAAGCTAATGAGGTCGGCCACGTTCCACCAGACCAGCGCAGATCCTAACAGGATGCCGATCATGCACACGCGTAGCAGCCTGTCCACGCCGAGGCGATCGGCTACGCTGCCCAGAACCAGGCGGCCAACCGTGAGGCTGCCCCAGTAGATGCTGACCCAGAGGCTGGCCGTGTTTGCCGTCACCGAACGGGCCTCGGTGAAAAGGCTGTAGACCCAGTTCCCAGCCACAAACTCGATACCTGGGTGTATGATGAACAAGGCAATGCCCAGCCACACGATAGGCAGCTTCAGAGAGTGCAGACTGCGCGCCTTGCCTGTTGGCAAGCCAGGATCTGCTCTGGCTGATGTTGGCTCCGCGCTCCGCCAGAGGTTTCGTGTGAGAGCGTAGCAGGCTGCCAGTACCGCCTCCAGAACCACAACAAGCACGTAGCCCCAGCGCCAGGATTGCCCCATGTTAAGGGCGGTTGTCATAATCACGGGGGCAATGGTGACACCGATCCCGAAGCTAGCGTGGAGCCAGTTCATGTGCCTGGTTTCATAGTTCTCGGCGACGTACGTGTTCAGGCCGGCGTCCATAGTGCCAGAGCCCAGTCCCAGCAGCAACCCGAAGGCCACCATGCTCCACCAGTTCGGGGCCACAACATATCCCAGCATGCTTGCTCCCATCAAGATGCTGCCGATCACCAGAAGGGCTCCGGCGCCAAAACGGGCGATGAGCCGTCCGATGTTGAAGCTGGACAGGATATAGCCGATGGTCACCGTGGTCAGCATTGTTCCCATTGCATCGAGGGAGAGGCTAAAGGACTCTCGAATGGAGGGCCAGGCTACGCCCAGCAGCCCACTCGGCAGGCCCAGGAGAACATAGCTCGCGAAGGCAATGGCAAGAACCAGTATCTCAGTTCTCCGTTTCACATTCGCTCCCTCCACTACTCTGTCAACGCCGGTTCGAGAGGTTCGTAGTAGCCACTTCAGTAGCTGTGTCCAACTGCAAAGTGACGGAAGTCGCTACTCAATGTCGTCAAGTTATGCGTAGTTTAGCCCCTTGTGAGCGTCTTGTGGCGGCAAAAAACGGGCACAAGGCCCTATGCTACACCTCAACTTAATGACATTGAGTCGCTACTATGAGCCCTTCACTTCAGTGCGGTCTCGGGACACGCCCAATCACGGCCAG
>CBDURC010000122.1:0-9328 GCA_965369635.1 uncultured Anaerolineales bacterium | reverse complement strand
CATCTCCGGCAAGTCACCAAATGGGACGCGGACAAACGCCGATGGCCGCGGACAAAAGGGGGACAATTGGGCGAAAAAAGAAGAAGAACATCCGTGCTTGTCCGTGTTCATCCGTGTCCTGGTGAAAGTGTCCGGTAGTGAGGTAGAAGGAGAATTCCCGATGAAAAGGCCGAATCGGGCAGCCCGGATTTCCGTATAGGCTCTCGGTAGTACGTAATACAATACCAATGGGGAGCGCACAACGAAACAGAGGGAGGCAGACATGCCCATATTTCAAGCAGCAGACGTCGTCGAGATGGCCCTGGAACTGGAAAAAAGCGGAGAGGTCTTCTACCGCGCCGTGGCCAAGAAGGTCAAATCAGCCCAGATCCAAGAGCTCTTTGAGGATCTGGCTGACCAAGAGGTGCAGCACTACGCGGCTTTTCAGAAGCTGTCCAAGACCGTCTGGGACAAGCCGCTGATGCTGCCGGACGAATGGGACCAGTACCTGATGTACCTGCAAGCCACCATCCAAAGTGTCTTCTTCGAGGGAGAGGACAA
Organism: uncultured Anaerolineales bacterium; assembly: GCA_965369635.1. Taxonomy (GTDB): domain Bacteria; phylum Chloroflexota; class Anaerolineae; order UBA3071; family UBA3071; genus UBA3071. The sequence goes on along the minus strand of CBDURC010000122.1, from coordinate 8,788 downwards.
GGCGCTGGCCCTGGCCGAGCAGGTCACCGACGAGAAGGAAGCCCTGCGCATGGCCGTGGGCTTCGAGAAAGAGACCTTGCTGTTCTTCTACGACCTGCGCGACATGGTGTCCGAAGGCGACAGAACGATCTTGATGCGCATCGTCAACGAAGAGAAATCGCATCTGCGGCGACTGGCCGACATGCTCCAATCACTGGAGACAACAGAAGCAATGGATTGGAACAGCCCACTGGGCGTCCTTCGGCGCGCCATGCAGATTGAGCGCAATGGCTACAGGTTCTACATCGATGTGGCTGAACGGGCCGTCAGCGAGAGGGGCAAAGAGGTCTTCCGCGGCCTGGCCGCAGACGAGACGAACCACCTGCACTTGCTGTTGGTCGAGTACGAGGCGCTGGAATCGGGCATAGGCTGGCTTGACCCCGACGAGGCGCTCGAACAGAAACTGGACTTCGATCCCGCTAACCCGGACCTGCCCGGCGAGGAATACCCCGAACCGATGCCGATCTTCGCCCCTGCTCGCGTGCCCCGCCTGGGGCGGGGCGTGCCTTCGCTGGACAACGACTTGGCGGCGCTCGAGTTCGCCATGGAAACCGAGCAGATGTCCTACGATCTGTACAAGACGTCCGCCGAGCAACAGCCCGACCAGGCCGCCAAAGAAGTCTACGAGATGCTGGCCCGCGAGGAGAACAGGCACTACGTGCTTCTGCAGAACTCCCGCGACTACCTGCTGAACAACCAGACCTGGTGGGATACCGAGGAGCTGCCCTTCTTCGAAGGATAGCACTGAGCCATACAACCATTTCATATCAAGGAGGGAAATCAACCAATGGATGACCTTACAGTACTGAAGCAAGGCATGAAGCTCGAAAGAGACGGGCTGGAGTTCTACCTGGAGGCTGCCGAGCGCAGCGACGATCCCGAGACAGCCCAACTGTTCCGCCACTTGGCCGCCGATGAGGTAGATCACTACAACTACATCGGACGCCAGTATGACGCCATCGCCGCCGGCGAGACCTGGGTACCGATCCCCGAACTCGATAAGGTGGAAGCCGCTGATGTGGAAGCGCCCATCTTCCCCACGGGTGTCTTTGCCCTCGATGTGTTGCCAGAGGACGCTACCGACGAACACGCGCTGCTGTTCGCCCTCGGCGTGGAGATGAGGAGCTTCGAACTGTACTCGCAGAACGCCAAAGAGGTGGACAACGCCGCGGCGCGCAAGCTGTTCCAGGGACTCGCCTCTGCCGAGCGGCAGCACTTCAATACTTTGATGCTGCGCTACGAATCACGCTTCGGCTACCCGCGGTAAGGTGCGGTCAAAGTGGGGGACAGAATCGTGACGCTCTGATGTGATGAGCGAAACGTGCTGTGTGCTGCGTGCTGGGCGACGGAACACGCAGTACGCAATACGCCCTCCAGGGTGCCGGCTCTTCGTCCCTTCGGATAGCGTGTGCGAGGAGTGAAGTATGACCATCAATAACATGACCATCAGAATCGGCGGGGCCGCGGGCGACGGCGTAGAATCGAGTGGCAGCGGGTTCTGCAAGGCCCTGGGCCGAGGCGGGCTGCACGTCTTTGGCTTGCCCGACTACTACTCCCGCGTGCGCGGGGGTCACAACTGGTATTCCATCCGCGTCAGCGACCGGCCCCTACACTCTCACACGGAGCCGGTGCACCTGCTGCTAGCGCTCACCGAGGAGACGATCCCCCGCCACCGGGACAAGATCGTGGAAGGCGGAGCCATCGTCTACGACTCCAGTCTCAAGGTGCCGCCGGAAGACTCGGAAGGGAATGGCATCCAGTTCTTGCCGATCCCCCTGAGCGACATCGCCAAGGAAAAGGCTGGCATCGTGCTGGCTCGCAACACCGTGGCCTTGGGCGTCGCCGCCGGGCTGACGGGCCTGGACCTCACCCCCATGGAAAGCGTCATCCGCCAGAACTTTGCCCGCAAGGGCCAGACAGTGGTAGACGCCAATCTGGCAGCCATCGAAGCAGGCTACAAAGAGGGGCAAAGGCACGCCAGCGATTTCCCCTTCAAGCTTCGCACGAAGCCCAGTGCGCCGCCGCGGATGGTGGTCAACGGCACCCAGGCCTTCTCCCTGGGCGCACTAGCGGGAGGCTGCCGCTTCACATCCGGCTACCCCATGACGCCCGGCTCACCAGTGCTGCACTGGATGGCGGCCCACGCGGCCCGCTACGGCGCGGTGATCAAGCACACCGAGGATGAGATCGCAGCCATCTGCATGGCCATCGGGGCGGCCCACATGGGGGCGCGAGCGCTGGTGCCGACCTCAGGCGGCGGCTTCGCCTTGATGGTGGAGGCGCTGGGACTGGCTGGCATCACCGAGACGCCGCTGGTCATCTACAGCGCCCAGCGGCCAGGCCCCAGCACCGGTCTGCCCACCCGCCAAGAGCAAGGCGACCTGCTCTTCATGCTCTACGCCTCGCAGGGGGAGTTTCCTCGCTTCCTGCTGGCTCCGGGGACCCACGAAGAGCTGTTCGTGGCCGGCTGGCGGGCCTTCAACCTGGCGGAGAAGTACCAGACACCGGCCATGGTGCTCAGCGACCACTACCTGGCCGTGGCCGTTCGCACGCTGGAGCTTGATGCTTTCGATTTCGAGGCGACAGAGATTGACCGCGGAAAGCTGCTGAGCGACGCAGATCTGGACGCTCTCGAGGAAGAGTACCTGCGCTATCGAGTCACCGATTCGGGCGTCTCGCCGCGAGCGCTGCCCGGGCATCCCAAGGCAGTCTACATCGCTAGCGGCAACGAGCACGAGGAATCAGGGGCCATCAGCGAGGAGCCTGAAGTGCGGAACGCTCAGGTGCAGAAACGTCAGCGCAAGATGGTCGGCATGGTTAAGGAAATGTCCGGCCCGTCGCGATACGGCCCCGAGGACGCGGAGGTCACCTTCGTCAGTTGGGGCTCTACCTACGGGCCGCTGCGGGAGGCCGTGGATGGGCTGAACGCGGAGCAGCCAGGCCGCGCCAACTTCCTGCATTTCGCACACCTGTGGCCCTTCCCGACAGAGGCGGTGATGAAAGCCTTCGAGCCTGCCCGACGGCTCATCGCGGTGGAGAACAACGCCACAGCGCAACTGGGCACGCTCATTCGGAGCCAGACTGGACGCCAGATGGATGGCCTGATCCTGAAGTACGATGGCCGACCCTTCACCCCCGAATACATTGTGAGTTTCGAGTTCTGAGTTTGGAGTTTTGAGTTGAACTCGAAACTCAGAATACAAACTCGAAACTCCATTGTCCAGGAGGACCGATGGCTACTATTGAGCGGTACGAGGACATTCAGGGCTGGCAGAAGGCGCGAGAACTGACGAACTTCGTCTACGCTCTCACCAGACAGAAGCCATTTGCCCGCGATTCCGGTCTGAAGAACCAGATCCGTAGAGCCGCCGTCTCAGTCATGTCCAACATCGCCGAGGGCTTCGAGCGAGGTGGACGGGCTGAGTTTGTTCAGTTCCTCTCCATCGCCAAATCGTCAGCCGGCGAAGTGCAATCCCAGTTGTATATTGCTCTTGACCAAGAGTACATTGCGCCAGAGCAATTCGACAAGGGTTACAAACTGTGCGACGAGACAATGCGTCTCATCGGCGGCTTCATCGCCTACTTGCGGAAATCGCCCATCAAAGGAGCGAAGTACAAGTAGTTTTGGGTTGCGGGTTTCGAGTTCTGAGTTTGGAGTTTTGAGTTGAACTCGAAACCCAAAACTCAGAACTCCAAACTCTAGACTCCAAGCCCGAACGGAGGTATGACACGATGGTCACTCGCAAGGACTTTGCAGGAGGAGCGGAACCCACCTGGTGCATCGGATGTGGCAATCACGGCATTCTGAACGGTATCAAGATGGCCCTGGCAGAGCGGGGCATCGCGCCCCATGAAATCGTCATCTTCACCGGCATCGGCTGTGGCAGCAAATTGCCGCACTACATGAAGGTGAACGGGTTCCACACCATTCACGGACGCTCCCTGCCGGTGGCCACCGGGGCCAGACTGGCCAACCACGGGATCAAGATCATGACCGTGCACGGCGACGGCGACGGCTACGGCATGGGCCTGGGCCACATGATGCACGCCGTCCGCCGCAACATCGGCTTCGTGGACGTCGTGCAGAACAACCGGGTCTACGGGTTGACCAAGGGGCAGTACTCCCCAACCAGCGACGTCGGCATGCGCACCCCCACATCACCAGAAGGAGCCATTGACCGAGCGGTGCCGCCTCTTGGGCTGGCTATCGCCGCCGGCGCTACCTTTGTCGCCCGTGGCTATCCCGGCGAGTTGCGTCATCTGGCCTGGCTCATCGGCGAGGCCCTACACCATGAAGGCTATGCACTGGTGGACGTGCTCCAGCCCTGCGTGACCTTCAACCGGGCCAGCGCCTACGATTTCTACAAGCCGCGTGTGTACAAGTTAGGAGAGACCGATCACGACGTGACGGACAAGACCGCCGCCTGGGAGAAGGCCTACGAGTGGGGAGAGCGCATTCCCATCGGGGTTTTCTATCGTGTGGAGGGTGTGCCCACGTACGAGGAGCAGGTGCCGGCACTGCAAGCCGGCCCGCTAGTGAAGCAGCCGCTGGAGAAGCTGCGACCGGAGCAGATAGAGGAGCTGCAGGCGGAGCTCAAATAACGCCGACTGATTGAATGCCATGCCACAGGAAGAGATGATCCGGTTTGCCGTGCTGCAACTTTCCGGATGCGCCGGCTGCGAGGTGTCGCTCCTCAACGCCGAAGCATGGCTGGACCGCTACAGGCTGGTCTACATGCCGCTGGTCATCTCGGCCTACGACGTGCCGGAGGTGGACGTGCTGCTGGTGAGCGGCGGCGTGCGCACCGATGAGGACCTCTACAACCTGCGGCGGGCGGCCCAGCAGGCGCGGCAGGTGGTGGCCGTCGGGACCTGCGCCATCTCCGGCGGCGTGGCCAACCTGGGCGACCGCGATGAGGTGCGCGAGCTCTTTCTCGCCGCGGCAGAGCGACGTCACCTGCCTCGGCTGCTGCCCAAGGTCCGTCCCGTGGATAGTGTGGTGGCCGTTGACCGCTACCTGCCGGGCTGCCCGCCGACGCCGGAACTCTTTATGGCCGTGCTCTTCCGGCCCTCCGACTTCAAAGCCAGCAAGACCATCTGCCAGGAGTGCGGCCGCAAGAAGCTCAAGGATATGCGCCCCACCGGCCTGATCGGCTTCCAACAGGGAGAGGTCCTGCCCGACATCTGCCTCATCAACCAGGGCTACCTCTGCGTCGGCTCCTCGACCCGCGGCGGCTGCCGAGCTCCCTGCACCCGCGCCGGGCATCCGTGCGTGGGTTGCCGCGGGCCATCGGACGCCCTTATCGAGAAGGCGTCGAGCAAGTGGTTGACCAACATCCAACGCGTCTTCGCCGCCATGACCGACATCCCGGCTGAGGAGATCCAGGCTGCGCTGCGTTCCCCACAACTGGCACTCTTCCTTTTCCAGTTCGCCGACTACGCTGGCACGGGGCGACCGCCTAGGCCGAAAGAGAAAGTGTTGTGAGATGCCAACCTTGACCTTCCCGCTCAGCCGCATCGAAGGGCATGCCCAGGTGGTCATCGAAGTGCGGGCCGGAGAGGTCATCTCCGCCCACTTCAAGGCAATGGAGTTCCGTGGCTTCGAGTACTTCGTGCAGGGTGCGCCAGCGGAGCAGATGCCGGTGATCACGCCACGCATTTGCGGCGTCTGCTCCACGGCGCATCACGTGGCGGCCGTCAAGGCCCTGGAGGATGCCTACGGCATCACGCCGCCTCCGCTGGCGCTCAAGATCCGCGAACTGCTGTTGCTCGGCCAGATCGTCCAGAACCAGGCCACGTCGTTGTTCATCTTCACCATGCCGGACCGCCTCGGTCTCGCCAGTATCTTCCCGCTCGCCGAGGAAGGCTCAGAGCAAGTCAATGCCAGGATCGCCATGCGGGCGCTGCGGGTGCGCAAAGCGGGCACCGATCTGATCACCACGGCGGGCGGGCAGTTCATCCACCCCGTCAAAGCGGTCGTCGGCGGGGTGACCAGCGGCATTGGGCCAGAGCAGGCCGAGGCCATGGGCGCGGAACTGGCTGAGGCGTTGCCCATCGCCTGCGAGCTATTCGATGATTACTGGGCGATGTCGCTGGCGATGGGGGAGCGTATCGGTACCTGGGGCGACGACGCGCCGGCCTGTTACATCGCCGCCGTCGCCGATTGCCGCCCCAACTACTATGGCGACGTCATCCGTGTGATGTGTCCCGCCGGTGTCGTGCGCGCCCGCTTCCCCGCGCGTGAGTTCCGTGCCCACCTCACCTATCAGGAAACCGACTACAGCTACGCCGGCCAGACCAGTTACGAGGGGGAGGTGATGCGAGCCAACAGCCTGGCGCGCATCAACATGGCGGTCTGTATGGGCACCCCGCTCGCCGACGAGTATCTGGCGCGCTTCCGCGAAGCGTTTGGACGGCCGGCCCACGCCATCATGCTCTTCGACCTGGCGCGGGGCATTGAGCTGGTCTACGCACTGGAGTGGGCGATGGAAATCCTGGCCGAACCGCTCGACCGGGAAGACACCGCCATCCCCTATACGCCGCGCGATGGGGAAGGATACGGCCTGGTAGAAGCGCCGCGCGGTCCCCTGATCCACCACTACCGCATCGAGAAGGGCCTCATTGCCGAGGCGAAGTTTATCATCCCCACGGTACATAACACGCTGGCCATCGAGCGGGCGTTGCGCGTCGCGGCCAGGCGCTACGTCACCGCCGAGCGAGTGGACATGGAGCTGGAGCGCGCCGTGGGACGGGTTGTGCGGGCCTTCGATCCCTGCATCGCCTGTGCGACGCATTGAGAACATTGGAGAGATGAGAGGGGCAGCTCGAAATGTCACTGGAGATGTTGAAATCGCTCGCGACCACCCTGATCTTGGCCGTGGCCGTGGTACAAGCGTTGGGCATGGCGCAGATGCGGGGCTATGTGCATCTGTTGCCCATTGACAAGAAGCAGCTGCGACAGTGGCACCGCTGGGGCGGCATCGCCGCGCTGGTCTTGGCACCGGCTGTGGCGCTGATGTGCGTCTTTGGTGAGAGATACGCGTACTACCCACCGCGCGTGCTGGCCCACGCAGCGATGGGCGGGCTGGCGATCCTGGCCTTGCTTCTGAAAGCCGTGATCACTAATCGATTCCGTCGCCACCTGCGCTTCACGCTGGCTTTGGGGACAGCAGCGGGCTTGCTGATCCTGGGCACATTCGTCGCCAGCGCGCTGTGGTACTTCGTTGAAATGGCCTGATCGGGCCTTTCGACCTACAGATGATTGGGGAGGGATGAAATGAGCAAAGGTATGATTGCCGCACTGACCGTGGCTTTCCTGATTCTGCTGGGGGGATCACTCATAGCCGCTTGCGCTACGGGTCAACAACAGGTGGACACTCCAGACACCCAAGCGCCAACGCCAACAGAGGCTCCCGCCACCAAGGAACTTCTGCCCGCGCTTGACGGCCAGGCTTTGGTTCAAGAGCGATGCACGGAATGCCATGGCCTGGGGCGCGTGGAACGGGCCAGGAAGACGGAGGCAGGGTGGAAAGCGAACGTGGAGCGCATGGTGAAGAAGGGCACCCAACTCAGCCAGAAAGAGCAGACAGCGGTCATCCAATACCTGGCAGAGACGTATCCACAATAGTGTCTGACCAGACGCATCAGCAGCCCTTTGCCCGCAGCAAGAGCGGGATCGCAATCCCCAAAGAGATCACCCAGGTGAGGGTATCATCTGTATCCATTGTATCCATCGCGGCATTCGAGAGGACGTGATGGCCATGCCCACCGGCCAAGGGCACGAGCACTATGGGCGCTCTGCTAGGGACAGGGCAGCAACCCGGTGAAACTGCTGGCGCCGGAGGTGGACGACGACACGGGCGCTCTCGCCTGGGCAGCAACGCGGGTGCTGATCGTTCCACGGGCCGTCGCCATCCCTGAGCCCGGTTGGAGAGCGGTGAGGGAGTGGAGCACCTGCGCGGCGGCGAGCCCCGCCCCAAGCGGGGCGAGCATTAGGCGGCCCTGGCCGCTGAGCAGTACTTGACAAGGAGATTAGGATGGTGATATGGTTTGAGAACCTTAACCCCATAGTGCAGGCACTGGTGGCCACAGGTTTCACCTGGTTCGTCACTGCCCTGGGGGCGGGGCTGGTCTTCTTCTTCAGGAGCATTGACAGGAAAGTCCTCAATGGTATGCTGGGTTTTGCTGCCGGAGTCATGATCGCCGCCAGCTTCTGGTCACTCTTGGCCCCGGCCATAGAGATGGCCGAGGCATCCTCTCTGCCAGCATGGGTTCCAGCGACAGCGGGGTTCCTGCTGGGCGGCGCGTTCCTCTGGCTCGTGGACAAGATACTGCCCCACCTGCATCTGGGATTGCCCACAGAAGAGGCTGAGGGCATCAAGACAAGCTGGCACAAGAGCATTCTTCTGGTGCTGGCGATAACGTTACACAACATACCAGAAGGGCTGGCGGTGGGAGTGGCATTTGGCGCCGTGGCTGCGGGCTTGCCTGCCGCTTCCCTGGCGGGGGCCATGGCCTTGGCATTAGGTATCGGCATTCAGAACTTCCCCGAGGGCGCAGCCGTTTCGATACCTCTCCGCCGAGAGGGCATGAGCCGGCTGAAGAGCTTCTGGTATGGGCAGTTGTCTGGAGTGGTTGAGCCCATCGCGGGGGTGCTCGGGGCATTGGCGGTGATAGCCATGCGCCCCATCCTGCCCTACGCCCTGGCCTTCGCCGCCGGTGCGATGATCTTCGTGGTCGTCGAGGAGCT
>CBDURC010000121.1:0-9343 GCA_965369635.1 uncultured Anaerolineales bacterium | reverse complement strand
GATTCCATCCTCCCTTTCCTGTCCGTGTTCGTCCGTGTTCGTCCGCGTCCCCCTACCGCTTCCGAATCTTCCCCTCTTCTTTCCGCCGTTTGATCACATCCTCAGCCAGGCTATCGGGCACCAGATCGTAGCTACGAAATTCCAGCGTGAAGGTGCCGCGGCCAGAGGTCATGCTGCGCAGGTCTGTGGCGTAGCCAAAGGTTTCGGCCAGGGGCACTTCGCCTTCCACGTTGCGCACGTTGCCCCGCACTCGCATCTCCTTCACGACACCCCGCCGCCGGCTGAGATCGCCCACGATGGCTCCCAAATACTCCTCGCCGACGTTCATGTCAATGGACATGACCGGTTCGAGCAGCGCGGGATGGGCCTGGCGCACAGCCTGCCGCACAGCCATCGAACCAGCGATCTCGAAGTCCATCGCCGCCGAATCCACCTCGTGGAACCTGCCTCTCAGAAGAGTCACGCGCACATCGGTGACCGAATAGCCGGCAATGACGCCCTTTCCCAACGCTCCACGGACGCCCATTTCCGTGGGACGTATGAAATCGCGGGGAAGTTCGGAGGCAGGCGCCTCGTTCTCGAAGATAACGCCCTCACCCCGCTCCAGCGGTTCGACGCGCAACTGCACCTCAGCAAAGTGGCCGCGGCCGCCGCTCTGTTTCTTGTATCTGCCCACTGTCTCTGTTGTCCGCCGTATCGTCTCGCGGTACGAGACCTGCGGTGGGCTCACCTGTGGTGTGATGCCAAACTCCCTCCGCAGCCGATCCACAGTGACTTCCAGGTGCAGTTCACCCATGCCGGACAACGTCAGCTCGCCCGTCTCCGAGTCAAACCGGCTAATCAGTGTGGGATCTTCGGCACACAGCCGCTCCACCGCCAAGCTCAGCTTCTCTCGCTCATTTACAGAAGGAGGCGTCAGCGCCACAGTGATGACCGGCTCAGGGAACTTGAACGTCTCCAGCAGGATAGGGTGCTCCGGATCGCAGAGTGTGTCCCCGGTGATGGCCGACTTGACGCCCACCAGCGCCACGACGTCGCTGGCCGCCATGTGGTCCACCTGCTCCCGCTTGTTGCCATGCATACGGTAGATGCGGCCCACCCGCTCCCGCACGTCGGCACGCGGGTTGTAGACCATCTCCCCCGTCCTCAATGTGCCGGAAAAGACCCGCACCCAGGTGAGGTGCCCCACATGAGGATCGGTGACGATCTTGAAAGCCGCCGCACATAAGGGGGCAGCGGGGTCGTCGGGCCGCTCGATGATGTCCTCTTCGTCGCCGGGGACAACGCCCAGTATGGAAGGCATATCCACCGGCGCTGGCAGATAGGCGAGGATAGCATCGAGCAGTGGTTGCACGCCGATGCGGTTGCGGGAAGCGCCGCAGAACACCGGCACCAGTTTCCCAACAAGGGTGGCGCGGCGCAGCGCTGCCTGGAGCGTGGCCACGTCGGGCTCACCCCCCTCCAACCGCTGTTCCAGCAGCGTCTCGTCCGTCTCGCAGATAGCGTCCAGCAGCTTCTCCCTGGCCACAGCGACCTGAGATCGCATGGAGGCGGGAATGGGTTCCACTGCCGGATCGTCGCCGCCACTGGGCCAGATCAGCGCCTGCTGGTTGAGCAGGTCCACGACCCCGGTGAACATGCCTTCACTGCCAATGGGGAGTTGCAGCGGCACAGCATGGGGGGTGAACCGCTCGTGCACCTCCGCCAGCACACGCTGGAAATCAGCGCCCACCCGGTCGAGTTTGTTGATGAAGAGGACGCGAGGCAGGTTCTCGCGGTTGGCGTGCATCCAGACCGCCTCGGTCTGCGGCTCTACGCCGCCGACGCCGCACAGGATGACCACAGCGCCATCAATGACGCGGATGGAGCGCACCACCTCAGCGGTGAAGTCAATGTGACCGGGGGTATCAATCAGATTGATGCGGTGGTCACGCCAATGACAGGCAGTGGCAGCCGCGGTGATGGTGATACCTCGCTCCCGCTCCTGTTCCATCCAATCCAGTTGCGTGTTCCCCGCGTCCACACTGCCCAGGCGATGAGTGCGCCCTGTGTAGTATAGAATCGCTTCCGACGTGGTCGTCTTGCCAGCATCCACGTGAGCGAAAATGCCGATGATACGTACGTTCTCGATTGGTGCTTCTTTCTTCCTCATAATAGCGCTCCTCACAGAACCCCCAAAACGCTGGGGGCTTTCTCCTCTCAAAAAGCGGCCGAGACCGCCACTACGAACCCAGAATCGATACTCCTACCCGCTCATGACACGAAAAGAGGGACGAGGCTGCTGCCCCGTCCCTCGGGTTGTCATTGGCAGGCTCTCGGCGCTAGCGCACTGACCGCTGGAAGGTCAGATAGAAGCAAGTATGGATGTTCCAGTCAGGCAGTGCCAGATCACCCAGTCCCGCTCCCAGCAACACGTCGCTTGACATGCCCTCAATGTACACGTTGTAGGAGCCGGTGGTGGCGTACATGTTGAAGTTGAAGGAGTACTCCGGCTCCGTCTTCTTTTCTGTCGGCTTCACGTCCTTCCCATCGCCCCAGTCGACGACCACCGGCTGTCCGATGATGCGCTCGCCGTTTTCGTCCAGCACGTTGACGTAGATATTGTGCTTGCCTCCGGCTTCCTTCTCGTCTTCCCAGCGCGCTTCCACCAGCCGCCAGTAGGGCTGCCCGGGCGCCACATTGGCAGCCTGTAGCCCCACCCCCAGTTGATCCAGCCGGCCGTCCCAGCTAATGGCAGGAGCAGCGGGCTCGGGTTCGGGCTCGGCCACCGCAGCAGCCATGACCTGCGGCGGTGTGGGCGTGGGCGGTATGGGCGTCGGTGTCGGCGGCACAGGAGTCGGCGTCGGTGGTATCGGCGTATGGGTCGGTGTCGGCGTCGGCACCGGCGTGTCCGTGGCCGTTGGCGTTAGCGTCGGCGTATCCGTGGGCGTCGGCGTATCAGCGGGGACAGGCGTCTCGGTAGGCAGTGGCGTGTAAACCGGCATGCGCACTACCGCCGTCGGAGCCATAGCCAGCACCTCTGCCTGTTGCACGCGGCGCGTCTGGGGCATCGCTGTTTCCATGTAGACCAGCCCGGCCAGGTCCTTGGCCTGCACCTGGCCGGTGGAGCGGAGAGAGCGGATCACGGCCACCGGCGCGGCGATGCCACAGAGCCAGATCACCAGCAGGCTCACCGCAGCCAGACGCAGCTTGGCCCCCGTCGTCCGGGCGTTGAACCACACGGCGGCCCCTTCGGCGGCCAGGCTAAACCCCTGCAACGCACCAAGGATGCCAGCCCCCTCGCGTGGCACACGTTCCCGCTTCGGACGAACGACAGGCGGTGCTACGGGCCGTCGCCGAATAATGGGAATCGCTGGAGCGCGAACCAGTGCAGGCTCGACGCTCGGCGCTGCTTCGCCCATAAGCGGCACGCCTCGCAGCGAACGAGCGAGCTTCAGGTCTACTTCTTCCAAGCGGCGGCTGATGACGCGGCTGAGGTTGATGGAAAGGCTCGGATAGCGCAGCAGCAGCGTCTCAAAATCGTCACTGTTGAGCACCCAGAGGTCAGCGTCGCGCACCACCTCGACCGTGGTTGAGCGAGGGCCAACGTTCAGCAACTCCATCTCGCCGAAGAAGTCTCCCGCGCCCAGGTTGAACAGCGGGATGCTTGTGCCCTCCACCTGCTTGAGCACCTGTACCTCACCACGCTCGATGAGGTAAAGCGACCCGCCTTCGCTTCCCTGGTCGTAGATGCGCTCGCCGGCGCGATAGCGCGCAGGACGCAGCCGTTCGGCGACTTCCTGTAACTGCTGCGGGGAAAAGCCAGCCACAAGACTCAGCCGTCGCAGATGCTGATTCACGTAGGCCTGATCTGCCTCAGTCAATCGCTGAGCCAGACTGCGGTTCAGGCTCATGCTTATGGACGGGTGCTGCACCAGAAGGTCATCGAAATCGGCGCGATACAGAACCCAGAGGTTGGCATCCTGCAGAGCACGAGCGGTGGCGGCACGCGTTTTGCCCGTCAGCAGGGCCATCTCGCCGAAGAAGCCACCAGAGCCCAAGCGGGCCAGCGATTCCTCCCCCCGCCGACTCTCGGCCACCAACTCGACCTGCCCCGTTTCCACCAGGTAGAGTGCATCGCCCGGTCCGCCTATCTGGAAGATAAGCTCGCCCGCTGGCGCGTGTTGCAGCAGCAACCGCTTGGCCATGGCGCTCAGCGCTTCCTCTGGCAGCTCGCTGAATAGAGGCATAGCCCGCAAGCGCTCCACCGCCAGAGCACGATCCTCGGTGCTCAGACGGCCACGCAGATCCCGGCTCAACGCGCTCCGGATGATGGGGTAGGTAGCGCACAAGTCATCGAAATCTGCCTTGGGCAAGACCCACAGCAAGACATCGGAGGCAGCCCGCGCCGCCTGGCCTTGCGGTTTGCCGGTCAAAAGGGGCATCTCGCCGAAGATGGCACCTTCGGAGAGCTCCACGTAGTCCACCTCCGAAGGCTCTGTCTCCGTCAGCAACCGCACCTGGCCGCTTTGCAGGATGTAGAGCGCCTCGCTGGAATCGCCGATCTGAAAGATGACGCTGCCGCGCCGCACTTCCTGCGGCTGCAGGCAGCCCGCCAGGGCCGTCAGAACCTCCGCGTCCAACTCACAGAAGCCCGGGGTTGTTCGCAACCGCTGGGCAAGATAGGCCGCGAGCTGGGCCACCTTGTCGCCAAAGGCGCGGCTCATCTTGATGCCCACACTGGGGAGCTCGGCAATCACATCTTCCAGATCGCTGCAGGATAGCACCCAGGTTTCGGTATCCGTGGTCGCTTCGGCGCTGGTGGCGCGGGAGCGATCCGAGAGCATGTCCGTCTCGCCCACCAGGTTACCAGGGCCCATACTGGCGAGGGCAGCGAACCTTTCGGCGCTCAGCCGCACCCAGCCGGATTTGATTAGGTACAGCGCGCCGCTCGCTTCGCCCTGAACAAAGAGCAATTCTCCCTGGCTATGATGCTCCAGATGCATCCGTTCCGCCAGGAGTTGCCGCTCCTCTTCAGAAAGGCCAGCGAACAGGGGAACGCTGCCGATCATGCTTTCTTTCACGATGTGTATGTCCTCCAGAAGGAGTGTACGCCTCTCATCCCAGTCACGGCGGAGACCATGCACCCCAGCGATTTCAAGCTCTTCAAGTGAAACCCGTGCAAGTAGTCATGTCCACTTCTCCACACACAGGCCCACCCTGTCATCTTACCATCAATGAACACAGATGTCAATAACCCATTCTGACTAAATGCACAGATTCAGACACAGATTTGCATGTTAGTAAGTGCGTCGAAAGACAACGTCCCAAGAGTAATGAGCGAAACAAGCCAGCCTAGAGCGCAATGCTTCACAACTGGCATGATCAGTGCAGTAACCCGCCGAGATGAAATGCTCATCCGAGATCACGCGCGGATCTGTTGTGAGACCGCGAGCCACCTCGCTGGTGACCTCCCGGCCATCCACGTCTCGGACAACCTGCACGTCATCGCCACCACCCAGAATCAACTGAGTGGTCCCAGGTCCCTTGTCGCCTGTGACCTGGGTGACCTTGCTATAGATGCCGTACACTGCCACCCCATTCAACGGTGCACCATTGACATCCTGCACAATCACGCGCAACTGGCGCTTTTCCCCACAATGCAGAGAGGCGCCATCGAAATAGCCGCCGTTCTCTTCCACGCCCCACAGCCTTATGGATGCGACCACGAAGTCGATTGGCGGCCTCGTTGGCTCCGGCGTCGCCGTGGGTGGAGAGGGAGTCGGTGTGGCCGGCGGTGCAGGAATACTGGCCGCCACAGCCACAGTGTCAGTAGGGCCAGCAGCATCCACCAGCTCTGCATAGACCCACCCTTGCTCGCCCGATAGACAGCAGATCTGCCACCAATCCCCCGCCTGGTTGCGGGCCACGATGTCGAACTGCTGTCCCTCCTCAGGAGGCAAGCCCAGAGGCGGATACGCTGTGCTCGGGCCACTGCGCACGTTGACGCCGCCCGATTTCACCACCACGTGCGGCTTGGGAGTCGGGGTAGAAGTCGCCGGCTCGGGTGTGGGAGTCGAGGGTACCGGCGTCGCCGTCGGAACCTCCGGGGTGGGCGTAGGCGGGATTGGTGTGGGAGTCGGAGGAGCTGTGGGCGTCGGTTCCGCGGTTGGCGTTGCCGTGGGAACCGGCGTGGGCGGCACCAGATAGGCCGCGATCTTCTGGCTGCCGCAGCCCAGATCCCAGGCCAACCCGGCCAGTGGACGCGCCACACCGTCGTCACCCCCTTCGGCGATGTGACGCTCGGCAAGCATCACCACCCACTGGGTGGGGTTGGCGACGTCCAGTTCATTCAAACGGGCCTGTGCCCGCACCAGGTCAGCATCTTTCGCGTAGTCGGTAGCGATGTCCAGCGCGCGGGCCTCTTTCGCTTCCCCCGACAACGCTCCAGTTCGCCCCTGGCTGGCGCATCCTGACAATCCAACTGCTAGGCTGATGATGGTCAGGAAACAAAGCACCACCAAGAAGCGTCGACGAACGTATTGAAATGGTATGTCCAATGGTCTCCTCTGTGCTCGAAAGGATAGGCTCCAGGCTCCGCGGGAAGCCCCAGGTTGGGCCATCCCTTCGGCTCACAGCAGACCTCCGAGGTCTTCTCGAGACCTCGGAGGTCTCAGTGCTTCCACCAGCCTTGCTTCTTGGCGTGATTCGGCAAGAACTGGTATAATGAGTGAGGAAAGCCAATGGCTCTCCCCTTCGGTGCCGAAGGTGGGACTCGAACCCACACGAGGTTGCCCTCAGCGGTTTTTGAGACCGCCCTGTCTACCTATTCCAGCACTTCGGCGCGACTCTAGTATAGTCGAACAGACTGTTCTCGTCAAATCCCTCAATCCGCACCATCAGAGCTTGTCGGGGACAAGAAAGGCTCAGCTATGGCCCGTTTCCTGCCCAAGTATGGCACATCTGCCGCTCCTTGCGAAGACTGAGTCTCACTGAGTCTCACTGAGTATCAATGTAGCAGGACATGGACGAAAAAACACTCGTGGCCGCCGCCCAGCGCGGTGAGTTGCCTGCCTTCAACCAACTGGTGTTGCACTACCAGGGTCTGGCCTACAACGTGGCCTACCGGATCGTGGGCAATGCGGACGCGGCCGCCGACGCCACCCAGGACGCCTTCCTCAAAGCCTACAGGGCACTGGGCGGTTACCGGGGAGGCTCTTTCAAAGCCTGGCTGCTGCGCATCGTCACCAACACTTGCTACGATGCCCTGCGGGCCCGGCAGCGACGGCGCTCATCGTCTCTGGACGATCTGGATGTAGCGCCCGAATATGCCTGGCAGTTGGTCAACGGCCACGCTGGGCCAGAAGAACAGGCACTGCGACGGGAACTGGGCCGGGTGATCCAGGCAGGCATCGCCACGCTGCCACCTGACCAGCGCACAGCGGTGGTGCTTTGCGATATCCAGGGACTGAGCTACCAGGAAGCCACCGAAGCAATGGGCTGCTCGCTGGGCACAGTCAAATCCCGCCTGAGCAGGGGACGAGCCAAGCTGCGAGGCTACCTGTTACAGCAGCAGGAACTTTTGCCTTCTCGCTATCGTCTACAAAGTGCAGGACACAAGGCGCGAGATGCAAGAGGCCTGAGGTAGGACGCTTGAAGATGTTCGGACGTGCACATAAACGGAAAGAAAAGCACATCGCTCCTGAGCTCCTCTCCACCTATCTGGACAAGCAGGTGACGCCCCAGGAACGTGGGCGGGTGGAGCAGCATCTGCGCGCCTGCGCGGTTTGTGCTCGCGAACTGGACACGCTGCGCTACACAACGGATCTGCTGCGCGCCACGCCGCGAGTGAGCGTGCCTCACGCCTTCACCCTTTCGGAAGCGGACGTAGGACGCACTGCGGCGCGTCGCCGAGCACGCCGGTTCTCCGCTTACCTGCAGGGGGCCACGGCGGTGGTAGCTGCGCTCCTGCTCATCGTCGCGGTGGGTGATGTTCTGCGGGCGCCCCTGCGCTACGAGGCACCAGCACCCATGGTAGCAGAGAAAGTCGTGGTAGAAACCGTGCTGGTGGAAGCGGAGGCGGTGCAAGACACAGGTACTATGGCAGTGCAAGAGACTCAGGAGACCGATAGAGCCGAGAAACAGGTTGTCGAGAAGCATACTGAAGCGGAGATACAGGCTCTGGCCGCCACGCCCAGGGATGAGCCGCTGGCAGCAGTGGGCGGAGGCCAGCCAGAGGCAAGCAAACCAGAGCCAGCGCCGACGGTTGTGGCCTTGAGAGCTGAAGAACCATCACGAGAAACCGCTCCGCCGCCCGAGCAGCCCAAGCCCAGCGCCACACCCGCGCCAGCAGCAGCAGAGGAAGCAGTAGAGGAAAAGGAAAAAGTGGAAACCGCAGTCTCGCTTGCCGTTGCACCGACGCCGGCGCCTTTGCCGCAGCCCACGCTGGCGCACCTGGGGAAAGCTGCGCGGCCCGATTCATGGTGGACTTTGCCGCACCTGGTAGAGATCGCCCTAGCTGGCCTGCTCGTCATCTTGCTGAGTCTCTCGCTTTGGCTGCGCAGGCGGCGATAATAAGCATACCACGCAGATACGTCAAGTTGACATCTTGGACAACTTGAGTATAATAGGGGCCGTGAGACAAGCCGTAAGGTGAGTCAAGGCATGGGCGGACAAATGCAAACTCTCTTGAATAGTGCGGTACCTGTCAAGCTATCATGCACTTGTCAGGGAGGGAGCCATCGCGAGGATAGTTGAGAGAGTACCCTGAAAGTAAGGGTTGATGAGCTCGATTGCCTGCGTGCCTGTCTGCGACCAGGACATTGAGTTCTTTTTTTGTGCAGAGCAGTACCTTGACCCTAAGGAGGTGAATAGCCATTTCAGTTCAACTTCGACCCGGAGAGTCGCCGGACAGCTTGCTGAGGCGGTTCCGCAAGGAAGTCACCCGATCTCGGATCCTGAGCACTGTGCGGAGGAAGCGGTGGTACGTGCCGCCGAGCGAGCTGCGTCGCCGCAAGCGCCAGAAGGCCATCCGCAAGGCAAGGCGACAGCAGCGCAAGACAGAGTGGCGGATGAGAGAGTGAGGATCTAATGGCTGCACGATCATCCAAAGAGAAACTGGAGATGGAAGGGACGGTTCTCAAGACCTTCAGCGGTCCCCAGTTCCGCGTGGAATTAGACGGAGGCCACACCGTGCTGGCCTATCTGTCGGGAAAGATGCGTAAGCACTATATACGCGTCCTTCTCGGGGACCGTGTGCGCGTAGAGCTGTCGCCCTACGACCTGACACGGGGACGGATCACCTACCGCTATAAGAAGCCTATGGGCAACTAACCAGCCCTTCCACAGCGGAGCGGCAGGTATG
>CBDURC010000120.1:0-9385 GCA_965369635.1 uncultured Anaerolineales bacterium | reverse complement strand
CTCGTCACCGAGGAAGCGGAAGCTGAACCTCCGGACACCGAGGAAGCAGAGGCTGGGCCAGAGCCTGAGGCAGTGGCGGCTGAACCCATCACTGAGGAGGCAGACGCCGAACCCGCTGACGAGGAAGCGGAGGCCGAACCTCCGGTCGCCGAGGAAGCAGAGGCTGAGACTGTGGAAGCTGAACCCGCTGCTGATGAGGAAGCAGAGGCTGAGCCGGCCGCTGAAGAGGCAGAAGCTGAGTCTGCCGACGACGAGGAAGCGAACGTCGAGAGCCAAGAAGACTAGCGGAAATCATCCGTCCATCGATACATCGCTGAACAGCATAGAATAGACACGCTTCCGGCGCTGGAAAGCGCAGGGTGAGCACCGCCCGCATTCGCTCAGGGAATCTGGCACGAGGGCTTGGCGGGCTCGGTGTATCACGTGACCGCATTGCGCATTCCTGAAGTCCAGAAGCTCTGCTTCTGGACTTCGAAGCAAATGCGATCACGTGCAAGCGTAGCGTCTGAGAGATAGACTGGGGAGCTACCGCAGAGGCATGTTCAAGCCGTGGCCTTGGGCTTCGAACGTCAGGTGTTAGTGATGACAGAGAAGATCAATCGCTTTGCGAAGAAGACGCAACAAGTGCTCAGTCAGGCGGTAGAAGAGGCGCGCCACCTGAATCACGACTACGTTGGCACAGAGCATCTGCTGCTGGGACTCGTAAAAGAGGATGACGGCATCACGGTCAAAGTGCTGAAGGCGATGGACGTGAAACCAGCGCACGTCACCCGCACCCTGGCACGCGTGATGTCCAAGAGAGCGGGCAGGAGAGAGGGCAAGAGGGTGAGCCAGCCCGCCTTGACGCCGAGCACAAAGCGAGTGATCCAGTCCGCCGTTGACGAGGCGCGCGACATGGGTCACCACTACATCAACCCCGGTCACCTGCTGTTGGGCCTGTTGGATCAGGGAGAATGCATCGCCGTACAGGTGCTGGAAAAGCTGGGAATGGACCCCAAACAGGTGCGCACGGCTGCTGTGCGCCATCTGCTGGAAGCGGAAGAGACGACGCCGGAAAGGGCCGCAAAGGGCAAGCCGTCACGCCCCCAGACCAAGCTACTGGACGAATTGGCGATTGACCTCACCGCGCAGGCAGCGGCAGAGAAACTCGATCCCGTCATAGGTCGCGAGAAAGAGATCGAGCGAGTTATCCAAATCCTCTCCCGCCGAACGAAGAACAACCCCGCCCTCGTCGGCGAGCCCGGAGTGGGCAAAACAGCCATCGTGGAAGGGATCGCTCAGCGCATAGTGGCAGGCGATGTGCCGGAGTCCTTGCAGGACAAGCGTGTGCTGATGTTAGACGTCGGCAGCCTCGTCGCCGGAACCGCTTACCGCGGGCAGTTCGAACAGCGGCTCAAGAAAGTCATTGAAGAGATCAAGAACAGCGGATCCATCCTTTTCATTGACGAGGTTCACATGTTGGTGGGAGCCGGTGCCGCAGGCAGCTCAGTGGACGCTGCCAACATCCTCAAGCCCGCCTTGGCACGCGGCGAACTGCAGTGCATAGGCGCCACCACCCTGTCCGAATACCGCAAGCGGATCGAAGGCGATGCGTCGCTGGAACGGCGCTTCCAGCCTGTGCTGGTGGAAGAACCGACCGTCGAGGAGACCATTGACATTCTGCGCGGGGTTAAGGGACGCTACGAGGCGCATCACAACCTGCAGATCAGCGACGCGGCGGTATGCGCTGCCGCCCAACTAACGGCTCGGTACGTGACCGATCGCTTCCTGCCCGACAAGGCTATAGACGCCATTGACGAAGCCGCCTCTCGGGTGAGAATGTACAAGACACCTCGGGCCGTGGCCTTGCGTGAAGCCTTCACTAGCCTGCGGACGGTGGAGAAGCAGCGGCAAGAGGCCCTGGTGGCCGAACGTACCGAAGAAGCCATTGCTCTGAGCCGCAGCGCTCGAGAGTGGCAGGATCGGGTGGAACAGATGCGGCTGGATTGGGCGTCGGCCGCCGAGCGGCCCAGCGTCGCCGCCGACGACGTGGCCGAGGTGGTGAGCATGTGGACCGGCGTGCCCGTTGCCCGCATCGCGGCAGGGGAATCGGAGCGGCTGCTGCAAATGGAAGAAACGATGCACGAACGGATGGTGGGGCAGGACGAGCCTATCTGCACTATTGCCAAGGCAGTGCGTCGAGCGCGGACAGGACTGAAAGACCCCCGACGCCCCATCGGGAGCTTCGTCTTCCTGGGTCCCACGGGAGTGGGCAAGACTCTGCTGGCCAAGGCGTTGGCTGAGTTCATGTTCGGCAGCGAAGACGCGCTGCTGCAACTGGACATGTCGGAATTCATGGAGCGGCACAGCGTGGCCCGGCTGGTTGGCGCGCCCCCCGGCTACGTCGGCTACGAGGAGGCGGGGCAACTGACGGAGGCCATCCGCCGCCGCCCTTACTCCGTCATCTGCTTCGATGAGATCGAGAAAGCTCACCCCGACGCCTTCAACATGCTGCTGCAGATCATGGAGGATGGCCAGCTTTCTGACGCCAGAGGGCGCAAGGTGGACTTCCGCAACACCATTGTCATCATGACCTCTAACATCGGCGCGGAGTTGATCAAGCGCTCAGCAACGCTGGGCTTCCAGGCCAAGAGGAAGGAGGAAGAGGACCGTTCGTTCACGCCGGAGGAACGGGAGCGCGACTATCAGGAGATGCGCCATAAGGTACTGGCTGAATTCGATCGGACGTTTCGCCCGGAGTTCCGCAACCGCATTGATTCAGTGATGGTCTTTCGTGCGCTGACGCGGGAGGAGATCAAGCAGATCGTTGGCCTGGAGCTGAAGCGGGTGCAGCAGCAACTGGGCGAACAGGAGATCACGCTGCAAGCTACCGAACCGGCCAGGGAGAAGCTGGCTGACGAAGGATACAACCCTGAGTTCGGCGCCCGTCCCCTGCGGCGGGTCATCCAGGCCCAGGTGGAGGACCCTCTGAGCGAGATGCTGCTGGCTGGCGAGTTCCAGCCGGGCGATGCGGTCACCATTGACGTGGATGAAGAAGGGGAGATCGAATTGCAGGTCAGTGAGAGTGCTGCCGGGACGGATGGTGTGCAGGAAATGCTAGAAGAGGCCCTTGGAGGTTAGAGGGGTACAGGTTGCGGATTTCGGGTTGGCCGAGCCGGCAGAGGCTCTTGCGGTCAGCTACCGGTAGGGTGGCTGGCCGTTTTTGTTTGACACATGACCGCAAGTGAGGTACAATTCGACACCAGGTACACCCACGCAACACGCAACACGTTGTGCAGTAGGCATCCTTTCTCCCAGTGTCACGTGCGTTTGGAAAGAGTGTCGAGCATTGAGGGATAACTATGGCCAAGATCAAGACCCGTTACGTCTGCCAGCAGTGCGGCAGCGCGCAGCCCAAGTGGATGGGCCGCTGTCCCGACTGCGGCGAATGGAACACGCTGGTGGAAACGGTGGTCACCGACAAGCGGCGACGAGCAAGCCACCGGCTGGCTGCGGGGGGAACCTCCCCCCAGGCCTTGCCAGCCATCTCCGCCGACGGCTTCGAGCGCATCCCCGTGGGCATCGGCGAGGTGAGTCGCGTCCTCGGCGGCGGCCTCGTGCCCGGCTCAGGCGTACTGATCAGCGGCGACCCCGGCATCGGCAAGTCCACGCTGCTGCTGCAATTAGCCTCTATCCTGGCCTGCCAGGGCCACAAGGTGCTCTACATCTCCGGTGAGGAGAGCCCCCAGCAGATCAAGCTGCGGGCAGAGCGGTTAGCCATCACCAACGAGACTCTCTACGTCCTGGGCGAAACGCGCCTAGAAAGCATCGCTGCGCACATCGAGCAGATGCAGCCCCGTCTGGCCATCATCGACTCCATCCAGTCCATCTCCACCGACGCGCTCACCTCGTCGGCGGGGAGCGTCAGCCAGGTGCGAGACTGCGCTGGCTACCTGCTGCGGCTAGCCAAGGCGCACTCCATCCCCATCTTCTTCGTCGGCCACGTGACCAAGGGGGGCGCCATCGCCGGGCCCAAGGTGCTGGAGCACATGGTGGACACTGTGCTCTACTTGGAGGGGGAGCGGTTCCACGCCTACCGCTTGCTGCGGGCGGTGAAGAATCGCTTCGGCTCCACCGACGAGGTGGGCATCTTCGAGATGACCGAGGCGGGGCTGGAGGAGGTAAGTAACCCCTCGGAGGCCTTCCTGGCCGAACGGCTGCCCAATGCCGCCGGCTCGGCCATCGCTGTGACCATGGAGGGGACACGGCCGCTGCTGGTGGAGATCCAGGCGCTGGCCTCGACCACTGCATTCAACATCCCCCGCCGCACGGCCAACGGGGTGGATTTCAACCGCTTGCTTCTGCTGGCGGCAGTGCTCTCGCGTCGGGTGGGGATGCGGCTGGCCAATCAGGACCTCTTCGTCAACGTGGTGGGCGGGTTGCGCGTCGGCGAGCCTGCGGCCGACCTGTCCATCGCCGTGGCCATCGGTTCCAGCTTCAGGAACCAGCCGGTGGCGGCCGACCTGGCCATCGTGGGCGAGGTGGGGCTATCCGGCGAACTGCGCAGCGTGAGCCATCTGGCGCAGCGACTGAATGAGGCGGCCAGGCTGGGCTTCACCCGCTGCTTGGTGCCCAGCGGGCGCCGGCGCGGCAAGAAGAGCGTGCCGGAAGGAATGGAGGTCATCAGCGCCCGCACGCTGCAGGAGGCGCTGGAGGCGGCGTTGGTGTGATGAGAAGCCGCAGATTATTGGCCCTGCTGCTGCTGGTGGTAGCGCTCAGCGCCTGCCGCGGGCGAGCGGATGAGGTGCGTGAGGAAGCTTTGGCGAGCGTCGAGATCGCCCTGGAGATCACCCACGAAAGACCAGAAATGGTCGGTGGCGACGCTGAGGTGCAAGCAGCGTGGACAGAGACGCTGCTGGCCCTGGACGGGGCGGCAGGCGCTCTCTCGGCTTGTGGAGGAAAGGTAGACGACTGCCTAGCCACCAGTCTGAAACAGCTATTGGACGCCGACAGGCAGTTGCTGCTCGTGGAACAGCTAGGCGGTGTGGGCAGGGCATGCGATTTTGGGGATCTGCAGAACCAGGCGCGCCAGGCTGCAAAGTTGCCCTACGTCTATTTCTACGGCGAAGAGGT
Source organism: uncultured Anaerolineales bacterium (assembly GCA_965369635.1). Classification (GTDB taxonomy): domain Bacteria; phylum Chloroflexota; class Anaerolineae; order UBA3071; family UBA3071; genus UBA3071. The sequence goes on along the minus strand of CBDURC010000120.1, from coordinate 4,273 downwards.
GCCGGAAAATGAGGAGTGGCGCGGCCCGCCGACGCCACGGCCGCTAGGCGTCTGCCCGGGCGGATAACCACGGCAGGGCGTACCGCCGCCAGAGCTTCTTATGAGCATTTGACAAAAACCTCCATCTTGAAGCATAATGGTAGCCACAATCGAAATACACCTTTTCCAAAGGCAAAGACGGAGAAAAGTAAGCGGGGGAAGACCGCCAGGGAGGCGGGGCCATGGACTGCGAGCCCCGCTCGGAGGAAGCCCGCCGAAGTTCGCTCCTGAGCCGACCCTTGAACAGCAGCCATGCCAAGTAGGGGGTTCCGGAAGCCCACCGTTAGCGGGGCAGCCGATAAGCGCTGGCCATTGGCCTTCGCCGTCGGCAGTTGAGGGGGCCGGCCTTGCCGGTCAAGCGAGGTGGTACCGCGGGAGTGTTACGCTCTCGTCCTCACGGACGAGGGCGTTTTTGGTTTGGGCTGTTATCGTCTTTCTGTCTTTGTTTGAGGCGGTCTCCCGACCGCCATCTGCTCTCTGCTGGCTGTTGGTCAGGAGGCCGGCAGGGAACCAGGGCTGCTATTGTCTTTCATGAGGAGGAACCGATGTCAGAGCAGATTGACAGTCTGCGAGAGGAAGCGTTGCAGGCATTGGAAACGGCGGGCAACGCGGCAGCGCTCCAGGCCTGGCGCAGTGCCTATCTGGGCCGTAAGGGGCAAGTGGGCGAACTGATGGGACTCATCAGCACGCTGCCCAGGGAAGACCGTCCAGCCTTCGGTCAGGCAGCCAACGAGCTGAAGCGAGCGCTGGAGGCCGCCTTCCAGGAACGGCAAGAAACGCTGGCCCGCCAGGAGCTGGCTGCAGAGCTGGCCGCCGATAGGTTGGACGTCACCCTGCCCGGCCGCCCCATCGGCCCCGGCCATCTGCACATCACCACCCAGACGCTTCGCCAGAACTACGCCATCTTCGCCGAGATGGGCTTCCAGGTCTACGAGTCTCCTGACGTCGAGACCGACGAACTGAACTTCGGGCTGCTGAACATGCCGCCCCATCACCCGGCCCGCGACATGTGGGATACTTTCTGGATCAGCGACGAGATAGTGCTGCGCACGCATACGTCGCCGGGGCAGATTCGGGTGATGCGCGAGCGCCATCCCGAGCCTATCCGCGTCATCCTGCCCGGCAAGTGCTACCGCTACGAACAGATTACGGCCCGTTCGGAACACCAGTTCTACCAGGTGGAGGGGCTGGCCGTGGGACATGGCATCACCATGACTGACCTGATCGGCACGCTGACCGAGTTTGCGCGGCGGCTCTTCGGGCCGGAGCGTCGCATTCGCATCCGCGGCTCCTACTTCCCCTTCACCGAGCCCAGCATCGAGGCCGATATGGATTGCATCTTGTGCCTTGGAGAGGGCTGCCGGGTCTGCAAGCAGAGTGGCTGGCTGGAGATCGGTGGGGCGGGCATGGTGCACCCGGTCGTGCTGCAAAACGGCGGCTACGACCCCGAAGAGTGGAGCGGATTCGCTTTCGGGCTGGGCGTCGAGCGCCCGGCGATGCTCAAGTACAGCATTGATGACATCCGCCCGTTCTACGGGAATGACTTGCGCTTCCTACGGCAGTTTTGAGATGGCGGGGCGATGAGGCGATGAGGTAACGAGTAGCGAGGCAATGAGTAACGAGGCAACGAGGTAGCAAGGCAGCAAGGAGAAGGAAGGAATAAGTGAAAGAGGGTTTGAGGGGCTGCAAGTTTGGCAGAAGGCACGTGAACTGATGATCGCTGTCCACAAGAGGGTTGTGCCGCTGCTGCCGCCAGAGGAGAAGTGGGACCTGACGCATCAGATTCGATCCTCTTCCAAGAGCGTGATGGCCAACGTCGCTGAAGGATACGGGCGCTACTACTACGGGGACGTTATCCGTTTCTGCTATATCGCCCGTGGCTCGCTGGACGAGACCGTCAGCCACCTGATCACCGCGCTCGATCTCAGCTACATCACTCAGGCCCTGTACGAAGAGCTACGTGCCCTTGCTGACGAAACGCGGCGATTGCTGAACGGCTACATCAAATACGTGAAACGCCGCCGCCAGGGCGAGCGCGAACCCGGAAGCAACCTCGTGGTCCGCGAAGTCCGCAGCACTTATCGCGGCGCAGAACCTGCCCTCGTTGACTCATCGCCCCATTCACCCGTTAACACACTACAAGGAGACGACCAATGAAAGTCCCTTTGTCCTGGTTAGAAGACTACGTAGACATCCCCATCCCCACCACCGAACTGGCAGAGCGGTTGACGCTGGCCGGTCTGGAGGTGGAGACCATCGAATACATCGGCCTGCCCGGGGCTGAACTGGAGTGGGACCCGGAGAAGATCGTCGTGGGCGAGATCCGCGCCGTCCATCCCCACCCTAACGCCGACCGGCTGGTGCTGTCCGAGGTGGAATACGGTGGTACGGAGCTGGAGGCCGTCGTTTCGGGACCTCCCAGCCTGCTGCCACTCCGTGGTCGGAGCGACCTGCACCTCAAGGTAGCCTTTGCCATGGAGGGCGCTCCCCTCTGGGACCCCTACGCCGAGGTGCACCGCGTCAAGAAGCTGAAGAGAAGCAAGATCCGCGGCGTCCTCTCCCGCGCCATGGTTTGCTCGGAGAAGGAACTGGGCCTCTCCGACGAGCACGAGGACATCATCTACCTGCCCGACGACGCTCCGGTGGGCCTGCCTCTGGTCGAATACCTGGGCGACGCTGTGCTGGAGCTCGACATCAAGGGGCCGTTCGGTCACTTGCAGTCGGTATTCGGTATCGCCCGCGAGGTATCGGCTCTGCTGGAGGTGCCACTGCGGCGGGATGTGCTCGATGTTCTGAAGCACCATCCGGCAGGGCTGGACCCCGCGCCCGATTTCATCGTCCTGGAGATCCCTGACCCAGACCTATGCCCGCGCTATTCGGCGGCCTTCATCCAGGGTGTGAAGGTGGGGACTTCGCCCTTCTGGATGCAGATGCGGCTGCGCCGCGCGGGAATGCGCCCCATCAACAGCATCGTGGACATCACCAACTACGTGATGCTGGAACTGGGTCAGCCGCTGCACGCCTTCGACTATCACATCCTGCGGTCCAAGCCAGGCGAAGATCGACCGGCGATCATCGTGCGCCGCGCCCGCGCCGGCGAGCAGATGGCAACACTCGATGGCGTGATGCGCACCTTCGACAATGAGATGTTGCTCATCACCGATGGCCAGGGGCCGGTGGCTGTGGCAGGCGTGATGGGTGGCCTGGAAAGCGAGGTCACCGAAGCGACGACCGATATCCTGTTGGAGTCAGCGAACTTCTACTTCCTCAACGTCCGTCGCACCTCCCGCCTGCTGGGGCTGACCAGCGACGCCAGCCAGCGCTTCGGACGGCGGGTGGATCCGGAGTTGACGGTGAAGGCCGCGGCGCGGGCGGCCCATCTGATGGAAGAACTGGCCGGCGGTACCGTCGTCCCGGTCATCGGCGATCTGTACCCCGGCCTCCAGCCGCAGCGGGTGATCGAGTTCGATCCTGCCTATGCGGCCCGCATCCTGGGCGTCGAGATACCGACCGACGAGATGGTGCGTATCCTTACCTCTCTGGAGTTTCAGGTCTCAAGGTCACACGTCGCAGGGTCTCAAACCGAAGCCTTGCGACCTGCGACTCCTGCGACTTTGAACGTCACCGTCCCCTCCCACCGCCTGGACGTCACGCGCCCTGTGGATTTGGTCGAGGAAGTAGGCCGCGTGTGGGGCTACGACCGCTTCCCGACAACACTCATGCGTGATGAACTGCCGCCACAGCGAGACAATCCTCGCCTGGAAGGAGCCGATCGCGTGCGCGATCTCCTCATCGGCTGCGGCCTGGACGAGGTGATTACCTACTCACTGATCAACATCGAATACGAGGGGAGACTTCGGTCAGAAGGGCCACCGCCCGATCCGGCTAGCTATCTGCACGTGCGCAATCCCCTGTCGAGCGATCGGGCGACTCTGCGGCAGACGCCGCTCCCCGGCCTGCTCCACACCGCCCGCAAGAACCTGCGTTTCCTCGACCGCATCGCCATCTTCGAGATCGGCGCGGTCTACCTGCCGATGGAGGGACAGACGCTGCCCGATGAGCCGCGCCGCCTGGGCATGGTGAAAACCGGCCCGCGGGAGGATCGCTCGTGGCTGGCGGGGCAAGACCGCGAACTGATGGGCTTCTACGACCTCAAGGGGATAGTGGAGACGTTGCTGAGCGGGCTGGGGCTAGAAGGGACATTCGAGCCAACTCAGCATCCCTCCTTCCATCC
>CBDURC010000119.1:0-9404 GCA_965369635.1 uncultured Anaerolineales bacterium | reverse complement strand
CGGGCCACGATTGCAGGTGCACGCTGGGGCCAGGGTGCCGCCGTTGCCACATCTCTTCAGCGATGTGCGGCATGGAGGGCGCCATCAGCAGCACTAAGTTGTCCACCGCTTCGTCCCAGGCCTCCGTGCCGAACACCTCCGTCTCCCTGGCTTTCATCAGGTAATTGTTAAATCCCATCAAGGCGGCGATCATGGTATTGAATTTGAAGGCCTCGATGTCCTCGGTGACCTTCCTGATGGTCTGATGCGTCTGCCGCCGAAGGTCGGCGATTTCTTTCTCAGCAGGCTCGCCGATTCGCTGACTCGCTGATTCCGCCACCACCACCACACTCCACACACGGTGCAGGAAGCGACGCACCCCCTCGATCCCCTGAGGATTCCATGGTCCGCCTTCCTCCCACGGCCCGATGAACATCAGGTAAGCCCGTACGGCGTCCGCGCCATACCTGCTCACCAAGTCATCAGGAGCGATGACATTACTGCCGCGGCTCTTGGACATCTTCTCGCCGTCCTCGCCCAGGATCATCCCCTGGTTGAACAGCCGCTCCATTGGCTCGTCGAAGTCCACTAGCCCCATGTCCCGCAGCACCTTGGTGAAGAAGCGTGTGTAGAGCAGATGCATGGTGGCATGTTCGATGCCGCCGGTGTACTGATCCACCGGCAGCCAGTATCTGCCCGCATCGGGATCCCAAGGCGTGTCGTCCGGTCCGATCTTCTCGCCCGTCTTCCAGTAGGGACTCACGTAGGCATAGTGATACCAGGACGAGCACATGAAGGTGTCCATGGTGTCCGTTTCCCGCTCGGCGTCTCCGCCGCACTGGGGGCATCTGACGTAGCGGAAGCCTTCGTGCAGCTTCAGCGGGCTTTCGCCGGTAGGCAGGAACTCAGCATCCTCTGGCAGCAGCACCGGCAGGTCTTCGTAGGGTACGGGAACGATGCCACACTCCGGACAGTGGATCATGGGGATAGGTGTGCCCCAGTAGCGCTGGCGGCTGATGAGCCAGTCCCGTAGCCGATAGTTGACGGCGAACTTGCCCGTGCCCTGCTCCTCCAGCCATTCGGTCACCTTCTGCACCGCCACGTCGCCCGACGTGCCGCTGAATCCGTTCGAGTGGATCATCGTGCCGTAGGCATCGTGGTACAGCAGGTCGCGATAGAACTCCTGGCCGTACAGAATCTCCATGACTGTGTGCTTGTCGCCAACCGCCGACTCCAGCGCCTGGCAGCGGGCCAGGATGACTTCCTCGTCCCTTACACCGAGGGGCAGGACCGCGTCCTCGAACGCATCCTCGTTGAAGATGAAGGCCCAACGAGCGCCCACCACCTCCGTCCAGCTATCGGGCCGGATGTACGCTTGCGCCAGAGGAATGTAGCGATCCGCCAAATCGCCGCTCATGGTCACATACAGCGCGCCATCCCGCTCTTCGAAGGGGGTGCCCGCTTCCGCCAGCGCCGCGGCGAAGCCCTCCCGCATCGTGCCGGCCTTGACGAAGCTCTTGGCCACGTCCTGCGGCGGGGCGATGACGGGAATGATGGGCAGGTCGAACTTCAGGGCGAATTCGAAGTCTCGCTTGTCGTGGCCGGGCACGGCCATGATGGCCCCGGTGCCGTAGGTCATCAGCACGTAGTCGGCGATCCAGATGGGGATGCGCTCGCCGTTGACGGGATTGATGGCACAACCGCCGATGAAGACACCGGTCTTCTCCTTGTCCACGGCGGTGCGGGCGATTTCGTCCAGGCGCGCTGCCTGGGCTTGGTACGCTTCAACCGCTTCCCGGCGCTCCTCGCTGGTCAGCTTGGCTACCAGGGGGTGCTCAGGGGACAGCACCATGAAGGTCGCCCCCCACAGCGTGTCGGGACGGGTGGTGAAGACGGGGATGTCGTCTCCCTCCTCCGATGTGAAGACCACCTCAGCCCCCTCGCTGCGGCCGATCCAGTTGGTCTGCATGACCCGCACTGGCTGCGGCCAGTCGATCTGAGAGAAGTCCAACAGTTCATCGGCGTACTTGGTGATGCGGAACTTCCAGTGCGGGACGTTCTTCTTGATCACTGGCGTCTTGCAGCGCTCGCAGTGACGGTCTTCGCCCCACACCTGCTCCCGCGCCAGGACCGTATCGCAGTGGGGGCAGAAGTCCACCAGCGCGGTATCCCAGTAGGCCAACCCCATCTCGTAGAACTTCAGGAAGAACCACTGCGTCCACTTGTAGTACTCGGGCAGGCAGGTGATCGCCTCTTGATCCCAGGCCCACATGGCGCCCATCGAGCGGATCTGGCGGCGCATGTTCTCGATGTTGGACATCGTCCAGATATGGGGGTGAATGTCCCGTTTGATGGCCGCGTTCTCGGCAGGCAACCCGAAGGCGTCGAAGCCGATGGGAAAGAAGACGTTGTAGCCCCGCATCCGCTTGTAGCGGGCTGCGGCGTCCGAAGGGGTCATCGGGTACCAGTGGCCGACGTGCACGTCGCCGGACGTGTAGGGGAGCATGGTCAGCAAGTACCACTTGGGCTTGTCGGGGTCTTCCTGCGCGATGTACAGCCCATCGGCTTCCCACTGTTTCTGCCACTTGGGCTCGATTTCCTGGGGATCGTATTTGTCAGCCATGATGCACCTCTCTTCTCTTCCTCGAAGTTCCCATTGCCCTCTGATAATCCTCACGCGGCGGGCTGAAGCAGTCAATGACCACGCACTCGCTCAGGAAGCGAGCGCCGTGTGGCACGCCGCCAGGGATGGTGTAGCTATCGCCGGGGCCGCAGCGCGCCGTGTTGCTCCCGATGGTCAGCTCTATCTGGCCGGAGACGACATAGCCGACCTGCTCGTGCGGATGGGTGTGGAGCGGCACTTCCACGCCAGGCCGGGCGCGGAATTCGGCGACCATCGTCCGTTCGCCGCAGCCCAGCGTGCGGCGATCTAGCCCCGGCAGCATCTCCACCGGCTCGACCTCGGCCCAGTGGACGAAGGTCTCGATACCTGGATTCTGAGATGCGGTCATTGGTCACTCCAATGTTGCACTTCTGACGAAAGAAGCCCCCTCGTCAGGGACGAAGGGGCCTCCGTGGTACCACCCTGATTGGCAGATGACGCGCAGGTTCACACCCTTCGCTGTCATCTACCCACTCGTTCGCTGTAACGGGCTTACCCGAACTAACCTGCTGCGGAAAGCCATTAGCCATATGCTACCGGCTATCCGCCATCAGCCAGTTGGCTCCTGGGCGAGTTGGGCCTTGGGGCGGGCTCCGTTCTCCGCCATGCGGGGCTTCCACCTGGTCTTTCCCCGCTCGCTGGGGAGCTGGCCTACTACTCCCGATCATCGCCTTTCGATTATCAAGGTGGAGCCGGCGGGATTCGAACCCGCGACCTCCTGAATGCCATTCAGGCGCGCTCCCAACTGCGCCACGGCCCCACGCAGACTATTCACGTACTTCCCTGGCTGAGCTGTTCCCAGTGGTGGAGCTGAGGGGACTCGAACCCCTGACCTCATCAGTGCGATTGATGCGCTCTCCCAACTGAGCTACAGCCCCAAGAGCGATTTCAGTATAGCCATAACGGGAAGATTGTCAAATCTCACAGTGACACCCACAGGCCTGATGGAGGTGAGCACTCCCCGCTTCGCTATGCAAGGCCAGACTCCGTCTTTGACAGAATCCGAGAAGTATGCTACAAGATGGCGCAATGCTGTCATCGGTACATCCACCTTCCAAGAGGGCAGAATCGGACCTTCGGGCTGTGCACTTTTGGAGACCAGAGCTGACTATTCCCTGATCAGGAGGCAGTCTGATGGGCACGAAGAATCAGACGTCGCAACGAGAGATACTGGAAGTGGAACGGCAGCGAATCCGAGCTCGATTGCAGGGTCTGCGCGAAGCTGTTCGGATCGAAGTAGATACTGATCCAGAAGAGGGTGACCCTGAGGTCTACGAGCGGGAGAAGAACCTCACATTGATCGCCGCGCTTGAGGGTGAGATGCTCTCCGTAGAGAGTGCGTTGCGAGCCATCAAGCGCGGGACGTACGGCATCTGCGAACGGTGCGGGGAGCCCATTCCGCCCGAGCGGCTGGAGGTGCGACCTGAAGCTACGCTCTGCGTCAAATGCCAGGCCGATATGGAACGTGTCTTGCGCCGGGGTATCATGCGTCCCAGAATAGGCCGAAGGTAGCACGGGACACAAGAAACGGCAGCACCTGAGGGGCATGGCAAGTATACGCACTGACAAACCCGATCTGGAGGAACTCGGACGCGATCAAAGGGAGGATGTGGGGGACGGCGATGTACTGGGGAGCGTCGCCCCCTTTTTCGCGTGTTGACATCATCCATTATCATGGAGGGAACATTACATTATGGAGCAGGTACACGTTTCCAATCACCCGCTGATCCGACACAAGCTGACCTTGCTGCGGGACAAGGGCACCGATCACAAGCAGTTCCGCGAGCTGATCCGCGAGCTCGCCATCTTGCTGGCCTATGAGGCCACCGCCGATCTGGGCCTGGAAGAGGCCAGGGTCAGCACCCCCATGGGCGCGGCCGAGGGTCACCGGCTGACGGAAAACATCGGGCTGATTCCCGTGCTACGGTCTGGCCTGGGCATGGTAGAAGGCTTTTGGGAGATGATGCCCGGTGCGCAGGTGTGGCACATCGGTCTATATCGGGACGAGCGCACGCTGCGCCCCGTAGAATACTACAACAAGCTGCCCGTGCACCCCACCGTGCAAGTCTGCCTGATCCTGGATCCCATGCTGGCCACCGGCGGTTCGGCGGTGGCGACAGTGGATGTCCTCAAGAGATGGGGGGCACGGCGCATCAAGTTCGTGGGCGTCATCGCCGCTCCTGAGGGGATCAAGGCGCTGACTACCGCCCATCCTGATGTGCCCATCCACGTGGCTGCCGTGGACGAACGGCTGAACGATGTCGGCTTCATCGTGCCAGGATTGGGCGATGCGGGCGACCGCCAGTTCGGAACGGGGTAGGGAATGACGTTGCGCTGGGTTGAACCTACCTGTCCTGTGCCTTGTGGTAAGGAATGGACGTCACGAGGCCAGATGTCAGCACTGGGGACTTCTGCCATTACCGTGAACCTGTTTGAAGACTGAGGTGGAGCTGATGTGTCGGTAGCCGCGGAGAGTTATGCCCCCGATCCCTGGACCGAGAAACAGTCATCTAGCGAACGTACAGGCCGGCGGCCAGGCTCGACGGGCAGCGCCTTGAGCGGCATCCTGCGCTTCTTGCAACGGCTCGGCTTCGCCGCCCTGGTGTTGCTGGCTATCGTCTACCTCTGCTTCTTCGGCCTGGAAATGGCCCGAGGCGCCGAACTGGGCGAGGCCCTGCGCCACGGCCTGACCGCCGGTGGTCGTTACCTCGCCCAATTGGCCCAAGGTGAGTTGGGCATGACCCTCTCCGCCAGCCGCGGGGCGCGGGAGATCCCCGTCGCTGAGGTGCTCTGGCCCACGGTCAGCAAGAGCCTGGGGCTCCTGGCCGCCTCTCTCGCCGCCGCCGTCCTGCTGGGTGTGCCCCTGGGAGCCTGGTCGGCCCGCCGCCGCCATTCCAACGCCTCGTTGATCACCCTCATCGGCTCTCTGGCGGGGATGTCCCTGCCCAGCTTCTTCGTGGCCCTGTTGCTGCAGATGGCTATGATCAAGTGGGTGCGCACCTTCGGCGGCAAGGCACCGCTGCCGGTGGGCGGCTTCGGCTGGGATGCGCACATCGTGCTGCCGGCGCTGGTGCTGGCCACCCGCCCCATGGCCCAGATTGCCCGCGTCACCTTCATCTCTCTGAGTGAGGTGCTGGATCAGGACTACGTGCGCACGGCACACAGCAAGGGGTTGTCGCGGCGCTCGGTTTGGCGGCGGCACGTCTACCGCAACGCGGCCATCCCCATTCTCACTGTGCTCTTGACCTCGCTGCGTTTTGGCCTCAGTAGCCTGCCGGTGGTGGAGCGGTTCTTCAACTGGACGGGGATTGGTTTCAATCTGCTGAGGTCCATCGCCCGCCAGGATGACAATCTGACGGTCATCCTGCTGCTGTGTCTGGGCGGGTTGTTCATTTTGGTCAACCTGCTGTTGGAAGCCACGTATGGTCGCATTGATCCCCGCGTTGGCGAACAGGAGATAGTGAGTCGTGTCCGGCGCCGCAGCTTGTTCGCCGCCGTGCGCGACAGTCTGCGCGGGCTGGCCAGGGGGATCAGGGATCGGGATGCGGCATCACGGGAGGAAAATGAGCGGTTCCGCGCCCTGCTGCAACAACGCATCGCCGAGGGACAGTACTACGAGGTGACCGAGGCGGATCGCCGTGCCGAGCGGCGCCGCGCCTGGGTGCAAGCTACAGTGGGCAACCTATCGTTCTCGTTAGGTGCGTTGCTGCTGCTGGTGCTGCTGATGGTCGTCTTCTTGGGCACGCAGCTTGCGCCGCATAGCCCCTACGTCACCCAGGGGTTGACCATCATTGACGGCAAACTGAGTGTGCCACCGTTTGCCCCATCCGAGGTATATCCCTGGGGTACAGACGTGATCGGGCGGGACATCATGAGCCTGGTGCTGGTCGGGGCACGGCGCACCCTGTCCATGTCCGTGGTCATCGTTCTGGCCCGCATGGCTGTGGGCTTTTTCCTCGGCGCTGCGGCAGGCTGGAACGCCGGCTCCACGATCGACCGGTTGATCGTGGGCCTCTCGGAGATCGTTGCTCCCTTCCCTGCGCTGCTGCTGACCATGATCCTCATCCTGGCGCTGGGCATACGCGAGGGAGTCTCCACCTTTATCATCGCCTTCTGCTTCGTGGGCTGGGGCGAGGTGATGCAGTACGTGCGCAGTGAGGTAATCACCATCCGCCCGCAGTTGTTCATCGAGAGTGCGAAGGCGGTGGGCTTGCGCACGGTGCAGATCCTGTATCGTCACGTTCTGCCCAACCTGGTCTCAGCGCTGATCGTGCTCTCGGCACTGGAGATGGGGGCAGTGCTGATGCTGCTGGCCGAGTTGGGCTTCATCGACATCTTCATCGGCGGTGGCACCTTTGCTGAGTTGGCCATCGGTGCAGCGCCCTACCACTACTCGGACGTGCCGGAGTGGGGAGCGATGCTTTCGAACGTGCGATTGGGGGCGCGCTCCTGGCCCTGGACGGCGATCTATCCTTCGTTGGCCTTTGCCTTTGCTATCCTGGCCTTCAACCTCTTCGGTGAGGGGCTGCGGCGCATGATCGATCGGGTGGGGGTGGGGTTCACGCGGGTGATCAACCGCACCACGGTGGTGGCGGGCTTGGTCTTCGTCCTGGGGATTCAGTGGGCGGGACGCTACGTGGGACCCAGCACCTACTACCGGCAGTATGTGGAGGCCTTCGACGGTCAGAGGGCGCTGGCGCACGTGCAGGTGTTGACGGATCCTGCGTTGGAGGGACGTGGACCGGGCTCACTTGGCCAGGATGCGGCTGCGGAGTATATCGCTGCACAATTCGAGGCCTTGGGCTTGCAGGCCGCCGGCGAAGCGCTTACCTACTTCCAGACCAGGCCCTACAACTACACAACGCTGGACGCAGTGCCCAAGCTGACGCTGCACGAGGGCGGTCCGCCGCCAATCTATCGCCAGGATTTCGCCGAGTACGTGGGGGAGTATAGCAATCTAGGCCAGACGGCGGGCCAAGTGCGCTGGGTTGGCCTGGGCCCGTTGCTGGGGCGAGGCCAGTACTTTGGCCCCAGCTACCCTGTATTGGAGAGACTGGACACAGCCAGCGACGTGTTGCTGCTGCTTTCGGAAGAACACTTGCGCTATCTCGTGGGAGAACAACCACAGCAAGGCATGCTCATCGTCTCCGATGACGATGCCAGGTTGGAGCGACGAGAGGTGATGCCCAGCCGCGATCCGACGTACCAGATGTGGGGCACTGGACGTACGGTTGGCTACGAAACACCGGTTTTCTGGATCACCGAGGAAGTGGCCAACCGGCTGCTGGCGGGCACCGAGCAGACAGTGCAAAGCCTGCGTAAGACGGAGGAGACTCTGGGGCAGGATGAAGTTGCTGTGCTGCCGACGGGTCTTGACGTCTCCCTGGAGATCACAGGAACCGCACATGAGAAGATGCCAGTGCGTCACGTCATCGGCCATCTGCCCGGCACCAGGGGGCATATTCAAGGCGGTCCTGCTTCTGCCCAGATGGACGATCAGTTGATCATGGTGCTGGCCCAGTACGACGGCACGGGCACCGATCCGGCCGGCAGCGCATATCCGGGTGCCAACGACAACGCCAGCGGCGTGGCCGTGATGCTGGAGGCCATCCGCACGCTGCAGGAGCAGGAGTATGCGCCCTACCGGACCTTCCTGTTCGTGGCCTACGCCGGCGAAGGCTCACCTCACGGACTGGCGTATGGCCGGCAGATGGAGGCGACCGGGTTCCTGCAGGCTAAGAGAGGCTTTGCCAGTTCGTACAAGCTCCAGGCAGTGGTCTATCTACGCGGCCTGGGTCAGGGTACGGAGCCAACGCTGGAGTTGTCGGCGGGCGGCAGCCAGCGGCTGATCCGCGTCTTTGAGGATGCAACTCAGAAGGTGAAGGTGCGCACGCAACGCGGTACCGAGCGGCTGGATATGAATCTGGTCTTTGACGAGGGCAGCGCTTTCGACAGCGCCGACGAAGCGCCCAACATCACCCTGAGCATGGTGGGCTGGGAGGAGACCAGCCATCGGTCGGCCGATACGCTGGAGAGCATCTCGGCGGAGCGATTGGAGGAGGCGGGCGAGGCACTGGCGCTGGCGCTGATGGTCATGGGACGTGAGGAGTATTAGAGAGCAATACCCGCAAGTGGCGCATGGTGGAAGTCTCTGGTATAATGTGCCCAAACTGGTAACCGGTAGGTAGATCAGTACATTGGTAGATTGGTGCAAGCTGCCTATTCACGTACCAGTTTCCCAATCTACCGCCTACGAATCTACCGACCTGGAGGTTAACGTGAGTTCTAACTGGCGAAGAAATGGATTTGTTTATCTGCTGATTCTCGTCGCTGCTGCGGCGCTTGCTCTCAATGTATTCCCCTCTTTTGAACAGCCCGAACAGGTGGACATCACCACCGTCGCCAAGTGGGCGGCTGCGGGGGATATCGCTTCCATCGTCATCACGGAAGACGACCGGTTGCTGATCCAACGCACGCGCAGCGAAACGGTTGTGGTCTCGCGCAAGGAGCCCGGCACGAGCCTGCCCGAGACGCTGCTGGCGCTGGGTGTGCCTGAGGAACGGTTGGGTGATTTCGAGCTGGAGGTGAATCCTCCCGGCGCTGCGTCCAGATGGGTATCGCTGGCCATCAGCATTGTTCCCCTCCTTTTCGCTGGCCTTCTCGTTTTCATTCTGATACGTCAGGCCCAAGGGGCCAACAATCAGGCCATCTCCTTCGGCAGAAGCCGGGCACGCATGTTCGCCGGCGATAGACCCACCATCAC
>CBDURC010000118.1:0-9419 GCA_965369635.1 uncultured Anaerolineales bacterium | reverse complement strand
CGCCGATCCATTTCAGCACGCTTCCCGTGCCCCGGACCGATCCGCTGGCCTGGGTCGAACTGGGTGTGGCGCTGGGTCTGCTGGCTTCGTTGATTTGGACACTGCTGCGGCGCAAACGAGCCGCCTGGCTGTGGCTGGCGTTCGCTATCAGCCTGTTGCCGGTGGTCAATATTCTGCCGCTGGAGCTGCGAGGTGGGGCCATCGTTGCCGAGCGCTTCTTGTACCTGCCGTCGTTTCTCTTCGTCCTGGCGTTAGGCGCTACAGTGTTGCCGCTGATGAGACGTCTGGCGTCATGGGCAACGACAGCGGATCGCCGCTGGCTGCTGCCCGCGATCGGAGTGGTTGGCTTAACCTTCTTGACTGCCTGCCTGGTGACCACGCTGAGTGTCGTGCCTCACTGGCGGGACGACCATTCGCTGTGGGAATGGGCGTCCGCGCGGGCGCCGGACTCCAGCTTACCCTACACCAATCTCTCTCGTGTGGCATTGGACAACGGCGACTGGACGTTGGCGCTGGAGTATGCTGATCAGGCGCGGGCGTTAAACCCTGATGATGCCAGCGCATACAACAACGCTGGCAGCGCGCTGTTGAACACCGGTCAGGTGGCTGGAGCGGAGACGGCGTTTCGTCAAGCGTTGGCCCTGCAGCCTGAGAACACCCTGTACTGGACGAACCTGGCGGCGGCATTGGCCTCCCAGGGGCGTCTTGAGGAGGCCACAGAGGCGATAGAGCAAGAGGTCCTAAGCCGCGATCCTTCGTTTGGCCCTGCTCATGCCCTGTTGGGTGCGCTCTACCTGAACCGCGGACAGCCAGAGGAGGCAGTCGCCGCGCTGGAACAGGCGCAGCGTTACTTGCCTGACCCTGACATCGTTCGGAACGATCTGAGCGAGGCACTGTTCGCTGCAGGGCAGATTGACAAGGCATTGCGTGTTCTGGAAGAGGGCGAACCGTTGCCTGCAAAGCGGTGGGTGGAGCTAGGGAATCAGTTGGCGACAACGAGCCAGCCGGAGGCAGCGCTGAAGGCCTACAAGCAGGCGCTTCAGGTCAACGCCAGCGTCGGGGGACTGGACAGATCTGAACTGGTGCTCCTGCACGTGCAGCGCGCCGCTGTGTATCAGGCATTGGGCGATCTGGACAAAGCGGAAGAGGCCGCTTTTCTGGCCATGATGACGGATCAGTCGGAACCGCTGGTGCACAAGGCCATGGGAGACCTGCTACGGGAGCGGGGCTCGCTGGCTGCTGCTCAAAAGGCCTACGAGCGCGCTCAGAAAATGGCTCCCAGTATACCCGACATCTACTTCGATCTGGGTGAGGTACTTTGGGACCAGGGGAAGCAAGAGGAGGCGCGACAGAAGTTCGACCTCTACCTGCAGATGGCGCCCAATGGTCAGCATGTTGAGGATGCGCGGGGTTATCTGAACCCTTGAGCGATGATTGCCCTTCCCGCGTTGTCGGTGCTGCCGCCGAGTTCCTAACGCCGCTTGCGTCGCTTGCGGCGTTTTGTTCTGCTCCGGGACGTTCGAGCAGCCGGGGCGCCCGCCTTCTGTTGCTGGGCCGACGGGGACCCTTCCCGTTGCATGTCCTGACGCATGTGACAGTACTTGTACTTCTTGCCGCTGCCGCACCAGCAAGGATCATTGCGTCCCGGGCGCGCATCGGCTGATCGGGCAGGCTGCGGCGCGGCACGTCCGTCGAAGCCGGGGCGCACGGCGCGCATCGGACGGACCGGTTGCCGCACCAATACAGCATGATAGATGGCGTGCACGACGTCATGCTGGATGTCGCCAAGCAGGTCCAGGTACATCTCGTGCGCCTCGCGCTTGTAGGCCACCAGCGGGTCCTGCTGCCCATAGGCACGCAGGCCAATGCCTTCCCGCAGTACGTCGAGATCGGTCAGGTGGCGCACCCAGCGGTTGTCCACGGCCCGCAACATGACCAGCCGCTCGACGCGGCGCATCTCCTCGCTGCCCAACTGTGCTTCTCGCTGATCGTAGGCCGCGTGAGAGCGGTCGGTGAGATCGGAGATGATTAGGTCGTTGGAGAGCTCCGCCCAGGTGGTAGCGATGTTACGTGGCAGCGTGTCCGGCGGGAGGATGGGCGTCACAACGCCGGCCAGGGCCTTCAGGTCCCACTCCTCCCTGTCCTGAGAGGCGGTGAAACTGTTGACCAGGCCAACCAGTTCCTCCTCGACCATGCGCAGCACGGTGGGTTTCATCGTCGGTTCGCTGAGGATCTTGCGCCGCTGCGCGTAGATGACCTCCCGTTGCTGGTTGACCACGTCGTCGTACTCGAGGACGTGCTTGCGGATATCGAAGTTGTGTCCCTCCACCCGTTTCTGGGCGCTCTCGATGGACTTGGACACCAGATTGTGCTCGATGGGGATGTCTTCCTCCAGGCCGAGGCGGTCCATGATGTTGGCCACGCTCTGCCCGCCGAAACGGCGCATGAGGTCATCTTCCAGCGAGACATAGAATCGGGAGGAGCCCGGGTCTCCCTGGCGGCCGGAGCGGCCGCGCAACTGGTTGTCAATGCGCCGCGCTTCGTGCCGCTCGGTGCCCAGCACGTGCAGGCCGCCCAGACTGAGCACTTTCTGCTTGTCTTGCTCGCATTCCGATCTGGTCTTGGTCAGCGCCTCCTCCCACACCTCTGGCTCGAGGGCCATCAGATCGTATCCCTGCCTCCGCAGCCGCTCGCGGGTCTGTCCCTCCGGATGGCCTCCCAGCAGGATGTCCACGCCGCGGCCGGCCATGTTGGTGGCGATGGTCACCGCGCTGGAGTGCCCGGCCTGGGCGATGATGTGCGCTTCCTTTTCGTGGTGTTTGGCGTTGAGTACCTGGTGGGGAATGCCTCTTCGCTTGAGCAGGCCCGAAAGGTATTCGGAGGTTTCGATGGCGATGGTGCCCACCAGCACCGGCCGCCCTATGCGGTACAACTCTTCGATCTCTGCAACGATGGCCCGGAACTTGGCCCGCTGGGTCTTGTACACCACGTCAGGGTAGGGGTCGCGGATCAGCGGCAGGTGCGTGGGGATGACCGTCACGTCCAGGTCGTAGATCTTGCCGAACTCCTCGGCTTCCGTGGCTGCCGTGCCGGTCATGCCTGCCAGCCGGTGGTACATGCGGAAGTAGTTCTGGAAAGTGATGGTGGCCATCGTCAGGCTCTCCCGTTGTACCCGCACCCCCTCCTTGGCCTCAATAGCCTGGTGCAGCCCCTCGGAATAGCGGCGGCCGTGCATCAGGCGGCCGGTGAACTCGTCCACGATGATCACCTCGCCGTCCTTGACGATGTAGTTCCGGTCTCGCCTGTACAGCGCATGAGCACGCAGGGCATTGTCCATATATGGGGTCAGGTGGAAGTTCTCGGAGGAGTAGAGGTTGTCGATGCCCAGCGAACGCTCGATTTTGGCGATGCCCTGCTCGGTGAGCGTGGCCACCCGCGCCTTTTCGTCCACGATGTAGTCGCCGCTCTCATCCTCTTCGCTGCCGAGGCGCAGGCTAGGCACCAGCCTGGCGAAGGTGCGGTAGTGGTCGGCCGACTCCTCGGCGGCGCCGGAGATGATGAGCGGCGTGCGCGCCTCGTCAATGAGGATGTTGTCCACCTCGTCCACGATGGCGTAGTACAGCTCCCTCTGCACGCGCTGCTTCAGGTCCACCACCATGTTGTCCCGCAGATAGTCGAATCCGAACTCGTTGTTGGTGCCGTAGGTGATGTCGGCGTTGTACGCTTCCCGCCGCTGCACGGCCCGCAGATGCTGGTAGCGGTCGTCGGCTGCGGGATAGTCGGGGTCGAATAGGAAGGATCCCAGGCGGGGGTCTGCTGCCCCCGACTGAATCACTCCCACCTCCAGACCCAGCAAGTGGTAGATAGGACCCATCCACTGCACGCCGAACTTGGAGAGGTAGTCGTTGGGGGTGACCAGGTGCGCTCCCCGCCCCACCAGCGCGTTAAGGTAGAGGGCAAGCGTGGCCACCAGAGTCTTGCCTTCGCCCGTCTTCATCTCGGCGATCTTGCTCTGGTGCAGCACGATGCCGCCGACGAGTTGCACGTCGTAGTGGCGCAGGCCGATGGTGCGGCAGGCGGCCTCGCGCACGGCAGCATAGGCGCGGGGCAGCAACTCGTCCAGGATCTCCATCTCCTTCGTTTTAAGCTGGGCATCCAACTGCTCGAACTGCGTTCGCAGTCGCAGTTGGCGATCTTCGTCTCGCTCCTGTTCCCAGGCCGCTCGCTTCTCCGCCACGCGGGCGCGCAGATCGGCCGTACGCTCGGCGATGATGGCTTTGAGTTCGTCCGTCAGGGCGCGAAGCTGGACGTCGGAGAGGGCCTGCATCTCCGGCTCCAGTCCGTTGATCTCATCCACCAAGGGCTGCAAGCCCTGAATCTCTCTCTCGTTCGGGTCACCAATGACTTTGCTCAAGATGCTACGAAACATGGGCAGAAACACCTCATAGGGAGTAGACAAGTAGACAAGGAAACAGGTAGACAAAGGACGGGGGATGCCCCTTGTGTACCCATTTGCTTAATCTGGAACCTGAAACCTATACTGAGTTTCATTATACACCAATCGGCCCCTCTGCCCAAAGAGACCCTCAGGGTTTTGGAAACCCTGAGGGTCTCTGGTATAATGCGTCTGCTTGACCACGGCCATCGAGGAGGAAGCCATGCTGATCAACCTCAGACAGTATCACCATCCCCATGATCTGCAGGAGGCGCTACGACTGCTCCGCCGCCTACGACCCCGCACCGTGCCCCTGGCCGGGGGCAGCACCCTGATCGGTTCTGAAGATCGCAACGTAGAAGCGGTTGTGGACTTGCAGAACCTGGGACTGCGTTACGTGAAGATGGACCTGGACTCGCAGTCTGTGCTGATAGGAGCCATGGCTACACTGGCGGATGTGAGCCGTTCGGATGCCGTGCGTCGCGTCTACGATGGCATCATCGCTGAAGCGGCGCATCGCTCCGCGGATAGCGTGCTGCGCAATCAGGCCACCATTGGCGGGGCGGTAGCAGTGGCCGACCCTGCCGACGAGCTGCTGGTGGTGCTTCTAGCCTGCGACGCGCACGTTACCATCTGCACATCAGACACCATCCGCCTGTCGTTGGCCGAGTTTCTGACCCGAAGGGATGAGTTGCTGGCCGAGCGTGGCCTGATCACGGAAGTCGCACTCAGTTCGCCGCCGGGCCACACAGGCGCGGCGGTGCAGCGCGTTGCGCGCACACCTGCTGATGCGCCCATCGTCTGTGCGGCGGCGGTACTGAGCTTTGGCAGTGGAATGTGTACCACCGCTCGGCTGGCGCTAGGGGGCGTTTCCGAGACGCCGGTGCGGCTGCCCAAAGTCGAGGTCATGCTGGCCGGTCAAGCGGTGAACTCGGAGTTGATCGAGGCCGCTGCCGAGAAGGTCTCCGAGCTCGTCGATCCCACAAGTGACTTCCGCGGTAGCGCGGCGTATCGGAAGGCCATGGCCGGTGTGCTGAGTGCCAGAGCGATGCAGGAGGCGTCGGCAGGCCTGGCATAGTCCAGGTAGGCTGACGGCAGATGCGTCCAGCGAACCGTTATCCAGCGGTCATCAGACTTGCAGGAACAGTCGGCGTGGTGATGGCGATCATCGCTGTGGGGCTGATCGGGAGTGGGCCGATGCCTGACCGGACTTCAAGGCCCTTGATCACAGGTGCGATGCCCAAAGCATCGCCTGCGGCGCACAGTGGAACCACAACCCCTGTTGAGAGCCGTACACCGACAGTGCCGATGGCGGAAACACTTCCACCTGCGACGCCAAAGGCCACGGTGACCGAGACCCCTGCGCCGACGGCCACTCGTGTGCTGCCGACAGAGCTGCTGCCTGTGGAAATGGCAACGCCGACGCCCACCGAGACGCCGACATCACCTGCGCCGACGGCCACGTCCCGCATCGCTGCGCAAGGAGGCCCGGCAGACCCGGCTCTGGTAGAATTGGCCAACCTCATCAACCAGGCCCGAATCGAAGCAGCGCTGGCTGAACTGATCTGGTCACCGCAACTGGCGCAGGCCGCTGGGATACATGCCAAGGACATGGCAGACCACGGGTTTGTCAGCCATACCGGCTCCGATGGGTCAGACGTGGTCACGAGGATGGAGCGTGCCGGCTACGAGCCAACATACCGCGGCGAGATCATTGCCTGCGTAGCAGGGGGGGCGGAGACGGCGTTTGGCTGGTGGTGGGACAGCGGGATCCATCACCGTACGATGTTGGGCGTGGCCTATAGCGACTTTGGCATGGGCAGAGCGCCACACCCGACTCATGCCGGACAGGCTTACTTCGTGGTCGTTTTTGGCAGACGATGACCACCTTGTCCAGAGAGGGAGTTGCCAAGATGCAGATTCGCTTCTCACTGAATGACGAAGAACAGAACTGGGACGTCACGCCAAATGAGACGCTGCTCGCCGCGCTGCGGCGGCACGGCATCTTCGGCGTCAAGCATGGCTGCGAGACGGGGGAATGCGGTGCCTGCACCGTGCTGCTTGATGGCTGCCCGGTGGCCTCCTGCGTCATGCTGGCGGCACAGGCCGAAGGGCACAAGATCACCACCATCGAAGCGTTGGGAGAGTATCCCGAAAAGGGCTGGAAGCCGACGCGGGATTTGCATCCGCTGCAGAAAGGTTTCGCCGCCAATGGCGCCATCCAGTGCGGCTACTGCACGCCGGCCATGATCCTGGCCGCCAAGGCGCTTCTGGATGGCAACCCCAGTCCCAGCGTGGCCGAGGTGCGGGACGCGCTCTCCGGTACGCTCTGCCGCTGCACTGGTTACGTCAAGCCTGTGCAGGCGGTGCTCGACGCCGCTGCCGAGATGCGGGGCGAGAAGACCATCGAGCTGAAGGCTCCTCTCGCTGCGCCGCCTGGCCTCTTCAGGCCCCCAGAGGAAGTGGGGCCACCGCTTGCACCTCCGGAGCCGGCCGCCACCGCGCCTCCGACTACGGAGCCCTACCCGCTGACTGTCACCTCGACGAAGTTGGAGGTGCGCGTCGCCCAGGAGACCCGCCCCGAGACGAGGTATGTGGGCCGGCCGGAAGTGAAAGTGGATGCCGTCAAGCTGTCGTTGGGCAAGCCCGCCTTCGCCGCTGACGTGGAGATGCGGGGTTTGCTGGTGGGCAAGCTCCTGCATTCGCCTCATGCCCACGCGCGCATCACGCGCATTGAGGCATCCAATGCGCGGGCGCTGCCCGGCGTGCACGCCGTGCTCACGTGGGAGGATGTTCCCCGCGTCGTGCACAGTACCGCGGGACAGTCGGATCCTATTCCTGGGCCGCTCGACTTCTTCAGTCTGGACAAGAAGGTGCGCTTCGTCGGCGACCGCGTGGCTGCTGTGGCCGCTGAGACGGAGGAGATCGCCCAGCGAGCGCTGGAGCTGATCGAGGTGGAATACGAACTGCTGCCTGCTATCCTCGACCCGCGGGAAGCCCAGCCTCCCGGCCGCCGCTCCCCCGTGGCCGCGGCCTTTCTTCCCGATGCGGGCGGTCCTGCCGGTGCTGACGTCCCCATCATCCACGACGAGCCGGAGTATGTCCCCTTTGATGAATGCGATCCCAGCCGCAACCTGGCAGCAGCTATCCGCATTGACCTGGGGGACGTGGACGCGGCCATGCAGGAGGCGGATCACGTCTTCGAGGGGGAGTATAGCGTGCAGCGGGTGCAGGCGGCCCCCATTGAACCCTTTGTCTGCATCACCTATTGGGACGAGGACGACCGGCTGGTCATCCGCACCAGCACGCAGGTGCCCTTTCACGTCCGGCGCATGTTGGCTCCCGTGCTGGGACTGCCCATCAAGCGCATTCGGGTCATCAAGCCCCGCGTTGGAGGAGCGTTTGGCAACAAGCAGGAGGTGATGCTGGAGGACATCTGCGCTCACCTGACCATCGCCACCGGCCACCCGGTGCGCATGGAATACACACGCGAGGAGCAGTTCGTCTCCTCGACGTTACGTCACCCCATGCACTTCAGGATGCGCACGGGCGTGATGGCCGATGGCACTATCGTGGCCAACGAGATGCTGGTCCTTTCCGATACCGGTGCCTATGGCAACCACGCTTTGACTGTCACCGGCAATACGGGGCACAAGGCCATGTCGCTCTACGATGTGCCCAACATTCGCTTCCACGCCGACATTGTGTATACAAACCTGCCGACGTCGGGTGCCTACCGCGGCTATGGGGTGCCGCAAGGTTTCTTCGCTCTGGAGACACACATGGAGCGCATGGCCCACGAGTTGGGGCTCGACCCGCTGCAATTCCGCCTCCAGAACGCC
Source organism: uncultured Anaerolineales bacterium (assembly GCA_965369635.1). Taxonomy (GTDB): domain Bacteria; phylum Chloroflexota; class Anaerolineae; order UBA3071; family UBA3071; genus UBA3071. Next base: position 1,142 of record CBDURC010000118.1, on the reverse strand, counting down.
ATCAGGCCAGGCGCCGAGCATCCCATGAGCAAGGTGTGGAGCGAGGGACGGGAGGCGCATGGGGAGATCATCCGTACCTGTGCGCTAGAAGAATGTGTGCGGGTGGGGGCAGAGGCGATTGGCTGGCATGAATGGCAGAGGAGCAAGACCGCAGAGGAGCAGGGGAGACAGGCTGCTCCTCCACTCCTCCGCTCCTCCGCTCCCCTGCTCAAAGGCATGGGCGTGGCCCTGGTCATGCAGGGCACGGCCATCCCCAACCTGGACATGGGCGCGGCCAGCATCAAGATGAATGACGACGGCAGCTTCAACCTGTTGGTGGGGGCCACCGATCTGGGCACCGGCTCCGACACCGTTCTGGCGCAGATGGCCGCCGAGGTGCTGGGTTGCCCGCCGGAGGACTTTGTCACCTATTCCTCGGACACCGACTTCACCCCCTTCGACAAGGGGGCCTACGCCTCCAGCACGACCTACATCAGCGGCGCTGCTGTGGTGCGCGCCGCACAGCAGGTGGCGGAGCAGATGCGGGAGGTGGCGGCCCGTTTGTTGAGCGAGCAAGGAGTGGCTCTGGAACCTTACCAGATCACGCTGGAGGAGCGGTGCGCCTGGGCGGCCGATGGACGCAGCATCACCTTCGCCGAGATCGCCCTCAACTCACTGCACCACGAACAGCAGCACCAGATCATGGGCAGCGGCTCTTGGGTCAGCCCGGATAGCCCGCCGCCGTTCGCTGCCCAATTCGCCGAGGTCACCGTGGATACCGAGACGGGCCAGGTGACGGTGGACAAGCTGGTGATGGCCCTCGACTGCGGCATCATCGTCAATCCGGCCACGGCCAGCGGCCAGGTGGAAGGGGGTATGACCCAGGCGCTGGGCTACGCGCTGTGCGAGGAGATGGTCTTCGACGACGCCGGGCGGCTGATCCACACCGACTTCGACAAGTATCACATCTTCCGCTCTGACGAGATGCCGGAGATGCAGGTGATCTTCGTCGAGACTTTCGAACCGACCCATCCCTTCGGCGTCAAGTCGGTGGCCGAGATTCCGCTGAACGGCGTGGCGCCAGCGGTGGCCAATGCTGTCTATGATGCTACCGGCGTGCTGATTCCCAGCATCCCGCTGCTGCCGGAGAAGGTTTGGCGGGC
>CBDURC010000117.1:0-9429 GCA_965369635.1 uncultured Anaerolineales bacterium | reverse complement strand
GCACCACAGCAACGATCAGCCCCACCGCGCCGCCGAGCAGCGCTTGCGCAGGGGTGACAGTGAAAGCGGCTGCCGTCAGGAAGAGTACCGTCTCGATACCCTCGCGCACGACGGCCACGAAAGCCAGCCCCGCCCCAAGCGGGGCCACGTGTTGCTGGTGGTGCTGGCCCGGCGCACATCCAACTCCAGTTCCGCCTGGATCTGCCGACCCTGGCGCTGCATCCAGAAGATCATCCAGGTCAGCACCCCCGCAGCCAGCAGCATGGCCATATCTTCGAAGATCTCCTCGCCGCGTCCCTCAAAGCCCCCCCCATGGCGTTGAGAGCCAGACCAGCCCCGCCCCAAGCGGGGCCAGCAGCGACGCTGACGACGACGGCCGCCAACGCGCCGGCCCACACCGGCCTGCTGCGATCCGTGTGCCCCAGTTTGGCAGCATGCCCAGCACAATGGGCACGATTCTCTACCCGGAGCACCAAGACCGTTTTCTTGTTATTCGAATGCTTCGAAGACCAGCGGGAAGGTCAGCAGCAGCCCCAGCGCCAATAGCACCAGCGTCACGACGAGCACGCGGACGAGGGGCACGTCTTTGTCCTTCCAAAGGACGTGCAGGATGATCCAAGTGACCAGCCAGGCGATGACACTCACACCGGTCTTGCCCGTCAGTGACCCCACCGGGCTCCACCAGTTGAGAGCTGACTTCAGTCCTGCGCTGATGACCGCCCCCGTGGTCATCAGGCCGATGATTGCTGAACCCACTCCCGCCGAGAGTATGGCGGCTGCGGCGGGACCGTTGGGTATTCGCTCTTGCGTTATTTCTGCCATTGTAACTCCCTCCTTGATATCTACAGATTCATCACAACACAGGTGCGGCTTTGGTGACCAGCGCGCCCAGCAGGCCGGCGATCCCGGCTGCGGCGAAGGCGAGGACGAAGAGGATGATCAATGCCCGGCGCAGTCGGTTGTCGCGGGCCAGGTGCTCTCCGTAGCGCCACACCACAAAGGCCACCGCCGTGGCAAGCAGCGGCGCGAACCAGGCGATGTGCTCTTTCCACTCCATGCCGAAGGTGTGCCAGAACGCCAGACTTGGGTCGGCCTTGAGATAGGAGCGGGCGTACGATGTCAAGTCAGTCAAGCCTTCCGGCGGAGTGGCACGGTACCAGGGGTAGGCGATGTAGGTACCGCTGAGCACCGCCAGCCAACTCAATCCCGCCATCACCAGCATTGCCAGTTTGAGCCAGCGCACGTGCCTACGGGCGCCGGCCGTGGTCAACAGATCGGCCTTCAGGTTGTACAACAGGGCCAGTCCTCCAGTGAAGGCCAGGAGGAACCCTCCTCCGAAAAGTATACCGTGGATCAGCGTCCACGCCTCACGAACGGTAAACAAGGTCATTTTCTAACTCCTCTGTAGTCGTATGTCAATGTCATTAAGTTAAGGTGTAGCATAGGGCCTTGTGCCCGTTTTTTGCCGCCACAAGACGCTCACAAGGGGCTAAACTACGCTTAACTTGATGACATTGAGTCGTATGTAGTCGTATGTACGGAACAAGTGGCTGGCTCCAGCAGGCGGGAGAGTGCAGTGATCCTACTGCCTGCTGGTCAGTGCTACGCAGGTGGCGGGGCCTGTCGCCGCACAAGATAGTTGTAAGGCAACACTGTGAAAATCGCCCCATACAGGCTGTAGCCGACCAGCCAGAGCAGACCCACCAGGAACCCCTTCACCGTCAGCGGCCAGGTGAAGCCCGGCAGCAGCGGCATCCATGCCTCGTACATCGTCCAGCCGAACAGCAAGTATCCGGCGAGGCATAGCACATAACTGACCACCAACACGATCAAGAGCGTGCTAGCTGTGGCCCGGAAGTTGAGTAACGCACTCATCGTTCACCCCTTTACTATCGCATTTCCATATACCACGGCGACCGTTTGAGAATAAGATGGACTTGGCCCGTTTCCACCCCCGCCATTCGGCGGGTACTGAGAAAGGGTTCCCCGCCGGATAGCTGGCGGGGAACCTTCCCGGCAGGAAAGAGAGCCACTCAGTGCCCGTGATGGTGCCGTTCGCCGACCTTGGCTGCTTTCAGGTACTTCTCAGGGTCTCTCTTAAAGGCCGCCTTGCAGCCCAGGGCGCAGAAGCAGTAGGTTTGGCCCTGGTACTCGGCCTTGGCCGAAGCCGTTTCAGGGTTCACCATCATCCCACATACTGGATCCTTCGTCATCTTTCTCACCTCCCTTGCGTTGAGATCTCAAGAACCAAGTTCGGCTGCCAGAACCATCGTCCGGCCTCGCCGAAGACTGACGATGCCGACGACGCCGAAGTAGATGTCGTAGGCGACAGCCTCCAGTAGCGATGGATTGCCGTTGTAGCCGAACAGCGACTTGAGAACGGAGCCCTGGACGGACTTCTCGTTCAGGATCAGCGTTCAGGATCAGGCTGATGCTTCAGAAACGATGAGCTTCACGATGCCGTCCGATACGAGTTCCTCCACTTCTCGAAGTGGGAGCCCAGCCTTGCGCACGTTCTGCACTGTGCGGCGATTGATGTTCGCGCCCGTTATCCGCACCACCAGCGGATTCAGCCAGTCCATGATCTTGCCCAGAATGGGGTGTCTGGCCTGCACATGTTCCAAGAGGATGATCTGCCCACCGGGCCTGACCACCCGGGCCAGTTCTCGCAGCCCCAGCACCGGATCGGGCACTGAGCAAAAGACAAAAGTAGCTACTGCGGCGTCGAAGCTGTCGTCGGGGAAATCCAGGCGTTGAACGTCCATCGGGCGCAGGTCCACCTCCAGGCCCAGCCGCCGCGCTCGCTCTCGAGCTTGGGCCAGCATCTTCCCGCTAAGGTCCACTGCGGTTACCTCGGCATCCGCGGGATAGTAGGGCATGTTCTTGCCGGTACCCACGCCCACTTCGAGAATGTGCATGTGCTCTCCCCGCAGCCGGCCCCACAGCCGTTCCCGCCAGCGGCGGAAGCCGAACCGCTCGATCAGCGCCTCCATCGGGTCGTAGATCCGGGCCAGGCGGTCGTAGCGGGACCGCGTCAGAGTCGTCTGCCGCATGTCAATGGTCATGTTTCACCTCGCCAGTGGGAGCGGTTTGCAGCCACGACCGTCGCAGATGCAACCGCTCCCACCATCATATCATCACGTCTCCCATCATCGGGAGACGGGGCATACTCACTCGTGTTCACTCATGTTCAGGAAGGCGCCGTGCCAAGTATGGTACCACACCTGGCCGGTGTAGCCATTCACGCTCAGCATGCCGGCCACCTGGCCATCGGTCAGGACGTGCAGGGTGTAGTAGCCGTAGAAACCGTCGGCCTCTTCGTCGGCCCTGTATCCGGGCCTCACCCTGTCCAGGTACTCCTGGGCCAACTCCACGGCCTCGGCTTCGCCAATAAGCATGGTCGCCGAGGGGGCGGGGCTGGTCGCGCCGCCCATTATCCCGTAACCTTGGCCACCGCCCATCATGCCACCGTAGCCGTAGCTACCACCCATCATCCCTGTGCCGTAGCCGCCCATCATGCCGTACTTCCGGTTCCACATCATGTTGGGGCCGGGCTCGGGGTACACCGTGCCGGTCAGCTTGTCTACCAGCACCTCGAAGGCGCCGATACCGGTGCTCTTCTCCTGAACGATGGCATAGAACTGCTTGCTGAACTCCATCACCTCGGCCACTTCCAGATCGTCGTTGTTCCAGGCTGTCAGGGAACTCTCCACGGCGGCTTTGGCCTCGTCCATGGTCAGGGTCTCGGTGCCTTCGGGGTAGGTGCCGCCCCAGAGGCCCATCATGCCGCAGTCTTGAGGGCTGCCATAGTCCGAGCTACCCATCATACCCAGACCCATCATTCCGTAGCCACCGCCGTCACCACTCCAGCCATCCATCATGCCCTGGCCCATCATCCCGTAGCTACCATAACCCCCCCACGGCCCCTGGGCATAGGCGCGGATGGCCAGCCAGCCGCCGATACCCAATGCACCCACCAGAGTCAGTGCCAGTACCAGGGCGATACGTTTCCAGGTCCTGCTTGTCATGTTCATGTTCGTTCTTCCTTGAGTTGTTCGAGTTGTTTGCTCGGTCATGCGAACTTCTGCTCCTTCTGTCTCCTGCATCTCAACGGCTCTGCAGCGAATAGCCGGCTGCTTCCCAGGCCCGCATCCCGCTGTCCAGTTCCAAGACGTCGCTGTAGCCTTGCGCCACCAGCGTTTTGGCTGCTGCGGTGCTCATGCCGCCGCTGCGGCAGTAGAGCACAATAGTCGCTTCCTTGTCCGGAAGATCGTCCAGGCTATCCGCTATCTGGTCGAAGGGGATGAAGATGTCCGTCTGCGGAATCTCCCCTTCGTAGGGGATGTGGACGTTGACCAGGGTGAAGTCCTTGTTCTCCAGCATCGCGGCCAGTTGCTCCACGCCGATATCAGTGTAGCCGTCGACGTTCTTGGAAAGCGTGCCTGACTCTGCAGGCGTCGCTGCGGTGGGGTCCTGCGTGCAGGCCATCACGAGCAGCAACAATGCGGCAAGGGCCGCTGCGGGTAACCATATCCGTCGTGCAATCACCGAATTCCTCCTGTCGAGTTATACTTCCAAGTCGCGACGCACTCCCTCGTACTCGGCCTTGGAAACCTCGCCACGAGCGTAGCGCTGCTTGAGAATCTCCAGCGGCGACTCGGATGGATCGCTGCGCTGTGTCGTGAACAGAGGTGACGAAGTGCTCTTGGCCCGGGGGAAGAGACTGCTCAGCAACCACACGGCCAGGGCGATGATCATCACCCAGAAAACGACCATGAAAATGAGGCTCAAGCCTCCCATACCGAAACCCATCATGTTATTCATCTCCCAGTGTATTGTCTGTGTACTGTGTGCGCAGTCAGAGACAGGATAATGGATCTGTCTCCATCGTACTGCCTGAAGTATAGCAGGCAATTGTGACAGGCTCTTAACGGGCGTATGAAGATCTGATGAAGATTTTCGGGGTCAGGGGGGGATCTTCTCAATACGTTGGGATAGGGGCAGGCCTTGCGCCTGCCCAAAGGGGCGACCACAAGGGTTCGCCCCTACTTGTTGAGAAGATACTCAGGAGGTGAGGGGCAAGGTGAAGGTGAAGGTGCTGCCCTGGCCAAGGCCGGGGCTGCTGGCCCCGATGCGCCCGCCGTGGGCCTCCACCAGGTGCTTGGCGATGGTCAGGCCGATGCCGCTGCCACCGCCCGTCCGGGAGCGGGACTTGTCTACCCGGTAGAAGCGGTCGAAAATGTGGGGCAGGTGTTCGGCTGGGATGCCGATGCCAGTGTCCTGTACCGCTATGGCCACCTCCTGGCCTTCGCGCCAGGCCCGAACGGTCGCCTGGCCGCCGGAGGGGGTGTACTGCAGGGCGTTGCCCAGCAGGTTGAGCAGCACTTGGATGATGCGACCAGGGTCGGCCCGCACCTGCGGCAGGTCGGTCGGAACATCGAGGCGCAGGCTCACGCCCTTGTCCTCGAACTGGGGCCGCAGGCGCTTGGCGGCAGCCCGGACCAACTCGGCCGGGGTGACAGTGCGGAGGTCGAGGGGTATCTGGCCCGCCTCAGCGCGGGAGAGCTCTTCGAGATCGCGGACCAGCCGCTGGAGCCGGCCGACCTCATGCTGGACGAGCAGGAAGGTCGCCGGTTCAGCGCTCAGCACATCGTCCATCAACCCCTCCATGATGCCCCTGACGCTGCTAAGGGGAGTGCGCAGCTCGTGGGCCACATCGCCGATGAGCTCCAGCCGACGTTGTTCCGTTCGCTCCAAGGTCTCGGCCATGCGGTTGAAGGCCTGTGCCAGAGTGCCCAGTTCATCCCGACTGAGCACCTGGACCCGTTCGTGGTAGTCGCCAGCGGCGATCCGCTGGCTGGCCTGCATCATAGCTCGGACAGGGCCCACGATGCGCCGGGCGGTGAAGGTGCTCACGGCCACCGCCGCCAGGGAGGCGGCCAAGGTCGCTACGACCAGGATTTCGTTGACCGCGGCGTGGAAGCTTTCCTCTAGGTTGGCCACCAGGGCAGGATCGTAGCCGAGCAGGGCCTCCATGTGGGCGATGTGGTGGCCCAGGGCGGCGGGGGCGTGGAACTCGGCCGTGCCGGCCATGACCACCACCCCGACCAGGATGATGACCAGGTAGGAGAGGAAGAGCTTCCAGCCCAGCCGTTGTTGGAGCGTTTGGAGTAGTTTCATGTGGCTTCGTCGCTTCGTCCCTTCGACAGCGCTTCGACGCGGCTCAGGACAGGGCTCAGGGCGTCGCCTCGAAGCGGTAGCCGACACCCCGTACGGTGACGATCAGCGTCGGGCGCGCCGGATCGTCTTCCAACTTCTTGCGGATGCGCCTAATGTGGACGTCTACCACCCGTTCGTCTCCGTAGTAGTCGTAGCCCCACACCTGTTCGATGAGCTGTTCTCGGCTCAGCACCCGGCCCCGATGCCGGGCCAGGACATGCAGGAGCTCGAACTCGATGGAGGTCAGTTCGATGGGATGATCGTCCTTCCAGACCCGGCGGGCGTCGGGCTCAATGCGCAAACGGCGGAAGGTCAGCGCGGGCTCGCTCGCGCCGGCGCCCCGCCCCCGGCGCAGGATGGCCTTCACCCGGGCCACCAGTTCCCGCGGGCTGAAGGGCTTGGTCAGATAGTCATCGGCCCCCACGGTGAGGCCCACAATCTTGTCCGTCTCGTCAGCCTTGGCGGTGAGCATCAGGACGTAGACGTCGGATTCCTGGCGCAAGCGCCGCAGCACCTCTATGCCGTCCAGCCTGGGCAGCATGATGTCCAACACGATGAGGTCTGGCTGGAAGACGCGGGCAGCCTTGAGCGCGGCAGGACCGTCGAACGCCGTATGGACGGTGTAACCTTCTTTCTCCAGGTACGCCTGCACCGTGTTGACGATGGTCGACTCATCATCCACGACGAGGATCGTGTGGGATTTGCCCAGCATGGCGTTGCCTCTCTTGCCTTTCTCTAGATGAAAAGCGTGATCGCCGACCGGCGCGCCTCTCGGATGTAGGTCCCCACGGCCCCGTACTCGTCGATCAGATCCTCGCGCAAATCCTTGCGGCCAATGCCCATGATCTCCATGGTCATGTCGCAGGCGATGATCTTGCCGCCCAGTTCCTTGAAGTCGGCCAGCAATCTTTCCAGCGAGGCCACGTGGGCTTTCTTCATGCGTTGCTTGATCATCCACTTGCCCAACCCCAGCATGTGCATCTTGGAGAGCGGCCCCTTCTCCAGGCCACCCTTCTGCAACCGCTGCAGTCCCCAGAAGGTGAAGTAGATGGACACCTCCATGCCCATGGCCAGGGCGCCGTTGGCGACGATCAGAGCGCTGTACACCTTGTCCATGTCGCCGCTGTGCAGGATGATGGTCGCCCGTTCAGTCGTTGTATCCTTTGGGTTCATTACTCTACCCTCCACGCCTATCACAGCCAAGTCCCAGGATTGAGGTGGCGGGCCACCTCAGCGGCCCGCCCCGCTTCAGGCGGGGCCCGCCACTCCAAAGATAGACTTAATGCTCGTGCTTGGTCTCTTTCTCACCCTTGGTGTATTTCTCAGGGTCCTTGTCGAAGGAAACCTTGCATCCTCGCGCACAGAAATAGTAGGTCTGCCCCTTGTACTCCGAGGTAGCCGCCGCCGTCCTGGGATCAATCGTCATCCCACAAACCAGGTCTTTCACCTTTTCCATTTTCGTCTCCTTTCTGATCTTTGTTATCCTACGTTCCTTGCGTTAACGCTCCAACTCATCCAACACGCCGCGCAACACTGCGGCGGACTTGCGCAGGGCCTCCGTCTCCTGTTCGTTCAAAGGCAAGTTCAGCACGCGCTCCACACCACACCGGCCGATCACCGCCGGCAGACTGAGGTAGAGGTCCTCGATTCTCGGCCGTGTTCATTCCCTCCATCTACCTCCTACTGAGCCACGCTTAGCACTACAACCGTACTTCGTCATTCTGAGGAGCGAAGCGACGAAGAATCTCGTTATGGCGGCGAAGAACCGCCTGCCAGGAATGAGTTTCTTCCCTCCCTACTTTCGCCCAGAATGACATCTCGGCCAACTGCGGTTGCAGTATTGGGCTGGGCAAGAAATGGCCTCTCACTCCCAACTCCCAACTCACAACTCGAAACTCATGACTCACAACACGCGTCATTCCTATTTAGGGGGGAGACGGGATGTAATCCGTCTCTCCCCCCGTCCGCGGGTCTCAGAGCCACGCTCGTACGATTAAGGATGCGCTATCGATTCGCTACAGCCTGTCGGCGGCGCAAGCCCAACCCACCACCGGTCAGCAGCAGGCCAGCTTCGCTATCCTGTCAGTGGTTCAACGCATACACCATGTTCAGCAGCTTTTCGCTTCCTGCCGGGGACAAGCCCAGGTCGCACATCTGTGCTTCCAGGTCTGCAAACGTGCCAAAGCCGCCGAGGTACCCGTTCACACGCGCCGCAGCCGTGGAGTTTATGAAATCGTCAGTGGCGGGGTATATGGTCTCGAACTCTCTCATGAGGTCTGGCACCTGTCGCAGTTGATGCTTCTGATGGTAGGCCTCGGCCAGGTAGAACTCGGTGGCGGGGACGATCTCTGTGTAGATCTGACCGTTGATCCGGGCCGCTTCGCGATCCCTCGTTTCTATGGCCAGCCTTTTCTGCTCGTCATTGTGGAAAAATACGATAGACATGTATTGCCGCGACCAGGCCGGCCGCGTGGGGTTGTGACTGTCCCAGAAAACATCCAACAGCTCCTGATACGAAATCTGAGCCGGGTCGTAGTCTATCTGGATCGTCTCGGTGTGATCGCCTAGCTGGTGATAGGTGGGATTCTTGGTCGCGCCACCGGTGTATCCGACGCGGGTGTGAACCACGCCGTGGATGCTCCCGAACCGGGAGTCTGGGCCCCAGAATCAGCCCAACGCAAAGGTCGCCGTTTGCGTGTTGATGGGCGCGGCGGCGTCTATGGGTGGTATCGCGGCCTGGGCCGCACCGCCCTCTGTCAGATCCATCATTTCCCTCTCCTTAACCGAACCGATAAAAGCCGAACCAAGAAGGCCAAGTCCGACAAGACACGCAGCGATCACCACAATCAGGGAAACTGGTGTGGTTGCTTTGCTCAGGTTTGCCATTGCCTCATGCCTCTACTTACGTTTCAATTGACCGGCGGCCGCAGCATCTACCAGCCAGGTGAGTTGCCCATCCGTGGGACAGATTCGCTGTGCCGGAAATTGTGCTTTGGGGTCTTCCAACACGGCCCGCACGATCTTGGCTTTAGCAGCTCCGGTCACCAGGAAGAGAACCTGCCGGGCGGCGTTGATGGCTGGAGGAGTGAGGGTCACCCGATACGCCGGACGGTCTAGACAGTGAGCCGTCACCGCGACGACCGGTCGCTCTGTCTCGTGCAGCGCGGCCGAGCCAGTGTCTGGATAGACCTTGGCCTGACTCATCAGTCA
>CBDURC010000116.1:0-9540 GCA_965369635.1 uncultured Anaerolineales bacterium | reverse complement strand
AGGATGACAATGTGCTTGGTCACTTCTTCCTCCGTAACCTTCTGGCTCCTGCTGTGTTGTACATGACAAGATCGTCTTCCGGCTTGACGAGAGCCAGAACCCACGTGGCCGGACAGCGACAAGCATTCTGCTAGCAGAAACGGGAGGGTATCATGTCTGAATGTCGACGCGTGGTCATCACCGGGATCGGGGCTATCACCCCGGTGGGGAATGATGTACCCACCACGTGGGCAGCCCTGCTAGCTGGCCGCTCTGGCGTGGACAGGATCCGTCGCTTCGATCCATCCGGGTTGAAAACTCAGTTCGCGGCGGAAGTGAAGGACTTTGACTCGATGGAGTACGCGAGCCGTCGTGAGGCTCGCCACCTCGATCGCTTCACCCATTTCGCGCTGGCTGCGGCTACCGAGTCGGTAGCCGATGCTGGACTGGACCTGGCAGCGGAGGACCTATCAGAGGTGGGGGTGCTTATCGGCTCCGCTGTCGGCGGCATCGACTCCTTGCTGCAACAGTCTGCGCTGATGCAGCGGCGCGGTCCCCGCTGGGTTAGCCCCTTTCTCATCCCGGCGCTGATGATAAACGGTGCTGCAGGGCAGGTCGCTATCGCCTTCGGCCTTCAGGGTCCCAACCTGGCTGTAGCCTCTGCTTGTGCTACCGGCGCCCACGCTGTCGGCGAGGCAGCAGCCATCATCCGGCGTGGCGATGCGCAGGTCATGCTCGCTGGCGGCAGCGAGGCAGGCATCGTGCCCGTGGCCATAGCCGGATTCAATGTCATGCGCGCGCTTTCCACTCGCAACGACGACCCCCAGCGGGCCTGTCGCCCCTTCGACGCTGACCGCGATGGGTTTGTGATGGGCGAAGGGGCGGGCATGATGGTGCTGGAGAGTCTGGAGCACGCCCAGGCGCGCGGGGCACGCATCTACGGCGAGTTGCTGGGCTATGGCGCCACGGCGGATGCTTTCCACATTACCGCCCCGGCCAAGGATGGAAAGGGTGCAGCGATGGCCATGCAAAAGGCTCTGGAACATGCAGGCATCCCCCCGACGGCGGTGGACTACATCAACGCTCACGGTACCAGCACACTGCTCAACGACGTCAGCGAGACGGCAGCCATCAAGATGGTCTTCGGCGAACATGCCTATCGGCTGGCTGTCAGCTCCACCAAGTCCATGACCGGTCATCTGCTGGGCGCGGCCGGCGCGGTGGAGGCCATCTTCTGCCTGCTCGTTCTGCGCGATCAGATACTCCCACCCACCATCAACCACGAGACGCCCGACCCGGCCTGCGATCTGGACTTCGTCCCCAACGTCGCCCGCCAGGCTGAGGTCAATGTGGCGATGTCCAATTCCTTCGGCTTCGGCGGCCACAATGCGGCGGTTGTCTTGGGCCGCTACTCCCCTTCGTAGTCAGCGGAAGAGCGGAAGGTTTTCACCTGATCCGCCGGAGTTGTACTCCGGCGGTCGACACCATCGGGGCCGGGAGTGCAACTCCTGGCCAACAAGGGGAGCGGAAGGTTTTATCTTTTCCGCTTTTTCCGCTCCCTCCGCTGACCAGCAGAGCAGAGAGGGAGCCTTGGCTCGTTACGCTCAGATCGTCGGTTGGGGCATGTGCGTGCCCGACCATATCCTCACCAACGATGACCTGTGTCGCATCGTGGATACGTCGGACGAGTGGATCCGCACTCGTACCGGCATCCGAGAGCGGCACATCGTCAACGAGAAGACAGAGACCACCTCCTCGCTGGCGGTGAAGGCAGCTCGCGCCGCGCTTGAGGTGGCCGATCTATCGCCGCGACAAGTGGACACGATCATCGTCGCCACTGTCACCCCCGACTACCCTTTCCCCGCTACCGCTTGCCTGGTGCAAGATGCCCTGGGCGCAGCGCACGCCAGCGGCTTCGATCTCAACGCTGGCTGCTCCGGCTTCGTCTACGCCTTGAGCGTGGGCTCCAGTTTGATCGCTAGTGGCCAGGCCGACTACGTGCTGGTCATCGGGGCCGAGACCCTTTCCCGCATCACCGATTGGAGCGACCGAGACACCTGCGTCCTCTTCGGCGACGGCGCGGGGGCGGTGGTCTTGGCTGCTAGCCAGATCTCCGGCGGGGTCCGGGCCACCGTGCTGGGAGCCGACGGCTCCGGCGGGGACCTGCTGATGCTGCCCGCTGGCGGCAGCCGTCAGCCCGCTTCCCGGCAGACAGTGAGCGATGGCCTGCACTTCATTCACATGAAGGGACGCGAGGTATTCCGCTTCGCCACTCGTATCATGGCGCGGGCGACCCGCGAGGTAGCTGAGCAAGCCGGTTGGACTCTGGACGAGGTGAGCCTGATCATCCCCCATCAGGCCAACGACCGCATCATCCAGTCCTCGGCCAAGCGGCTCAAGCTGCCGCCGGAGCGCGTGTTCACTAATCTGGAGCGCTATGGCAACACTTCCGCGGCATCCATTCCCATCGCACTCTGTGAGGCTGTGGAGCAGGGCCGCATAAAACCGAACGATCGCGTGATCCTGGTGAGCTTCGGCGCCGGCCTGACCTGGGCCGCTGCGGCGGTTGAATGGAGCATGCCGTTGCCGGTCGAACCTGTTCCCTGGTGGAGGGTGCTCTTCCGCCGTCTGCGCTATCGTTGGGCCTGGTTGCGCTCCTTTGCTCGGCGGGCGCTGCGCAAGCTGGCGGTGATCCTGTTAGGCCCGGCCGAAGGCAACGGCTGGCGGGCACGGCTGCGCATCCATCGAGATCGGTAGGCTGACCACTCTACCAACCTACCAGTCTGCCAATTCCCCAATTCCCCAATTCACCGCTTCCGGTTGTTGAAGTTGATTGAATTCGGGGTCTGCTTGCTGGTCCACCACAGCACCGCAAGCATCAATGCGCCCAGCACCAGCAGGGTGATCAGCTTGAACAGCCGCGAAGAGGCAACGAGGGCTATCACGCCGAAAACGGCACAGAAGCCATAGTAGCCCCATACCACCTGGCGTTGGGTGAAGCCGATGTCCACCAGCCGATAGTGCAGATGGTCGCGGCCGTTCCACGCAGGCTCGCCGCCACGCCGCAGGCGGGTCCAGATCAACCAGGCCACGTCGATGATGGGCAGCGCCAGGACGAGCAGCATGGTGGCCATTTTCGCTCCGCCGATGATGCCCAGAGCAGCCAGCGCGAAACCGAGGACGTAGGAGCCATTGCTGCCCATGAAGATCCGGGCTGGATGTGAATTCCAGGGCAGGAAGCCGAGGGTGGCTCCCAGCAGCGCCATGGGCAGCAGCGCCACGCTGTGCTGACCCTCCCGCCACATGTGGATCGTCAGCACGCCGCAGACTATGGCCACCACGCCAGCCGCCAGGCCGTCCAGCCCGTCCAGGAAGTTGACCGTGTTCATCATGCCCATGAACCAGAAGATGGTCCCACCCCAGACAATGGGCCAGGGGAACCCTTCAGGGCCGAAGAAGAACTGGTCGGTGAAGGGGTTGTTGACGTGCTTGATGTGGATGATGAAGGCAAGGGCGATGAGGCTGGACAGGAATTGCGCCAGATACTGAGGTTTGTGGCCAAACTGGAACCGGTCGTCAAGCAGCCCAAAAAGGAAGACGAAGGCGGTGCCCAGCAAGAGTCCGGTCAGGAGGGTCAGTTCCTTGGGATCGAGCCGGGGAGGGAACCACTCGGCAGGCAGCAGCAGAGTGGCCAGCACGGCGACGGTGAAACCGATGTACATCGCAGTGCCGCCTAGTCGGGGGACGACCCCCGTGTGGACTCGTCGTCCGCCGGGATGATCGACCAAGTTGAGGCGAAGCCCCAACCATCGCGCCAGCGGCGTCAGAGCCAGGGTGAGGAGGAAAGCGATACCGAAGATCAGAAGAAAAGAAATCACGCCGTGTCCTGCTCCTATGCTTTTCTCACGGATACATCCTCTGCAGCGTGCGCGGGAAAGGAATGGTCTCGCGGATGTGCCTGATGCCGCAGACCCAGGCCACGGTGCGCTCCACGCCCAGGCCGAAGCCGCTGTGGGGCACCGAACCGAAACGCCGCAAATCGAGGTACCATTCGAATGCCTCACGTGGCAGATCGTGTCGCCGAACAGCCTCTTCCAGTTGATCGAGGCGCGCCATGCGCTGGCCGCCGCCAATGATCTCGCCGTACCCTTCGGGAGCCAACAGGTCCACCGATTTGCACACCTCGGGCCGTTCACTCTCTGGCTCCATGTAGAACGCCTTGCACTGCGTGGGATAGTGGTGGACCAGAACCGGCCTGTCGAACTGCCCGGCGATGTAGGTCTCGTGGGGAGAGCCGAAATCATCGCCCCAGGTGATGGGCACCCCGCTCTGGTTCAGCATCTTCACAGCCTCGTCGTAGCTGATGCGGGGGAACGGAGGTACCACCTGCTCCAACGGAGCCGTGTTACGCTCCAGCGTTTCCAGTTCTGGCGCCCGCTCTTGCAAGATCCTCTGCACGATGTAGCTTACGAATTCCTCCTGGACGCGCATGCACTCCTCCAGGTCGGCGAAGGCCATCTCGGGCTCCACCATCCAGAACTCCGTCAGGTGGCGGCGGGTCTTGGACTTCTCGGCGCGGAAGGTGGGGCCGAAGCAGTAGACTTTGCCGAAGGCCATGATGGTGGCCTCGTTGTAGAGCTGACCGCTCTGGGTCAGGAAGGCGGGATCGCCGAAGTAATCGGTCTCGAAAAGGGTGCTGGTGCCCTCGCAGGCTGAGGGGGTGAGAATGGGCGTGTCTACATTGAGGAAGCCGTGCTCGTCCAACCAGTCGCGAATACTCCGAACGACGGTGGCTCGTATCCTCAGTATGGCCCACTGACGGGATGAGCGCAGCCACAGGTGGCGGTTGTCCATTAGGAACTCCACACTGTGCTCCTTGGGGGCGATGGGATACTCTGCGGCCTCGTGCACGATCTGCAGGTCCGTTACGCCAATCTCGTAGCCGCCCGGGGTGCCAGGGGCCCGCTCGTCGGCACATACGAGTCCTGTGACGATGAAGGACGATTCCAGGCTCAGCCGTTTGGCTCTGTCGAACACTTCCGGGGAAACGTCTTTCCTGAAGACAACTGCCTGGACGATGCCGGTGCCGTCACGCATGCGCAGGAACTGCAGTTTCCCCTTGCCCGTCTTCAGCGACAGCCAGCCCCTGAGGGTAACTTCCTGGCCTTCGTGCGATCCGATGTCTTCAATGCGAGTATCGTGGGCCACCCGTGTCCTCCGTACAGTGAATTGGGGAAGTTCTTGGCAGATAACTCCAGATTCCAAGATCATGACTGGAGTTTGGCGAATCTCGGAGTGCCCCACATCCAGGGCATGATCACTACGAACCACAGGACGCGGACTTCAGTCGCTTTCACTCCATTTGGACGACTGATGTCGTCACTACCAGCGGAATCGCCAACGTCCAGATTATAGCACACAAGCGGATAGCTGTCCACCTGGGATGACGTCCATACCTGGTCGTGGGAGCCCGGCCCGCCGTCTTGCGGACAGGTCAGGCTGTTGAGCCGTACGAACCGACAGTATAGTCCAAGAGCGCGTGGCTGTCAAAACGGAACCTTTCGCGATGCCTCAACGTCTTCATTGCTGACGGTACACAAGATGGGGCAAACGGCCTTTGGGAGTTGGAGGCGTTCTCGTGATGGCCGTTCCCCCACCAGAGATGATGGCGGGGCAGTATCGCCTCGCATTCAGCTACAGCGCCGGTCACCAGGCCGGCGCAAACCAGAACGGGAGAGGAGAAAACGATGGAAAAGAGAATGCGCAGAAGTAAAGTTGTTGTCGTTAGCCTGCTGCTGACGCTGTTTCTCGTGTACGGCATGGCGGCCAGCGGTGCGGGCAAATCGGCAGCTCAGGCCGCGGGAACCGGCGTCGAACTCACCGTCTACAACCAGGACCTGGCGCTGGTCAAGGAGCATCGCTTGCTAGAGCTAGACGCCGGGCTCAACGAAGTCCACTTCAGCGATGTGGCGGCGCGGATTGATCCCACCAGCGTGCACTTCCGCTCCCTCACCGACCCCGAGGGCACGGCTGTCTGGGAGCAGAACTTCGAGTACGATGTCGTGGGCTCGGAGCGGCTGCTGGAGAAGTACGTGGATCAGGACATCCGTCTGGTGACCGAGGATGGCACGGTGTACGATGGTACGCTGCTCAGCGGTACGGGGGACATCATCCTGCAGAGGCCCGACGGCGGCGTGACCGTGGTGCAGAGGGGCCGCGTGCAGGAATTCAGCTTCCCTGAGTTGCCTGAGGGGCTGATCACTAAGCCCACGCTCGTCTGGCTGCTGGAGACGGAGACGGCTGGCGAACACGAGGCGGAGGTCACCTACATGACCAGGGGTATCAACTGGTCGGCCAACTACGTGGTGCTGCTGGCGCAGGACGACGAAAGCCTCGATCTGGACGGCTGGGTGACCCTGGACAACCGCAGTGGAGCCACTTACAGGGATGCCAAGCTGAAGCTCATCGCTGGCGACATCCACCGCGCTCCCGAGACTGACGTGGCGAAGGGAATGGTGATGTATGAAGCCATGGCCCGGGTGGAGGCCGCCCCTGCGGTGGAAGAGCGTGAGTTCTTCGAGTATCATCTGTACGAGGTGCAGCGCCCGGTCACGGTCAAGGACAAGCAGACCAAGCAGATCGAGTTTGTGACCGCCACCGGGGTTGCCGTGGAGAAGTTCTTCGTCTACGACGGGGCCAGGGGGGTGCGCTTCTGGGGCTGGCTGAACACCGATCAGGGCTACGGTGCGCAGGCTGGTAGCAAGAAGGTGCAGGTGATGCTGGAGTTTGGGACCGGCGAGGACGGCGTGGATGCCGAGCTGCCGCGGGGCACAGTGCGGGTGTACAAGGAGGATGTGGACAGCGCGCACCTGCTGGTGGGCGAAGACACCATTGACCATACTCCCAAAGATGAACAGGTGAGGCTGTACGTTGGTGATGCCTTCGACATCGTCGGCGAGCGGACGCAGACCGATTTCAAGAAGCCAGGGGCGCGGACGATGGAGGAATCCTACCATATCACCCTGCGCAACCACAAAGATGAAGACGTGGAAGTGAGGGTGGTGGAGCACATGTTCCGCTGGAGCGAGTGGGAGATCGTCGAGGAAAGCGCTGAGCACAGCAAGCTGGACGCCCAGCAGGTGGAGTGGCGGGTCACCGTCGCCGCCGACGGAGAGGCGGAAGTGACCTATACTGTGCGCTATCGGTGGTAGGAACTGCGAGTCGAAGTCACGGATAGGAATTGGGGCGAGACCTTCTGACACGGTCTCGCCCCTTCTCGCTGATATGCTCCTTGCGGAGGTGTGCACCCGCTGTGGCCGCTATGTCACTGTGTTGGATAGCCTGTTGCCTGGGCCACTTGTTTCCGATCTAGACCTGCCCATGCCGGGCAAAGTGCAGTAACTCATCCAGTTGGCAGGTGGCCAGGCCGATGACGTGGTCGCCGCCACCATAGTAGACGTAGACGGTGCCCTCCACCACCGGATTGGCGTTGGAGAAGACCACCTTGGGCTTGTCGCCGCGCAGCTCCCACAGCTCCTCCGGCCAGAAGATGGCTCTCCTCGGACGGCGTATCACCTTGGTTGGATCATCCAGATCCACCAAGCAGACGCCGAACTTGTAAACGAAATCCTCGTTGTAGCCATGGTTGATCAGCAGCCAGCCGTGCTCGGTTTCGATGGGCACGCCGTTGCTGCCCACGCTCTTGTGATCCCAGGCATCGGGATCGCCGCCACGGGGACCATAGATAGGTGCCATGTCCTCTTCGCGCCAGGTGAGCAGGTCGTCCGAGTAGGCCAGCCAGACCTGGGGCCAGCGGCGGTGCAGCGCAGCGTAGCGCCCGCCGATCTTGCGCGGGAATAGCACGTGATCCTTATTGTCCTCGCCGCGCACAATCGGCCCCAGCCGCTCCCAGGTGATGAGGTTCGTGCTGCGGGCGATCATGGGCAGGATACCGCCGCCCGCGTGGGTCGGTTCGCCCTGGCCATGGAACTCGCGGCCGTAGGCGATGTAGGTCATGTAGAACACGCCGTCGAGCTCGACGACGCGCGGGTCTTCGACGCCGCGCGAGTCGCTGCCGTCCACCGGCTTCAGCACCGGCCGGCGCAAGCGGTTCCAGTGCACCCCATCCTCGCTGACCGCGTAGCCGATGCGGCTGACCCAATCCAGCCCTTGGGCGCGGTAGAACATGTGGAACAGGCCCTGGTGGTGAACGACACCGGGGTTAAAGACGTTGTAGCACTCCCAATCCGACGCCGGGTCAGGCAGCAAGACCGGATTCACCGCGTACCGTTCTAATTTCATGTTCTCTCTCTCCAATCTCCAGTTTCCAATTTCCAGCTTCCAACTTCCAACCTCCAGCTCCTCAAAAAGGTGATCTTGGGTTCTCCAGGCACAGATCCACCAGGTCGCTGATCTCCGCCGTGCCGACGCACATCACGGTGTCTGCCCCGCCCCAGTAGATCTTGACCGTGCCATCCCCTTCTGGGATCGCCCCGCAGGTAAACACGACGTTAGGGACGTACCCTGTCACCTCCCAGGGGTCTTCCGGTTGCAGGATCCACTCGTCCGAGACACCGATGATCCTGTTCGGGTCTTCGAGATCATGAAGCGCGACCCCAAGGCGGTAGACCGAACCGGCCATGGTGGGAAAGACGCCGTGGTAGATGTGCAGCCAACCGTGCTCGGTCTCAAAGGGCGTGGCCCCGGGGCCGATCTTCATCTCGTCCCAGTGATATTGCACGGGTTTCATCACCAACCTGGAATCCCCCCAGTGTACCAGGTCGGGCGAGTAGGAGAGCCAGATGGACCAGGGGGAGATCTCGGAATGGGGACGGTCCAGCCGGGCGTAACGTCCGTCGAACTTGCGGGGAAACAGCACCACGTTGCGATAATCCGCTTCGGTTATCAGCGAAACCCGCTCCACTGACTGGAAATCCCTGGTTTGAGCCAGTCCGATGCGCACGCCGTGCCGGGAGTAGGCGCTGTAGGTGATGAGATAGCGCCCCTCCCTCGCCTCCATTGCCTCCATTGCCTCCATCGCGCAGATGCGGGGGTCTTCGACGCCGTATTCCTCGTAGGCCGCAAAAACCCCTTCAGTGGCAGGCCCGCCTGCCGAGGCGCGGGCAGGCACCATGAATGGCTCCGGCCGCACCCGGAAGTGAAAGCCGTCTTCGCTTTCCGCCAACCCCAGGATGGAGCGGCCGTTGCGCCGGTGGGCGCGAAAGAGCATGATGTAGCGGCCGTCGTGCTTGACCATGCCCGCGTTGTGAACCGTCGCTACGGGATAGGGAACGTCGTTTCTGGTAAGGATGGGGTTGCCTTTGAATCGCTTGACTATGGCTCCAGTCATGTTCTCTGGTTTACTCCTGATGAGTGATTCGGTTTCTCCTCAGCTTGCTCCTCAAGCCACACCTCCGTACCCACTTCACGCCGCCGCAGTAAGTTGGTAATGGCCCTCTCCCGATTGGTGGCGAAGGTCGCCTCATCCAGCTTTTCTGGATTCCAATCGAACCGGTGGCAAGGCAACTCCTCACACCAGCCGCAATGTTCCAAGCGCTTTTG
>CBDURC010000115.1:0-9766 GCA_965369635.1 uncultured Anaerolineales bacterium | reverse complement strand
TGCACCTTGGGCCTCCCTCTCTCCAGGTTGGCTCTGTTTCACCCTGCCTGTGTCACTCTCGAACGAACCACTCTCTTCCCCACTCCCTCCTCTCTCGACCATGTCAGGTCACTCTCGCCCTCTCTTCCCTTCCCTTTCTACTTTCCTTCTTCCCTCTCCCTGCTTTGAGTGCCCCCTTTCGTCCATTTCGAACTGCTCTGCTACTCTCCATCCTGCCAAATCCACAATTGCTGATGAACGGAACCGTGGCTTGACGCCAGCGGATTTCCTGGCTATAATCGGGGGCGTAGACTTGTTGTGTTATCGAGCTCTTCTTCTGCACCAGAAGGCATAGGATACCATCTTGCCTGACTCATCTCTCTGTCAACGCATAGACGCGCTCCGCCGCAGCTTCCGCGGACGGCTCGGCAGCGACCCGGCCATCGTCGTCCGAGCCCCTGGTCGGGCCAACCTGCTGGGCGAGCACACGGACTACAACGATGGCTTCGTCCTGCCTGTCGCCATTGACCGCAGCGTGCTGTTCGCCGCCGCGCCGCGGGCCGACCGGCAAGTTTTCCTCCACGCCTTGGATCTGGACGAAAGCGCTGAGTTCAGCCTGGACGAGCTAAGCCCCAGCACCTCGTCGCCCTGGAGCAACTATCAGCGCGGGGTGGCGCACTTCTTGCAGGAGCGAGGCCATCGCCTGCAGGGCATGAACGCTGCTCTCGCCAGCGACGTGCCCATTGGCTCTGGGCTCAGTTCCTCGGCCGCGGTGGAGGTGGCCGCTGCCTTCGCTTTCCGTGCTCTGAATGGACTGGACATCTCCTTGCCTGACCTGGCTCTGGTCTGCCAGCGGGCGGAACACGAATTCGCTGGCGTGCCCTGCGGCATCATGGATCAGTTCGTCAGCGCGCTGGGACGGCGAGGCCACGCCCTGCTGCTGGACTGCCGCAGCCTCGACCACGAGGTTGTGCCGCTGCCTCCTGTCGTGCGCATCGTGGTCTGCGATACAGGCGTGCGGCGGGAGCTGGCGGGATCTGAATACCGCGTGCGGCGCGCTCAATGCGAGAAAGCGGTGCGGCTGCTGCAAGCGGTGCTGCCGGGCATTCGGGCACTGCGCGATGTGACCCCTGCGCAATTGGCAGAGCACCAGGCGCTGTTGCCAGAGGTCGTCTACCGTCGCGCCCGCCATGTGGTGCAGGCGACCACCCGTATGGGCGAGGCGGTGGCCGCGCTGCGCCGTGGTGATGCGACCACCTTCGGCCAGGCGATGAGGGACTGCCACGCCAGCCTGCGCGACGACTACGAGGTCAGTTGCCCGGAACTGGAAGCGCTGGTGAGCGCAGCCAACGAGGTAGAAGGTTGCTACGGCAGCCGCCTGACCGGTGCGGGTTTCGGCGGCTGCACCGTCAGCCTGGTGGCTGATGATGTCGTGGCTGAATTCGAGCACCATGTAGTGCAGCGCTATCGAGCGCAGACAGGCCGGGAAACGACGGTCATCATCTGCGCGGCAGAGGACGGCGCAGAAGTGGTCTGGGCCAGTGAGTGAGTCGCTCGCGTTCACGGTCTCACCGAAAAAGACCCTGCCGCTGTGGCGACGGCCAACGGTGGTGGCCGGGCTGGTTGTGCTGTTCGCCGCGCTTCTGCTCTACGGGGCAACGCTGGACGATGGCTTGCGCTTGCAGGAGTTGCAGGGGGGCGATCTCATTACGCATCAGTACGCGCAGGCGCAGGCTCGCCCTTCCAACGCGCCAGGCTATCCCCTCTACACCATGGGCGGCTGGCTGTGGTTCCGGCTGGGCCGCTTGCTGCTGGGCCAGACTGCCAACCCCATCCGCATCCTCTCCAGCTACTCTGTCTTCTGGGCGCTGCTGGCACTGGCGCTGTTGTATCTGCTTTGCCTCGAAGTGACAGAAGAACACTGGCTGCTCGCCGCGCTGTGCACCACCTTCTACGCCGTCACCTACTTCTTCTGGTACTACGCCGTGACCACGGAACAGTACACGTCGGCCGTGGCGCAGACGCTGGCCATGGTCTTGCTGGCGATCCGGTGGGAGAGGACTGCGGGTTCGGGGTTTGGGGTTCGGGGTTCAGACAGTTGGTGGAGTGATCGGCATCTGCTATTGCTGGCTGTGCTCACCGGGATTGGGCTGGCTCACATGGTCACGGTGCTGCTTGTGGTGCCGCCGCTGTTGTGGTTTATTCTCGGCCGCCGCCCGGACCTGCTGAGGAGGCCCCGGCTCGTCGCTGCTTGCGCAGCGCTGGCACTGTTGCCGTTGGTCAGCTATGCTTTCGTCTATGTGCGGGGAGCGCAGCATCCGGAGTGGCGCGGCGCCGGAGACTGGGCCAGTACCTGGGTCTGGTTCTGGCAGTTTGTGAGCACACAGCAGGGCCGCGCCGAGCTGACCTGGTCGCTGTGGCCCCTGTGGACGCACGAGTTCCCCAGCCTGATCTGGGGCGAGCTGACGTGGGCAGCGCTCGTGCTGGGGCTCGTGGGAATCGGGCTGCTGGGCAAGCGACGGGCGGCATTGCTCTACGCCGCGTTGGGGCTGTACTTCGCCTTCTGCTGGGTGGACCGCCTGGGCAACTGGTACCAGGTGATCATGCCCACCTATCCGTTGCTGGTGATGGGGATGGCCGTGGCGGCAAACCGCATCTGGCAGGGGAGAGGCTTCGGATTTGGGGTTTCAGGTTCGAAGGCTCGGGGCGTCGTGCAGGGAGTGCTTGTCGTTGGACTGCTGGCACTGATTGGTTATCGGTCTGCTCTTTCGTATCCCCGCGCCGATAGCTCAAACCTGCCGGAGGACGATGGGCTGGCGACTGGATGGGCAATCCTGGCCGATGAGCCTGCGCCACAGGCTGCCGTGCTGGGTGACCACAGCGAGAACGTCTCGCTGCGCTATCTGACCGACATATGGGGGCAGCGACCGGACGTGACCGCCGTGAGCAGCGCGGAGGCGCGTCACCTGCTTGCAGAAAGCGATCGTCCCGTCTATGTTACCGTCAGCGCCGCGCCCCTCGTCTGGAGCGAGGTCTCTCCTGACGCGCGCCTCTCCTCGGCCGGCCTCACGCTGGTCGAGCTGCGAGGGCAGCCGCAGTCGGAAATCCCAGCCATGCAGCACACTCTGACCCGCGACCTCGGCGATAGCCTACGTCTTCTCGGCCATGACCTCCAATCACATCCCTCGTCACCCGTCCATCGTCCCTTACGCCTCACCCTATACTGGCAGGCGACCGGTCCCATCGCTCACGACTGGTCCATCTCCGTCCGGCCTACCCAAAGTGGCCAGTACCTCTTCGACGAGCAGCAACTGATCCAATTCGACAACCAGCATCCTGTGCACGGCCTCTATCCCACCAGTGGCTGGGCGAACGGCGAAGTGGTGCGGGACGACTATCCGCTGGCGCTGCCGCCGGGAGTGCAGGCTGACGGGATCACGGTCATCGTCTACCGTCCTGTCGCCGACGGTTTCGAAAACCTAGGACAGGTCGAATTGCCCTGGCTGCCGTAGAAACGGCGCTCATTCGCCCCCACCCACAAGAGCAAACGCCCCTCCCTGCGGAGGGGCGTGCGAGCACTCTTGCAGACGGACGCGGTCACTCTGCCTCTTCGACAGACTCAGTTACTTCTTCCTCTTCACCTTCCTCAGGCTCAATGGCTTCCGCCAGCGGTTCGGGCGCTTCTGTCTCGGGTTCCTCTTCTGGCCTCACCACGACGATGACCTCTGGCATCAGGTCCTTGGCCAGCCTGACCGCCACGGGGTGATCCCCCAGTGTCTTGATTGGACGATTCAAGACTATGCGTCGCCGGTCCACTTCCTCTCCAGAGACCTTCTCGATAGCCTCCGCTATGTCTGTGCTGGTGATAGAGCCAAACAGGCGGTCCGCTTCACCCACCTTAACGACGAAGGTGAGAGTCAGACCACCGATCTTCTGAGCCAGCAACTCCGCGGAACTTCGCACGCTGGACCGACGCTTCTCGGCGGTGCGCTGGATCTCCACCATCTGCTTGCGCGCGGATTTCGTCGCCAACATCGCTAATCCTCTGGGAATCAAGTAGTTGCGGGCATAGCCGTCGGCCACACTCTTGATCTCGCCAGCTTCTCCGAGGCCCAATACATCCTGCGTCAGAATCACGTCCATGAATCCAAAACCCTCCTTGTCACAGTCACAAATCGGTGCACATCATACATCAAGAACAAGGAATCGCCAAATCCTAGCCTGTGTTCCGTGTTCATCTTCCGTTTTGCTGCCGTCTGCAGTTATGCTATAATCTTCTCATCATGGAACAAACACGCCATTCGTCCCGTGCCATACCACGCCGCGTGCGTCGTCGCCGGGCTTCTCTTTGGTCGAGCCTGCTGCTCGGCTTTCTGCTGGCAGCCTTCCTGTGCGGCTTCGCTTACTCTGGCTACCTGCTCTACCTTTGGTCCCGCTCAGCGGTTGCTGGCGCGCCACAACTCCCGGCGTTGCCCCTACCTCGCCTGGGGCTTCCCGCAATAGTCCGCTCTGAACCCGAGATTCCGTCTGCGACGCCTCAAGCTCAAGGCGGTTTCTTCACTCTCCTGGCGCCCTGGCAGAAGAAGGAGCGACTGAATGTTCTGATCCTGGGCATTGACCAGCGCCCGCAGGAGCACGGCCCCCATCGCACCGATACTATCATCGTGCTCACTCTGGACCCAGAACGGGGCGACGCAGGGATGCTCTCTATCCCTCGCGATCTTTGGGTGCCCATCCCGGGCTACGGCGAGAATCGCATCAACATGGCCTACGTGCTGGGGGAACTGAGGGACTACCCAGGTGGGGGAGCAGCGCTGGCCAAGAAGACAGTGGAGGAGTTCCTCGGCTACCCCATCCACCACTACGTGCTGGTGAACTTCGAGGGTTTCGAGCAGGTCATCAACCTCGTTGGCTGCGTGGACATTGATGTCCCAGAGGATATTGATGACCCTGACTTCCCTGACCACAACTACGGGTATGACCCGCTCTTCATCTCCGCCGGGCACCACTGCATGGATGGTGAACTGGCGCTGAAATATGCTCGCACGCGGCATCAGGGTGCTGACTACGCCCGCGCTCGCCGCCAGCAGCAGGTGCTCGTAGCATTAAAAGACAAGCTGCTGCAACAGAATCTTCTCACGGGGCTGTTGCCCAAACTGCCTCAGTTGGCGAGCACGCTGGGCGACGCCGTGCAGACGGACTTGCCACTGGATCAAGCCATCTCCCTGGCCCGCATGGCCGATCAATTGGATCTGGACCACATCGACCAGTTGGTCATTGACAACACGCTGACCACGCCCAGCGTGACCGAGGGCGGAGCGTGGGTGCTTCTGCCGAAGCGGGATGAAATCCGGCCACTGGTGGATAATCTCTTCCAGCCGCCGCCTCCGGTAAGCGACGAGGAGATCAAGGCCCAGCAGGAGCAGATTCAGGCTCAGCAGGAGGCCGTCCAAGAGCAGTCCCCGCAGCCGACGCTTGCAGTGGAAGACGATCGCTACCAGTTGGCAGAGGAAGCGGCGCGTATTGTCGTCCACAACGGCACCACCAGGGAGGGGCTGGCAGTGCACACCACCGAGTGGCTGGAGTCCCAAGGGTTCCTGGTGGTCTCCTTCGGCAATGCTGACCGCACCGACTATGCTAATTCGGTGCTGGTAGACTACACTGCCAAACAGTACACGTTGCAGGAGTTGGTGGAGCTGTTCCACGTGCTGCCGGAAGACGTGCGCACCAGCAGCAATCTCAAGAGTCCCGTGGACATCCGCCTGATCCTCGGCGAGGACTGGCAGTTGCCCTAGGACATCTTCTCCTTCCTTCCTTCCCCTACGCCAGGACGCTGTAGCCCCCATCCACGAGGATGGTCTGGCCGCAGATCATTTCTGCATCGTCACTGCACAGGAAGGCGACCACCCTCGCCACGTCCTCCGGCGTCGCCAGACGGCCCACAGGGCTGCGTCGGCGCGCTTCCGAGAGAATCATGTCTCGGCTGGGGAAGAACTTGAGCGCATCCGTGTCTACCACGCCGGGAGAGACCGCGTTCACACGAATGCCGTGCGGCGCGAGCTCTACGGCCAGGTAGCGGGTGATGGCCTCAATGGCTGCCTTGGAGATGCCGATTATGGAGTATTCAGGCAACACCCGCACGGAGCCGATGCTGGTCAGCGTGACAATCCGCCCCCATCCTTTCTCGATCATGTAGGGCGCGGCGGCCTTGGCAGCGAAAAGGATGGAACGGGCGTTGATGTTCATCGTCCAGTCCCAGCTTTTCAGATCCTGCTCGATGACAGGCTTGAGCACTCCCGACGCCGCGTTGCCCACCAGGATGTCCACGCCGCCCATAGCCTCGACTGTCTCCTGGATGAGCCGCTTCACCTGATCCAGTTCGCCCACGTTAGCTTTGACCAAGTGAGCTCGCACCCCTTTGGCCCGCACCTCGGCTACGGTAGCCTCAGCTGCCGAACGCTTGCGCAGGAAGTTGACACAGATGTCGGCGCCGCGCTCGGCCAGTTCCAGGGCAATGGCGCGGCCGATCCCCCGCCCGCTGCCGGTGATGACGGCGACTCTGCCGCTGAGTGATTTGGTAGACATGATAGTCCTCCTCGATGGTCTCTGGTATTGCATCACCTCGCTGCGCCAGTGATTGTAACACAGACGTTCCGATTCGCAAACTTGGGCCTTTCCTGCTTGGCCCATCGGCTTGACGCCCCCTTCCACTCACTTTCGCGCTTCTCACTTTCATGGTATAATGTCGGTGGATAGCCGTCAACCGCAGATGCAAAAGGGAGGGAGAACCATGGGGTGGAAAGAGATTGGCAAAGTCACTCACTATTTCGGACGCATCTCGGTCGCGTCGGTGTGGCTCACCGACCGGCTGCAGCTTGGGGATCGCATCCATGTCCTGGGACACACCAGCGACTTCCAGCAAGATGTGACCTCCATGCAGTTTGAACACCAGTCGCTTGAGGTCGCGGAGAAGGGGAAGGAGATCGGCCTGTTGGTGGTGGAGAGAGCTCGCCGCGGGGACACGGTCTACAAAGTGGAAGAGGAGTAGACGCAACGCCTTATGCCAGAGCTACCCGAGGTCGAGACCATTGTTAATCAACTCCACTCCCGCCTGCTGGGGCGGCGGATCGTGTCCACCTGGATCGGCTGGGAACGGATTGTGGACCGGCCGCCTGCAGAGGAGTTCTGCCAGCGCCTGAACCAGCAGATCTTTGCTGACGCGAGGCGGCGAGGCAAGTTCCTGCTTTTCCCCTTCCACAGCGGCGACGTGCTACTCGTTCACCTGCGCATGACGGGCAACTTGTTGTTGCAGCCTTCGAGCGTCGAGCCGGATCGGCATACTCACGCCGTGCTCACTCTCGACGATGGTCAGCGGCTGCACTACCGCGATGTGCGCAAGTTCGGGCGGCTCTACCTGGTGGATGATCCCGAGGAGCTGGTGGGCAGACTGGGGCCGGAACCGCTGGCCGCGGACTTTGATACCGAGGCTCTGGCAGCCCGGCTCGCGAACCGGCGAGCGCGGGTTAAGTCTCTCCTGCTCGATCAGCGAGTTCTGGCGGGGCTGGGCAACATCTACGCCGATGAGGCGCTCTTCCGCGCCGGCATCCATCCCCTGCGCCTGGGAGAGAGCCTGAGCGTTGGCGAGATCGCCCGCCTGCACGCTGCCATACGCGGCGTTCTGAGAGAGGCAATCACCGCTGGGGGAACCACGCTGCGAGACTACCGCTCAGCGACGGGGCAGCGCGGGGAGTTCCAGGAGCAGCTACAGGTGGTCCGACGCCACGGAGAACCTTGTCCGCGCTGTGGCACACTGCTGGAACGCATTCGCGTGGGCGGGCGCAGCACGCACTTCTGTCCTCGCTGCCAGCCCGCAGGAGGAGCATGAGTCAGCGAAGATAGAGGAACTCCTTCCGCTGCTTTCGGTTTTCCGTGACTATGTTCCCTCCGGCGGAAGCGGACGCAACCGCTTGGCTTCGGCGAATTGCTGCTGCAACTCGGCTCGTCGCTCAGCCGCGGCCTGTCGTCCTTCTTCGAGGATCGCTCGCAAACGGTCGCTCAGCGTGCGCCGCAGTTGATCGCCCGATTCGGGCGCAAGCACAATGCCCGCTACAGCGCCAGCAAGCATACCCAGCGTCAGCCCGGTGAGAAATCGGATAGCCTTGACCATACCCTTTCTCCTCCTCGTGTGAGAACGGTAGTACCACACCTAACCGTGGACAGCAAGCGGGGCAGGTTTCTTACCCGCCATTCTAGCGTATCTTAGCACAGGACGGCGTGAATGCCCAATCGGACGTCAAAGCGTGGGGAATATGAGCGCTCTGCTGCACTGCGCGCCCTGACCCGGGCCAAGCTGCACCTGGTGCCTGGCGCACTGGAGCGAGTGCCCGCGGCGATCCGTGAGCACTTCGACAGCTCATGGGCCCCGGTGGAAGTGTTCAAACAGCAACTGCGTCCCTTCCCCACCGGGTTACTACGCTTCTGGGCAGCGCAGGAGCGTGGTCACGTGCTCATCGGCACGCAGGATCGGGGCTACATGCCCGGGCCGCAGCGGTGTGGGCAACGCATGCTGGACGGAGTAGCTCATGTGGCGCTGGCCGATCTGGCGACGGCCAACAGCCGCCCGCTGGTGCTGGTCGGCCGTCTGCTGGATCACCTACTGGGCTGTCGCGGCGCGGCTGACGGCGTTTGGCTTTCCGATGGCGGCGGCATCACACCTCGCTGGCAGGAAGTGGGACAGCGGGTGCGGGAGCTTTTTGCATTGGGCTATGGCCAGAGCGAGGCGGCACAGCATGACCCTCACGCCTACTTCACCGAGGGGCTGGCAGCCTACTGCCTTGACCGGCAGGCTCTGAACGTCGCCGACCCCCTGCTGGAACGGCTGCTGCACAGAACAGTGATAAACGAAGACTTCTGGGCTGCTGAGGAGGAGTGATGCGCGTCCTGATACTCTCCGACATCCATGCCAACTTGACCGCACTGGAGACGGTGCTGGCGGATGCGGAGCAGTTGGATCTGCTCGGCGACACCGGCTTCGAACAGGTGTGGTGTCTGGGCGATGTGGTGGGCTACGGCCCCGACCCCAACGAATGCGTGGAGCGGCTGCGAGCCTTTGGCGACGATCATCTCTGTGTGGCGGGCAACCACGACTGGGCGGTGTTGGGCAATCTGCCGGTGGACGACTTCAACGCCGAGGCTCGCCGCGCCGTGGTCTGGACGCGGGAACAGCTCACACCGGAGAGCCGGGCCTACCTGAAAGGACTGCCAGCCGAGCCGCTGGTGCGGGGCGACTTCACCATCACCCACGCCAGCCCCCGCCACCCTGTCTGGGAGTACATGGTCTCTCCTTTCATCGCCAGGGAGAACCTCGCCCACTTCGACACACAGTCCTGCCTCGTTGGCCACACCCACGTGCCGGTCATCTTCAACTGCCATCGGCAGCAGCGAGCGGTAGAGAATACAGAAGTCTGTCGTGCCTTGGCTCCCAGCTACAGGCAGTCTGTAGATCTGACGAATGGCCACCGCCTGATCATCAACCCGGGCAGCGTGGGCCAGCCGCGGGACAGCAATCCCCGTGCGGCCTACGCCCTACTGGACACAGAGGCCAACATCCTGCGCTTCCGGCGGGTGGCCTATCCTTACGAACTGACCCAGTCGCGCATGCGGGCTGCCAAGCTGCCAGATCGTCTCATCGCCCGCCTGGCCTATGGCTGGTGAGTGAATGGAACTTTCCGGCGGCCAGTTACGTCTTGAGAGTTGAAGTGAGGCAATAAGGGATC
Organism: uncultured Anaerolineales bacterium; assembly: GCA_965369635.1. Lineage (GTDB taxonomy): Bacteria > Chloroflexota > Anaerolineae > UBA3071 > UBA3071 > UBA3071. The sequence goes on along the minus strand of CBDURC010000115.1, from coordinate 11 downwards.
ACAAAAAGAAG
>CBDURC010000114.1:0-9981 GCA_965369635.1 uncultured Anaerolineales bacterium | reverse complement strand
TGACGCTATTGTGGTGTATTAGGGATTGAAAATGTTCTGTGTAACCATAGACGGTCAAACTACAGAAACTGAGCCCGGCCGAACGATTCTTGAAGTGGCGCGGGAACACGGCATCCGCATCCCCACCCTCTGCTACCACGAGGCGCTGGAACCGGTCGCGGCCTGTCGCCTGTGTGTGGTGGAAGTGGAGACGGGCCGGGGTCGGCAGCTAGCGGCCTCTTGTGCCTATCCTTGCACCGACGGCTTGATTGTGCATACCAACTCGGATGTAGTGCTGCAATCACGGCGCATCACTATGGAGTTGCTGATGGCCTCGGCGGCCCACGTCCCCCTCATCCGCGCCATGGCGGAGGAGTTGGGCGTGACCGAGCCCCGCTTCACGATGGAGCCGGACGACTGTATCCTGTGCGGGCTGTGCGTGCGTGCCTGCGACGAGATCGTCGGCGTGCGCGCCATCAGCCTGATCAATCGGGGCATCGAAAAGAGAGTGGGGCCGCCGTTCGAGATTTCCTCGTCGGACTGCATCGAGTGTGGCACCTGCGTGCTCATCTGCCCCACCGGGGCCATCAAGTTGTCGGACATCGTTGACAAGGGGCGCAGCGTGCACCCGTGGGAGTCGGACTTCGAGCAGCACACCTGCCGCCTGTGCAACCATCACTACCTGGAGCCTCATTTTGCCGACGCCTCCACGCTGCTGGATGCGGCGGCTGACAGGAACGACGGGAACGAGGAGGTGAGCCGGTGAGCGAGACCCCTTCGACTTCGCTCAGGACGGGCGCTGCAGTGCGCATCGGGGTATTCATCTGCGAATGTGGCGAGGAAATCGCGCCCATCCTGGACCTGGAGACGCTGGAACGCGAAAGCCGCGACCTGCCGGGCGTCGTTTTTGCCCGGCGTATGCTGTACAGTTGTTCACCCGACGGCCAACAGACCATCCGGCAGGCTATCGCTGAACAACGACTGAACCGGGTTGTGGTGGCCGGCTGCCCCGCCAAATTGATGAGGCCCCTCTTCCGCCAGGCGCTGGATGAGGCGGACATCGCACCCCATCTGATCGAAGTGGTAGACATCCGCGAAGGCTGCGCCTACGTCCACAGCGACGAGCCCAGAGCGGCCACCATCAAGGCGCTGGACATCATCGCTATGGGGGTCGCTGGCGTGGCGCTTTCGGAGCCGGTGGAAGTGGTGACCGCTGAGGTGACCCGCGCGGCGCTGGTGGTGGGCGGCGGCGTCGCCGGCATGACGACTGCTCTCGCACTGGCCAACGGCGGCGTGCCCACTGTGCTAGTTGAGCGGGAGGCGGAACTGGGCGGGCTGGTGCGCCAACTGCAGACCGTTTTCCCCCGGCAGGCGTCTGGCCCCGAAGTGGTGGCCGATCTGGCCCGGTCGGTGCTGAATCACCCCAGGATAACCGTGCGGCTGGGGAGCACGGTCACGGAGGTGAGCGGACAACCAGGATGCTACCACATTGCGCTAACACCGTCGAATGGTGAGGGCGCTGTAACCGCGCCCCAGCGACTGGACGTTGGCGCTGTGGTCGTCGCCACCGGCGCGCGGCCGCTCTTTCCCAGCGGGCGCTTCGGCTACGACCGGCGTCGAGTGATCACCCAGTTCGAACTGGAACAGCGGCTGGCTACGCCCCTCAATCTCCCTTCCGGGGGGGAAAGCGCAGGCGACGCCCCGGACGGCCACGTCGTGATGTTGCTGTGCGCCGGTCAGCGGGATGACCGGATTCCCTACTGCTCCGGCGTCTGCTGCATGACGGCCATGCGTCAGGCGCAGGCGATCCGGGTAGCCCATCCCGAGGGCAGCGTGACGATTCTCTACCGCGACCTGCTGCCCTACGGCGAATCGGGCGAGGAAGCCATCAGCCTGACCCGGCAGCAGGGTGTTTGCTTCACTCACTACACGCCCGACCGTCCGCCCAGACTGACCGACGAGGGGTTGGTGCTGCCGGACGGGCAAGTTGTGCCATGCGATTTGTTGGTGCTGGCGACGCCTCTGGTGGCTCAGGAGGACGCTTCGACCGTGGCCGCACTGTTCCACATCCCACAGGACGCCAACGGCTTCTTCGCGGACGACCGTGTGCGGCTGCGCCCCGACGAGTACATTGACCGTGGCGTGTACGTGGCAGGAGCCGTTCACTTCCCCACGCACGTGGGCGAAGCCACCTTCCAGGGCTACAGCGTCGCCGCGCGAGCGCTGCGCTTTATCAACCAGGGTACGGCCTCCAGCCGCAAGGCGGTGGCCTGGGTGGACGAGGAACTGTGTACCGGATGCGGCACCTGTGCTGAAACCTGCCCTTACGGTGCCATCGCTTTCGAGAAGCGGGACGGTCTGCTCTACGCTTCGCACATTGACCCGCTGCTGTGCAAGGGATGCGGCAACTGCGTGGTTGCCTGCCCGCCCAAGGCCATCCGCCTGCCCGACGCTACCGACGCGCAACTGTTGGCCCAGATCGAGGCGGCACTGCGTTCGCACAATGGCAGTGAAAACGAAGATGAGCCCCGCATCCTGGGCTTCTGCTGCGAGTGGAGCGCCTACGCGGCCGCCGAACTGGCCGGCGCGGAACGGCGTCCCTACCCCAGTTGCGTGCGGCTAATCCCCGTCGGTTGCTCGGCCCGCTTCGACCCCTACCACGTGCTGTGGGCATTCCTCAACGGGGCCGACGGCGTCTTCCTGGGCGGGTGCAAGCGGGGCGAGTGCCACTATGTCGCCGGGAACGAGTTTGCCTTCGACCGGATCGCCACCCTACGCACTATGCTGACCGAACACGGGTTTGACCGGCAACGGCTGCGCCTGGCATGGTATGCGGCGGACGACGGCGCAGCCTTTGCCAGACAGGTCAACGAGATTGTGGAAGAGATAGAGCTCTTGGGGCCAAGCCCCATTCGATAGCAACTCACTTTCTGAGGAGGAAACGCATGGTAACGAGATTGAGGCAGGAAGTGTGGGACCTCGACCGCTGTTCCGGGTGCGGGGCCTGCGTCGCTGCCTGCAACAAACTGGTGCTCTACTGGGGCGACGCACAGCATCCGCTGCTAGAGGAACGGGTCAAACATCTCGGTCTCTCCGAGACCACACTCGACACCTGCTCTTTCTGCCCGAAGTTGTGCGAGGCTGCCTGCCCGCGTCTTAAGGAGTGGACTCCGCTGCTGCCACGTCTGCAACTATCGGCGCGGGGCATCGGTGTCTCTCCGTCGTCCGACCCCAATAGGGTCATCTGCAACCTGCTGGTGGCCGCCCGGTCCGCCGGGCTCATTGATGGGGTGGTTATTATGGACGTTGACCCCTGGTCGCTGCAACCGGCGGCCCGCGTGGCCGTTACGGTCGCAGAGATAGCCGACGCGTTGGGAATGCAGGGGTTGTGGACGCCGGTACTGGATGGTCTCAACGACGCGGTACACAAATTGAAGTTGCGCCACATCGCCGTCGTAGGCGCGCCCTGCGTGGCCGAGGCAGTGCGCAACATTCGCGAGACAGACGAGGACGAGGGGCGGCTTTCGTTCTACCGTGACGCCATCCGCCTGAGCATCGCCACCTTCTGCACCGGCGTCTACATGCCCAGCCTGATCGGGGATTACTTCGAGCGCGAGTTGGGCATCTCCCCGGAGACGATCCGCCGCCTGGTGCGCTCCGAATCCGACGAAACGCTGACCGCAACGCTCTACGACGGCGGCACGCGCACGATCCCGCTGGCCGCTATCGAAGGCTACACTCGCAAGGGCTGCGCCGTATGCGGCGATTTCGTGGGCGAGTCGGCCGACATCGGGGTGGGGCTCGTGGGTGCTGAAGAAGGCTACGTGACGCTCATCACCCGCAGCGCCGTTGGCGACATCACCATCCGCAACGCTGTCACTCTCGGTCTGCTGGAAACGGTGGAGGAGGTTGACCTGGCCGCGCTCGAACTGGCGACGGCGGAGAAGGAGCGGCGCGACCGGGCCCAGGCGTTCGATGACCTGCAACTCCTGATGCTGGATGCGCTGAGCGATCCGCAAAGGCGAGCGGAGGTTCGCACACAACTAGCGCGCCTCTACAAAGTCCCCCCGTCTGCGCAAGTCAAGGAGGAGAAGTCTCATGTCGTCTGTAGTGGATGCTAAAGGGTTGGATTTGAAAGCCGCCAGCGCTGCCATCAGGGCGGTCTCAAGCGGCGAACCGGTGATAATACGGAATGCTGACCACCTGCATGGCCTGTGTGCTGGCCTCAGAGCGGGCGAAATCATCATCGAGGGGGACGTGGGCGACTACGTCGGGGTGCTCAACGCCGGGGGCACGGTGCGCGTCACCGGCAATGCTGGCAAATACGTCGCCGACAACATGACCACCGGCACGGTCATCGTCGAGGGCAACGCCGACTACGGCGTGGGCGGCTATTGCTATGGAGGGACGGTGGTGATTGAGGGCGACGCCGGTGACTTCGCCGCCGTGATGAACAAGGGTGCGACCATCATCGTGGGCGGCAACGTCGGCGATGAAGTGGCCACCTACATGTTGGCCGGAGACCTGGTCATCCTGGGCAACGCTGGGCGTTCGCTGGCTAACTACCTGATCCGTGGCAATGTCTTCATCGCCGGGAAGTGGGAATCGCTCGGCCACAACACCCGGGTGCAAGAGCCTACCCCCAATGACGTGGAGCGGCTCGGCGTCTACCTGGCCGACTACGGGCTGAAGGCGGACCCATCAGCCTTCAAGAAGATCATCCCGCTCACCGATAAGCCTTTCTACAAATAGCAGGTCAATAGAGGAGAGGGAAGAATGTCAGTCAACGGTGCGTTTTGTGTTACGGTAATGAAAGATCGCTGCATCAATGCCGAGTACCCCGGCAAGTGCGCCACATGTGCCGAGGTCTGCCCCTATGACGTGTACGTCCTGGGCGCCGACGGCGAGATGCACGTGCAAAACTACAACGCCTGCGTGGGCTGTCGCATTTGTGCTGAGTTCTGTCCAACCGATGCCATCCGCATTAACCCTGCGGAGTCGGAGATGATCAGCCGTTGGCCTTGGACACTGGGGCAGATGGAAGAGATCCACTATAAGGCGATCACAGGCAAATACCAACTGCGGGGCTTCGGGACCATGGGCCCCACGCCCCACTTCGACAGCATCACCATCGTCCCTTCCCAGATCGCCTCGACTGCGCCTCGCGATAAGTACCGTGAGGAGTGCGATATGGAGGTGGTCATCGGCGAGGACACCTGCGAGAATCCGATCCGGCTTCACTACCCGTTCATGTTCCCCGCTATGTCGTATGGCGCGCTGTCCAAAGAGGCCAGGTTAGCGCTGGCCGTCGCTGCCGCCAAGACCGGCATCATCAGCAACACAGGCGAGGGCGGGCTGGTGGACGAGGAACCCTGGACAGTGCATGGCTATCTGGACGCGGAGCGTGCGCACAAACGGGAGGATGCTCTAGGCGGCTACCTGGTCGTCCAGTGGTCTACTGGTCGCTGGGGCGTCTCTGCCGACTACGTGCGTGCCGGCGATGGAGTCGAGATCAAGATCGGCCAAGGGGCCAAGCCGGGCATGGGCGGTCACTTGCTGGGGGCCAAGGTGACGGAGGATATCGCGAGGGTACGCGGCATCCCTGTCGGCAGTTCCGCACTTTCCCCCTGCCGCTACTACGACGTGCAGACGCCGGACGACATGAAAAAGATGGTGGCCTTCATCCGTGAGGTGACGGAATACAAGGTGCCGATCCTATTCAAACTTGGCCCCAGCCGGCCCTACGCCGATGTCCAAGCCTGCGTGGAGGCGGGCGCCGATGCCATTTCACTGGACGGCTTGGTGGGCGGCACCGGCTGTTCACCGACGATCGTCACCCAGGGGGCGGGCATCCCCACCATAGCCTGCATTCCGCCGGCGGTGCAGGCGCTCAAGGACATGGGTGTGCACCGCAAGGTCAAACTGATTATGCTGGGCGGCATGCGCAACGGCCTGGATGCCTACAAGGCTATCGCCATGGGCGCCGACGGCGTAGGTTTCGGGGCCGCGGCGGAAATCGCCATGGGCTGCCGGGCCTGCATGAGTTGCCACACCGGAAGCTGCCCCTACGGGATCACGTCGCAGGATCCCCGCTTGCGTGCGCGGCTCGACCCCGAAGAGGTCGGGCAGCGGCTGGCCAACTTCATCGAGGCTACAGCCGAGGAACTCAAAATCCTGACCATGCTGTCTGGGCACGAGCGCGTCAGCGACCTTACCACTGAGGATCTGCGGGCTATGGACATCAACACGGCGGCCATCACAGGGTTGAAGCTCGTGGGCTACGAGCGACCATTGCCCATCTGGGAGCACAACGGGGGAGTGTTCGGGAGCCAGTAGCGTTTCGCTGGACTTGTTCCCGCTTTCTATCCACACAGGAGCCCCTGTCAGCAATGGCGCTGGCAGGGGCTTCTTGCATCTCGACTTTGGTGACACCAGCCCGGTGGTAGGGAGAGACATATCCTTTGTAGGAGCTTGCGACCGGAATTTGACAATTCGGCAAGAGGCATGTATAATATATAACAAGTAGTTACCTTCGCTGCTTCGCGCACAACGGCAGGGACTTTATTCTCTCGCTGTAGCTGCCGGCCGTACTTGCTCGATCCCCTGAGTAAGCGCGCGTCGGCTTTTTTTGTTGGTCGTTCACGGCTCTCCGGCCCGGCATGGCGTTTGGCCCATGCTGCCTCGCTAAACGATCCTGGCACTTCCGCACAAGCGGAGAAAGGAAAGGAACATGTATCCCCCTACCAAGAAACACAGATTGTGGACGGTCGTCTTGCTGACGACCATGTTGCTCGGCCTGGCTCTGGTGCCTGCTCAGTTGGCATACAGCCAGGTCGGCAGAGGCGCACTGGGGGCCTGTGCGAAGATGGCCTTTTCCACCGAAGAGGACTTCATCGGGTATGACGCGGCCGGCAACGCCGTGTACATCTCCGACGGCGACCTGCTCTCGCCTGATGGCACCATCTGTGCCCGTAACTGGGACCTGCTGCAGGACACCTTCGATGTGGATCAGGACCTGGGCCTGGACGCCGTTGACGTGCTCAGCGTGGAGCACTACCTGGTGGCCTTCTCCACCGAACTGGACGATCCTCACGGCAACTTCACCGCTGGCGACCTGCTGGTCACTAACGGCGCAGTCATCCCCAACAAGGCCCTGGTCATGTCCTTCGGGATTCGGTACGACATCGGCCTGGACGCCGTGCACTTCGTGGCGGGCGAACTCGAATCCACCATCGCTTTCTTGCAAGAAGCCAAAGACAAGGGGCGAGAGTACTGGCTGCGGGACGGAGCGTTGCAGGGGACCCTGCGCCAGTACGGTCTGGATATCTGGTTCTCCACGGAGGGAACAGCGCCACAAGTGGAGGCGCCCCTGTTCCTCGACGGGGATCTGCTGTCGGCTCGCGATGGCATCATCGTCGCCCCCAACGCTGTGCTGCTGCCCAACTCGGTGCCGGCCGGCATCCCTAATCGTGGCGTGGATTTTGGCCTCGATGCCTTCGCCTCGCGCTCCCGTGACGTCGAGACGGCCAGGGAGCGTGGCCTCTTCTCCACCGAGATCCTGTACTGGCCTGACGACGGTGGTCTGAACTTCACCGACGGGGACGCGCTGCGCGTGGGCGATGGGATCGGCCTCACCAACTGGGACCTGATCGGCAACTTCAAGCCCCACACCGCCGACCTGGGGCTGGACGCCCTCTACCAAGTGACCGTCGGCCCACCTCCCGATTGCTACGCCGCACTGACTGCCCTGGGCGGCACTCAAGCCCCCATAGCCAACCTCAATCCCACCGACGGCATGGTTGACCTGTGGTACCCCACGCGACACCCCTTCGGCAACGACATACCCTTCTGGGGGTACCTCGCGGACTGCGTGACCAAGTTCCGGGTGGTGTACCGCCCCCTGGGTGACGTGGGCGATGGCACGCCCATTTTGCCGGGTCCCTGGGACGTGGGTGATCCGAACAGTTGGGATCCTGTCACCTGGACCTGTGTGGACACGATACCACGACCGGCCCCCGACGCCACGGATTACTACGATGCAGTCGAATACGACTGGCTGCGCAAATGCGATGCGCTGCCACTGACCAGTTGGGACACGTACGACACCGCCACCGACACACCGCTCGTGGCTGATGGCCTGTACGAAGTGCGATTGGACTACGAGGTCGGGGCGACCACCCATCACGGCCCTTGGTATCGCGTCCAGGTGGATAACACGCTGCCCGATATTCTGGATCTGGGCTTGGTGGTGAACGCGGGGACCTCCGGCGGCAGCGCAGACTGCCCCATCTACGACGCGGTCAACATGCCGTTGACGCTGCAAGGGCAGTTCCACGACGATCACTTCTGGCGCTTCCGTGCCTCCATCGACGGCGACGCGTACCCGGCTCACTACTACTCCACCAAGAACTACTACGATGTCGCCTACCTGGATGATACCGGCACCATCCCCGACGGCATGCTGGTAGACCTGCACGATGTGAGCGTCTACGACATCGTGCCCGATCCTGTCGATTGCTGCTACTCTGTCAGAGTCGTTGTATGGGACCGCACCATCTGGGGTAGGTTCCACGGCTACCGGGCCATGGTGAGCGGATACATCGGTCGCTGGGTTGACGACGACATCTACTTCGCTTTCATGCCATGACCACGGCAACACACGCGTTGTCCCAAACGAGGAGGAATGCTATGAGACACATTCTGCGTTTGATGGCGCTGGCGTTGCTGATGGTCATCACGCTGCTGCCGACGAGCCAAAGCTTTGGCCAGAGGGAGTCCAGTCTGACCTACTGCCGGGAGATCGGCTTCTCCATTGAGGAGGACTTCATCACCCAGGGCCCCGAACCACCGGATGGCAACCCCATCATCTCCGATGGCGACCTGCTGGGCCGCAACGGTATCTGCGCCCGCAATAGCCAGTTGGTGCAGCCATTCAACGTGACACAGGACATGGGCCTCGATGCTGCCGACGTCATCAGCATCGAGCAGGAACTGGTGGCCTTCTCCACCGAGTTGGATAGCCCCCTTGGCAACTTCAAGGCTGGCGATCTGCTAACCAATCACGGCGCGGCGGTGCCCAATAAGGCGCTGTTAGCCGCATTCGGGCAGCACCCGGACCTGGGTCTCGACGCCGTGCACTTCGTGGGCGACACTCAGGCCATCATGCGCTTCCTGGCCTACGTCAAAGACAAAGAGCGAAACTTCTGGGTTCAGAACCCCAATGTCTTCCCTGGCATGTTGGAGGAATTCGAGATTGACCTCTGGTTCTCCATCGAGGGGACGTTGGCGACACCTGGCGCGCCGATGATCCTGGATGGCGACCTGCTCTCGGCCGCCACGGGGACTGTCATCTACCGCAACGGCGTTTGGCTGGCTGCCCCCATTCCCGCAGGTCTCCCCAAGCGCGGTGTGGACTTCGGTCTCGACGCCTTCGGCGCCCACTGCTACGGCAAGAGGGATACGCGCTTCTCCACCGAGATCCTCTACCGTCACGAGGACCCAGCGCTCACCTTCACCGATGGTGCGGTGTTGGCCTTCGGCGGAGGGGTCGTGGAGAAGAACTGGGACCTGATCGCGGGCTTCGAGCCGATGACCAGGATGATGGGGCTGGATGCTTTGACCTATCCCCACTGGCGTGAGGAGTGTGTGGAAGCCAGAGAGTGGGACTATATGCCCATGATCATGCGCCACTTCCCGCGAAACTCAGACTGACCGAGCAGAGAGAGGCTCGTAGTGCGCCGCGGAACGGAGTGGAGTGGCGCGAAACCGCACTCCGCTACGCTACGTGCGTGACTACGAGCCCAACGTGACGTTGTCAAACTACCGATCTGTTGGAATCTGCAGCCCCCTTCGTCTCTCGAAGGGGGCTGCGCTCGCGAAGCAGGCTGGGGTTCGTACCTTCGCCCCAGTTGGGGTAAAATTACGTTCTGCCGCTGACCAACGTCCGCTGTCAGCGGAAAAGCGGAAGGAGCGGAAACACTACACCCCTTTCCGCTTGTTCCG
>CBDURC010000113.1:0-9984 GCA_965369635.1 uncultured Anaerolineales bacterium | reverse complement strand
GGCAGAGCGCGGGCCACTTCCTCGGCATCGGCCAAGAGCCGCACGCGGCGGCCTATCTTGGGACGCAGCGGCAGCCGCACAACGGCCTGACGGCGAGCCACCAGGCCGCGCCGCACCAGAGGCTCGATCACAGTGCGCCCCGCCAGGCTAGGCGCTCTGCGCTTCAGGCGACGCAACGGAATCGGGCCTTCCTGCAAGAGCGTCAGCAGGTCAAGCTGCTCGGGTGTGAGGTCTGAGGGAAACGGAGGAGCCAACCGCGCTTCCAGCAACCGCTCCGCAGAGCGCAAGAGGCCAGGCGGCAGCATCAGGCGAAGGCAGTCGAGGAGCGGCGACAGGTAGTACGCGCTCATCCAGCGGGCCAGCACAAGTTGCGGCGGCGTGAGCACAGGTTCGTCCAGCACCAGGCGCTCTAGTGGCCGTGTCTCGGCCACGGGTGCTGCCTCGTCCAGACTGACGACGATCCCCTGCAGCAGCCGCTCGCCAAAGGGCACCCAGACTAGATGACCAGGCCGCAGCAGGCCGCGCAGATGCGAAGGCACGTCGTAGTGATACGTCCTGCCCAGCGGTGCATCAGTATCGAAAGAAGCCTCCTCCACAGCCTTCAGTCGAGAAAGAGGATCGTTAACCACAACTTCCGCAAACATCTCACCTTCAGGGATCAGTGACCGGAGATCAGGATTCCCGATCACCCATCGCGATACAGGCCCTGATCTTGAATATAGGCTTCCACCACCGGCAGTACCTGGTAGCGGATGGGCAGGCCCTGCCGCACCCGCTGCTGGATAACGTGCGAGGCAATCTCCAGTTCGAGCATGGGCAACTGAATGACCCGCTCCTGCACGCCCGGCAGAGCAGCCTCCAGTTGCTCCCAGTCCACCGTGTAGCCGTAGCGACTCAGCGCCACCAACTGGCAGCTAGTGATCAGCCGATCTGCCTGATGCCAGTTGGGCAGATCAGCGAGCGAATCGAGCCCCATCAGAAAGTAGAGCTCCGTGCCTGGTGGGTGGGCATCCCGCAGCAACCGCATCATGTCAATGGTGTAATGCGGCCCCGGGCGATCGATATCCACCGTGGACAGCAGAAAGTGCGGGTTGTGGGCGATGGCCAATTCCACCATGCTCCGCCGGTGGCAAGCGGGTGAGAGCGGTTCTCCTCGCTTGTGTGGCGGGGCGCCCGCAGGCACCAAATAGACGCAGTCCAGCTTGAGGAGCGCCCAGGCTTCCTCGGCCAGGATCAGATGGCCGATGTGCGGCGGGTCGAAGGTCCCGCCCATAATGCCGATTCTCACCACTGCTCCCCCCATGTGAGTTCCACGTCGCCGATGATGACCGTATCACCCTCTTGCACGCCGCCCTCCTCCAGCGCCTGAGTGATGCCCATTGCTTCCAGGATGCGTTGGAAGCGCAACGCCGCCTCGTAGTAATCCCAGTTGGTCATCTTCACCACCCGCTCGATGCGCTTGCCGCGCACGCGCCAGTTGGGTCGACCAGCCGGTCGCCCCTCCCGCTCGACGACGAATGCAGCTTCATCCTCCGGCAGCCCGAATACGACTATGTCCTCTTCTACTGCCGGTGGTGGCGGCAGCGCCTGCACAAGCCCCGCCACGCGGCGCATCAAGGCAGTCACCCCCTCACCGGTCACAGCCGAGATGGCCATCGGCTCCAGGCCCTTTTGCTGCAACGAGTGCTGCACCCGCGGCCACAGCTCCCGTACCTCGGTCAAGTCCATCTTGTTCAACACCACGACCTGCGGCTTGTCGGCCAGGGCAGGGTTGAACAGTTGCAACTCCTGGTTGATGGCGTCGCGGTCGCCCAGCGGGTCGGGGCTGATGCCGTTGAGCAAGTGGATGAGCACGCGGCAGCGCTCAACGTGGCGCAGGAAAGAGTGGCCCAGGCCGGCGCCGGCATGCGCCCCCTCGATCAGCCCTGGGATGTCGGCCAGCACGAAATCCCGATCATCCACCACAGTCACTCCCAGGTTAGGCACCAGCGTGGTGAACGGATAGTCGGCGATCTTGGGGCGAGCCGCGCTGACAGCCGCCAGCAGGGTGGACTTACCCGCATTGGGCACGCCCACGATGCCCACGTCAGCGATGAGCTTCAGCTCCAGACGCAACCAGCGGCTTTCGCCGGGCGCGCCGTTTTCAGCGATACGAGGAGCCTGGTTGGTGGAGGTGGCGAAGACGGCATTGCCCCGCCCGCCACGGCCGGCGTGGGCCACCACCGCCTGCTGTCCTGGCTCCGTCAGATCGGCGAGCAATTCACCACTATCGGCGTCGTAGACGACGGTGCCCGGCGGCACGGCGATCAGGCAATCCTCACCACTTTTGCCTTGTTTGTTCTTGCCGCGGCCGTGATCACCTCGTCGCGCCCTGAAATGAATTCGTCTCTTGAAATTGATAAGCGTGTTCAGGTGCAGATCAACGATCAAACTGACATCGCCGCCCTTGCCACCGTTGCCGCCGCTTGGCCCACCGAGAGGAACGTACTTCTCGCGGCGGAAGGCTACAACACCATTGCCGCCATCGCCCGCACGCACGTGAATTCTGGCCTCGTCGAAGAACATGGCTTACCTCCCCCGTGGACATTATAGTGCATCTCCCCATGTACGTCAATACATCCGTCGCGGAAAGTCAGGAACAACGATTTCTTTCCCGCGAAGTCACGCCATTTTGCCAGGCAGGTCAGGTTGTGCTATTATAGTAGGCTGCATTGCACCTGATACGACGCAACGCACTTTAAGGACAGGGAAGATGCCGGAATCGCCGCCACACGTCAAGCGAATATGCGATCATCTGCTAGGCCTGGCCGTCTGCGCCGCCCTGATCGTCGCCGGCGCGCTGACTTTGCGTGTGTCGGCCGCAGGGCCGACGCATGTGACGCCCACGCCCGCTCCCTTCGACGACATGTTGTCAGTGGGGCGCTGGGCAGCTCTGCAGCCCGAACTGGAGCGACTGCCCCGCCGTTGGATCATCACCCACACGATAACCGAGGGCGACAGTATATGGAGCATTGCCTACAGTTACGGGCTGGACGCCGACACGCTCCGCTGGTCCAATCCCGATCTGGCGCGCAATCCCGACTTGATCTCCCCAGGGCAGGAGTTGATTATCCTGCCGCTGCCTGGGGTCTATCATACGGTGAAGAGCAACGACACGGTCGAACGGCTAGCGCGGACCTATGGTGTCGAGCCAGAGGACATCACCAGCTACCACTTGAACCGGCTGAAGCCGCCGTACCGCCTGGTGAAGGGGCGGAAGTTGGTCATACCCTATGGGCGCAAGACGGCGCACTGGCCCAAGCCAAGCCTGGCTCCCGACTACCCCTTCGCCTGGCCTGCTGCCGGCCCCATCACCCAAGGATATATACCGGGGCATGGAGCGATAGACGTCGCCGTCGCCTACGACTGCCCTGTTTACGCTGCACACGCGGGCAGAGTCGTGCGCGTCGATTGGGATGACAGCGGGTACTGGGGCTTCTGGGTGGTGATTGACCACGGCAGCGGGCTGCGATCGTATTACGCCCACCTGAAGGGAGCCACGGTGGCGGTTGGGCAATGGGTGGAGAGGGGCCAGGAGATCGGGCGCATGGGCAGCACGGGCAATTCCACCGGCCCTCACGTCCATTTCGAGATTCGGCAAGACGGCGTGCGCCGCAATCCACTGAACTACTTGCCGCCAAACCCTTAGGAGGTACTCGGTTCATGCCTTGGCAGCCAATACTGGGCGGGTTGATGATCTTTGGGCTTCGTGTCGTTGACGTTTCCATGGGCACGGTGCGCATGTTGCTGATCGTGCGTGGCAGAAAGCTCCCGTCTGCACTGATCGGCTTTTTCCAGGTCTTGATCTTCATCCTGGCCATCAGCAAGGTCATCCGAGAAGTGGGCAACATCTGGAACATCTTGGGCTACTGCGGCGGCTTCGCCGTAGGCACCATCGTGGGCATGGCTCTGGAGGACAAGCTGGCCCTTGGCTTTTCCATGGTGCGCATCATCTCCAAAACCAAGTGGCTGGAGATCACACAGACACTACGCCATGACGGCTTCGGAGCGACGGAGGTCATCGGCGAGGGTAGGGATGGCCCCGTGGGCATCATCTACAGCATGGTGCGGCGCAAGCAGGTGCCGGCGGTCATCGAGCTGTGCGAGCAACTCGATCAGCAAGCGTTCATCACCGTGGAGGAGGCCGGCCGCGTCTATCGTGGCTACCTGGCCGGCGCGGTGAAGTGACGGCATCCACCTGACTGCGACTCGCTTTCCGACAGGAGGTTTTTGGGTTCATGTTTTGGCAACCCGTACTGGGTGGATTGATGGTATTCGCCTTCCGCCTGATTGACGTTTCCATGGGCACTATTCGCATGCTGATGATCGTGCGCGGCCGGAAACTCACTGCCGCGCTGATCGGCTTCTTCGAGGTCATGATCTTCATTCTGGCCATCAGCAAGGTCATCCAAGAAGTGGGTAACTTCTGGAACGTCCTGGGCTACTGCGGTGGTTTCGCCACTGGCACCATTGTGGGCATGGCCTTGGAGGAGAGACTGGCTCTCGGTTTCTCCATGGTGCGCGTCATTTCCAAGACCAAGTGGCTGGAAATCACGCAAACCCTACGCCGTGAAGGATTCGGAGCAACCCAGATCATCGGCGAGGGCAAGGACGGCCCCGTGGGCGTCATCTACAGCATGGTGCGGCGCAAGCAAGTGCCTTCGGTCATCGAATTGTGCGAACAACTCGACCATCACGCCTTCATCACTGTGGAAGAGGCACGCCGGGTCTATCGCGGCTACCTCAACCGGGCGGTGAAGTGACTGCCCCTTCCCGCGGCTGACACGTCTGCTGCCTTCACCCCAACGATCAATGCCACCCTTTTCGGCGCAGGTCCCCGCTGCAACGCCGCTCCTTGAGCAAGCCAAGCTGCCCCCGCACATCTCCTGTCAAGGATGCGCTGGGGCGGTTGCGCGGAGACCTCTTTGCACCACCCGACCAAGCCGTCTTGCAGACGGCCTTCTTGATTCGAGGAGACCCCCGACGTGAACGTCGGGGCTGATTTGACAGCTCCTCCGTCCTGTGATATACTGATCGCAATTGAGAAGCAGTTGCAATACGTCCCCAAACTTACTGACCTCGAATGGCAGAACCGGAATCTGAGGGCGTCCTTGTACCTTCTCTAACTCCTCTACATTCCATCAGGAGACGCACAATCATGCACCGACACACTCATCACTCCCAAAACCTCTCTCTGAACGCACTTCAGCCACACGAGCGCGGCATTGTAACCGATCTGATCGGCGGCCGCGGCCTGCTGAGCCGTATGGCCACCATGGGCTTCACCCCCGGGGCCGAGGTGACGATGGTACAGAATTTCGGCCGCGGGCCGCTCATCGTTCTGATCCGGGACACCCGCGTGGCCCTGGGCCGGGGCGAGGCCAGCAAGATCCGTATTCGGAGAGCGAGCGGTGGTTGAGAAAACCTATACCGTGGCCCTGGCCGGGCAGCCCAACGTGGGCAAGTCTACCCTCTTCAACCTCTTGACGGGGATGAACCAACACGTGGGCAACTGGCCGGGCAAAACGGTCGAGCAGAAAGTCGGCCACTTCACTCACAACGGCACCACCTATCGGCTGGTGGACCTGCCGGGCACCTACAGCCTGACGGCCAATTCCCCTGAGGAGATCATCGCCCGCGACTTCATCATCAAGGAGCGCCCCAACGTGGTCATCGTCCTGCTGGACGCGGCGACGTTGGAGCGCAACCTCTACCTCGTGGCGGAGCTGCTGCCACTGCCAGCGCCGGTGATCGTGGCCCTCAATATGATGGACGTCGCCGAGCAGGAGGGGTTCAAGATCGAGCCGGAGGTGCTGGAGGCAGCGCTGGGGGTCAAGGTGGTGCCCATGATCGCCACCAGGAACATCGGCACCCACGAGCTGGTGGCGGCGATTGACGAAGTGGTGCACAACACCGTCGAGTACGCGCCCAAACGGCCAGAGATTCGCGCCGACCACCAAGAGGTACTGGAGCAGATCGAAGCGCTCATCGCCGGCCACGTGCCGGAGCCATATGCCCAGGACTGGGCAGCACTCAAATTACTGGAAGGGGACAAAGAGATCTCCCGCATGATACGGGAGCGAATGGGCGAAGCGCAGTGGGAACTGGTCCACGAGGTGCTGCGCGACCACGATGATGCTCTGGTCGCCGTTGCCGGCGGGCGCTATGAGTGGATCGGGCGCATGATCCGCGCCGCCGTGACCCGCCCCAAAGCCGGGCAAATCGGCCTGACCGAACGGCTTGACCGCTGGGCGACCCACCCTTTCTGGGGGCTGGTGATACTGGCTGCTATCCTGGGATCGGCCTTCTGGCTGACCTATGCCATCGGTGCGCCCTTGCAGGATTGGCTGGACAGTGCCGTCGTAGGCGGTCTGGCTAGGCTGATGAGCAACCTGCTGGCAAGCGCACCATCGTGGCTGCAGGCTCTGGTGATAGACGGGGTCATCGGCGGTGTGGGCACAGTCATCACCTTCCTGCCCATCCTGGTCATCTTCTTCGCCATCCTGGCCTTGCTGGAGGACACGGGCTACATGGCTCGTGCCGCCTACGTGATGGACCGCTTCATGCACCTGATGGGACTGCACGGCAAGTCCTTCCTGCCGCTTTTCCTGGGCTTCGGCTGCAACGTGCCTTCGGTGATGGGCGTGCGGGTGATCGAATCGCGCCGGGCGCGCCTGCTGACGACCATGTTGGCGCCGCTGATTCCCTGTGCGGCACGGATGACGGTGGTGGCCTTTCTGGCACCGGCTTTCTTCGGCAGAGCAGCCGCCCTGGTCTCCTGGGGATTGGTAGGTTTGAACCTCGTTGTACTGGCGCTTGCTGGCGTGCTACTCAACCGCATCGCCTTCAAGGGAGCGCGGGCAGCCTTCATCATGGAACTGCCTCTGTACCACGTGCCCAACGGGCGTACGATCGGCCTGACAGTCTGGCAGCACGGCCTGGCCTTCCTCAAGAAGGCGGGAACAATCATCCTGGCCATTTCGGTGCTGGTGTGGGCCCTCTCGGTGTTGCCAGGCGGCGACATCGAAAACAGTTTCCTGGCTCGCATCGGCCACTTGCTGGAACCGCTGGGCCGGCTGATGGGGTTCGACTGGCGGCTGATGGTGGCGCTGCTGGCCAGCTTCGTGGCCAAGGAGAATGCCATCGCCACGCTGGGCGTGCTGTTCGGTGCCAACGGGGAGGCGGGGCTGGCGGAGTTGATGGCCGGCAGCTTCGCTGCGCCTGCAGGGCTGGCCTTCCTGGCCGTGCAGATGCTCTTCATCCCTTGCGTGGCGGTTGTGGGGGTGATCCGGCAGGAGACGGGCTCCTGGTGGTGGACGCTGTTCAACGTGGCTTTTCTGCTGGTCGTCTCGCTGCTGATGGGCGTGCTGGTCTATCATGTGGCAGGGTTGTTCTTCTGAGGGGAGCAGAGAGACCGCGCCTGCTGATGGACTGAGCGGGAAGAAGGAAAAGGACGGAAACGAGGAAAATGAAGGGGAAACCACGGTGTTGAAGCGGTTGTTGCAGACGTTACAGGGTGGTGGGACACACACAGTGGCTGAACTGGCCCGCGAGCTGGGAGTCAGCAAAGCGCTCGTGGAGCTGATGATCGAAGACCTGGTCCGGATGGGGCACCTTGCGGTGGCGGCGGGAAGTTGCGGTGGACGGTGTGCGGGATGTTCCCTGGCCAAGGCCTGCGCCATCGGCGGGTCGAGCCGCATCTGGACATTGACGGAGAAGGCTGCGCAAAAGATGCAAGACGCATGAGGCGGGACGCAAGAGGGAGAGAAATTGTGGACGAGTCTATCAGGGGAATCCTACACCGGTCAGGGAAACGGGTCACACCTCAGCGGGTGCTCATCCTGGAGACGATCCGCGAGGGCGGGGGCCATCTGGACGCTGACGATATCTATCGTCTGGTCAGGCACAAGGCGCCGCGCCTGAGCCTCTCCACCGTTTACCGCACCATCAGCGTGCTCAAAGAGGCCGGGGTGATCGAGGAGTTGCACTTGGGCGAGGAGCACCACCACTACGAATTGAGGGGAGAGCAAGGTCACCATCACCTCATCTGCCGGGGCTGTGGTGAAGTCATCGAGTTCGAGTGCCCCTTCAGCCAGGAGTTACTGCGCGATTTGGGCAAGGAGCACGATTTCGAAATCACCGGGGTTCACTTGAGCCTGGCAGGCTACTGTGCCGCATGCCACCGGCAAGGGGCTGGAGAAACTGCGTGAAGGCGGCTGGTTCTCGTTTCGGGATGTGTTCCTGGAATTAGGGGCTACATCATCGGGGGGGGGAAATCCCGGAACTGACCACGATCGGATGCACGTTTGACAACATCTTCTTCAACAGCTACCTCCCGAAACTCGTCGCTATCATCGAGAGACTGGCAGCACGCGGCGCTGAGGGAGCCATCCTGGACTGCACCGAAATCCCCTTGTTGGTCAACGAAGCGGATGCAGGAATACCGCTGTTCGATACGACGGCCATCCACGCTGAGGGTGAGATAGAAGGGATATGAAAGAGCAGTTGTCTTTGAAGCGCGTGCTTGTGGACGGCACGATCTTGAGCGTTCTGCTCACGATCGTCATTTACGGGTCTATCTACGTGAACCCGGCAATATGGGTCGGCGACTATCCACCGGACATCCAGGCCGCAGTGGGCGACAGCATCGACGCGCCACCTATCCAGACGATCATAACCGGACTGCTCTTCTTCGGCATCACCGTCGGCATCGTGCTCTATTCAAACGGCAGGCTGCGGCAAGAGAACGGCGGCAATCTGTCGTTCCTGGCAGCGTTTGCCAACAGCGCGCTCCTTCTCTTCTACTTTGCCATGTGGGATCTCCTGATCCTTGACTGGCTCATCTTCGTCACACTTCAGCCCGACTTCATCGTGATCCCAGGGACGGAAGGATTGGCGGGCTACAAGGATTACTGGTTCCATCTTGAGGTGAGCTTTCTGGGGTTGACGCAGTGGATCTCTATTCTGGTGGGCGGTCTGGTGCTGGCGGGTTTGTCAATGATCAAGCTAAGTGGGGCAAAGGCCAGCAGGGCCAGTTTTGAGGAGCTCTAACATGAAACTGTTTCCCGCACTTCAAATCGGATGGCTCAATGGATGGCTCTTCCTGTGTATGCTGTATTCGATATTCGGCGTTCTACTGCTGGTCTTCCCCAAGGAGGTGGTAAGGCGGCTTTATGATCGCTCGGGCTGGAGCAGAAGGCAGAGGGTACTCACTCTCACAGGCAAACTGATGGCCCTTGTCTGGTTTCCCTTAGTGATCTTCGCGCCCTTGAAGATAGAGACACCACTCTTCGTTCTTGGGACCGTCATATTCGCCCTCGGTTTGGCTGGATTCGTCGTTGCTCTCTTCAACTTCAGGAACACGCCGCTGGACCGGCCGGTTACGAAGGGACTCTACAGGATATCACGCAATCCACAGCAGTTCATGCTACTTGTTTCGGCCGTGGGCATTTCGGTTGCTATAGGCTCGTGGCTCGCCCTCTTGATGCTGTTGTTGGGGCTGGTGTTCACTCACGTCAAGATTCTGGCCGAGGAAACCTCTTGCCTGAGGCAATACGGTGACTCATACCATTCCTATATGGAACGCGTGCCCCGCCACTTCCTGTTCTTCTGATTTGCTTTCGGCCCTGGCTGGACTGTCCACGACAATCGGCAGCCTGTTGGGGCTCTTTGTCCGCAAGCCCGGCCCGCGCTTCATGACACTGACGTTGGGCTTCTCCGCCGGGGGCATGGCCTCCTTCGCCGGCGCGCTGGAGAGCCGCGAGTTGGGTATGGCCATCGCTTTGTGCCGTGGCCGTGCACAACGTCCCTGAGGGGCTGGCTGTCTCGGCGCCGATCTACGCGGCTACCGGCAGCCGGGGCCAGGCCTTCCTGTGGTCGTTACTATCGGGCGTGGCCGAGCCGGTTGGCGCAGGTCTGGCGGCGCTGGTTCCAATGCCGTTCCTC
>CBDURC010000112.1:0-10070 GCA_965369635.1 uncultured Anaerolineales bacterium | reverse complement strand
CTTCCAATATCCAACCGCCAACCTCTAACCGCCAACTTCCATCTTTCATCGCCGGCCTGATCTACACCTTCGCCCCCTTCCACTTCGCCCATTTGCTGGGCCACATGCAGGTGATCTCCTTACAGTGGATCCCTTTCTACGTTCTGTACCTTCTCAAGGCTCTCACTCCACGTCACCCATCCCCCATTCCTCATTCCTCATCCCCCGTCTCTCGTCCCTCATCCCTCGTCCCTCATCCCTCGTCTCTCATCCCCCGCGACACTCTGTTGGCCGCCTTCTTCCTCATCCTGGTGGGTGTCTGCGACTGGTACTACGTGTTCTACTGCTTGCTGTTCACTGCGCTGCTGTTGATCTACCGGGCCTGTCGCCGCTGCCTGACCGTGCGGGCTGGCCTGATAGTGCTGGGCATCGGCCTGATCTTCGGGCTAGTGCTGTCACCGCTGCTGGTGCCCATGGTGCGAGAAGCGCGGCAGTTCGGCTTCATGGTGCCCGACCCCGCTCAGACCCGCACGCTCTCCGCCGATCTGCTGGCCTTCGTCACGCCGCAGGAGTTCCATCCGCTCTGGGGCCAGCAGGCCAGGGCCTGGGCCAGCGATTTCACCAGCACGACATCAGAGCGGATGGTATTCGCCGGCTTCGTGCCCCTGCTGCTAGCGCTGATAGCCATTCTGCCTGTGCGGAAGCGGCTAGCGCAACGTCACTCGAAACTCGAAACCCCAAACCCGAAACACGTGACACTCTGGGCGCTGAGCCTGCTGTTCTTTTTCGTCTTGTCCCTCGGCCCCGTACTCCACATCGGCGGGCGCACTGCGCTCCTGCCCGGCGGTGGCGAGATTCCGCTGCCCTACGCTTTGCTGCACCGCCTCGTTCCTTTCCTGAACATCTCCCGCTCCGTCAGCCGTTTCGACGTCATGGTTATGCTGAGCCTGGCGGTGCTGGCAGCTTTCGGATTGGCAAGGGTTATGGGTTGCGGGTTTCGGGTTAGGGGTTTCGGGTTAGGGGCTCAGGACGCTTCTCCGTCTGCCCCTTCCTCCCACACCCCCACACTCCCTTACCCCCGCTTTGGGAGGGCCATCGCTTTGCTGTGTGCAGCGCTGATCATCTTCGAGTTTCTCCCCGTCCCATACCCCACGTCGCCGCCCGACACGCCTGATTGGTACTACACCCTGGCGGCAGAGGCGGGCGACTTCGCCGTGCTCAACCTGCCCATGAACTGGGATCGGCCTGGCTATTTGCTCTACCAGACGGTGCACCGCAAGCGGCTGACGGTCGCCTATATCTCTCGAGATGACCCCCGTACGCTGGTGGAGCGCGCTCCTGTGCTTCAGGCCTTCCGCCACCTGGGGCCTGACGTCATCGCTCATGACCTGGCTGACGTCGCCCCCAGCGTGTTCGATTATCTCGATGTGCGCTACGTCGTGCTCGATGGCTACAAGATGCCGCCTGGTGGGCGAGAACGGGAGCTGACCACTCAACTGGCGCAGGAGGTCTTCGGCGCACAGCCGCCCGCCTATGGTGACGAGCGGCTGACGGTCTACCGCGTCGAACCGCCAGCCGACAGGCGGCCCTTCCTCATCCTGGGGGAGGGATGGGGGCCGCGCGAGGAGCAGGACGGCCAGCCCTGGCGGGCCATTGCTCCAGAGAGCACGTTGCTGATCCATGCCCCCGAGGAGAGAAGCGTGCGGCTGCGCTTCCAGGCCCGCGCGCCGGCCGGGGGCGAACTGACGCTGTGGTTGGGCGATGCGGTCGTCGGTGGCTTCAGCGTTAGCAGCGAGCCTCAGCGCTACGAGAGCGGGCGCTTCACCGTGCCTGCGGGTGATACGGTGCTTCGTTTGCGCGCAGCCACAGGGAGTGGTAGAATCGCCCTGTCCGGTCTGGACATCATCGAAAAGCCCATCGAATGAACTCGATGTCTGACTCTGCTGAAAAGGCCAACAGCCACCAGCGGACTAAGCAGATGAAGCGGATGAAATGAAACAGAATCTGCTCAGTCCGCTTAATCCACTGACGATCTTGGGTTATTTGAGAGGAGTCATGATACCAGAAGCCTTCCTAAGCAGGTTAGCGCGGCGTTGGTAACATGTCTTGACATGTCTTGAGTAGCAGGCCGCGAATTCATTCGTGGCTCACTCACAAGGAGGATAGTTGATGAAACGGTTACATCTCATGTTGACGCTCGTTCTGGTGGCGGGTTTGCTGCTGGCCTGCGGAGGAGGCGAGGCTCCCACGCCCACGCCCGTAGTTCAGCCCAGTGAGGCGAAGGCGCCAGCAGCGGAACCGACCAAGGGCCAGCCACCAGCAGTGGTGCCTACCGAGGCAAAGGCGGCCGAAGTGCTGCCGACGCCCGTACCCCCTACCGACACCCCCGCGCCGCCAACCCCCGAAGTCAAGCCAGAGGCGGCGGAAGAGGAACTGCTGGCCAGCGCCGAGGCTGCGCTGGAAGCGTTGAGCAAACTCAAGAGCTTCCGCTCCTACACGCACTTCGCCTGGGTCAGCCAGGAGGAGGGGGAGGAAAGCAGCGAATTCGAGATGCGCGGCGAATACGTGGCCGAGCCTCCCTCACAGCACATGGTCATAACCTCCAGCGGCGATGCAGCGATGGGGGAGGAGAGTGAAACCTTCGAGATCATCCAGATCGAAGATCAGATGTGGTTTCGACTGGAGGAAGACGAGTGGGTGCAGATTGGCCAGCAGGAGTTTCTTCCCAGCTTCCTGATGAACGCGGAGGAGTTTCTGCGTGACTTGAGCGGTGCCCGCCGTTTGTGGCCCGATGAGACCGTCAACGGTATCCGCTGCCGCCACTATAGCTTCACGGAGAGAGAGCTGCACTCCTTCTTTGGCGTGGGAGAGTTGAGCAAAGCCGAGGGTGAGCTGTGGGTGGCGGCCAAGGGAGATTTCGTCGTCAAGTACACGCTGCATGCTGAGGGGAAGGAGCTGGAGCTGGGCGAGAACCTGGGTTACGGCACCATGGACATGCTGTACGAGATCAGCGACGTGGGAGCCGAGATCGTTATCGAACCGCCTGCCGGTGGCGAGGCGGCCATCGCCGGTTTCGCCGCAGGGGAGTTCCCTCTGCCCGAGGATGCGGAGATGAGCATGAGCAGTCCCGGCTTCAGCATCTTCGCCACCGCTCTCCCCGTGGCCGAGGTGCTTGAGTTCTACGAGGCACGCCTGGCCAAACTGGGCTGGAGCAAGGGTGACGAGACCATCTTCGGCGACTTCGCCACCCTGAGCTTCAGCAAGGGCGCACAGCAGGTTGATCTCATGATCAGTCAAGACGAGGAAAGCGGCAAGACGCAAATCATGGTTACCTCGCCAGAAGGGTAGTGTTTCCGTTGGTCTCCATACGGCTGCGGTTACTCGACCCCTGCTCGCTCCCCTCCAGGCCGAGAACTGAATGGTCCTTCTGCTCTGTTTTGACAACGGGACTTCAGTGCGCTACAATGCCATATAGAGGCGACACCAGCGATTGGCCCGCTGAGAGTCGTTGTCGCCTTTGATCTTGGAGGGAAACCCTATGTCGGCTATCGGAAGCGTTCTCGCCCAACCTGATCTGAACACATGGGAGATCCAGCAACTGGTCAAGGCCGGTTTGTATCCCGATGAACGTGCCGCCCTTCGTGGAGCGCTGCGGGCGCTTTTCCAGGCCCGGCCGGATGTCAAAGCCAGGATGATCATCAGCGCCTATGAAGCGGGTGACATCAGCCTGGGAAGGGCGGCTCAACTATTGGGTATCTCTCAAGAGGAGATGAAGGACGTCCTGCGCGAGGCAGGAGCAACTATTCATTTAGGCCCACAGACTGTCGAAGAACTGCTGGAAGATGCCTGTAATGCCTGAAGCCGCTTGCATCTTCGACACCACCGTCCTTTCCAACTTTGCCCTCATCGGACAGGTGACTCTGCTGGGAAAACTGTACCGTGGTCGAGCTTTCACCACGTTGATGGTCGCTGACGAGATCCGTCGTGGAATCGAAGCTGGGTACCAGCACCTGCAAATCACCCTGGAGCAATTGACTACGGTCAGTCCAACTGGCTGGCTACAGGTGCTGCCTCTCGACCAGGCCAATGAGCAGCAACTGCACGCAGAGCTTAGCCCCCGGCTCGATCCAGGCGAAGCTTCATGCCTGGCGTTGGCCATCAGCCGTGGCCTTATCCTCGCTACTGATGACCTGGCTGCCCGTCGTCGCGCTGCTGAGCGCAATGTGTCGTTGACAGGCACCTTGGGTATTCTGCTCCGCCTTGTCCGCGAGAAGCACCTGTCGTTGGTTGCTGCTAACCGTTTCCTGGCCGAGATGGTGCAGCAACGCTATCACTCGCCAGTGTACGAGTTGGATGACTTCATTTGATTGATTCTGATTGATTCTTCCCCTCTCAAATCGCGTATTCCCCTGTGCCCATCAATATCAAGGAGGACAAGTGACAATGACGTCATCCCATCAAGTCGCCATCCCGCCTGGCCCCAAGGCCATAGCCTATCTTGAGCGGGACATGGCTGCTTTCTCACCCTGCTATGGCCGCCCCTATCCTTTCGTCATGGATCATGGGCGGGGCTGCGAAGTGTGGGACGTGGACGGCAACCGCTACCTGGATTTCTGTGCGGGCATTGCCGTCACCGCCACAGGCCATGCTCACCCCGAGGTCGTACAGGCGGTTAAGGATCAGGCCGATAGGTTCTTGCACATGGCAGGCGCCGATTTCACCTATCGCCTGCAGGTCGAACTGGCCGAGAAGCTCAACGAGATCGTGCCTATCAGTGAGGAGACGCAGGTCTTCTTGACCAACTCGGGCACGGAATCGGTGGAGGCGGCGATCAAGCTGGCCCGCTATGCCACGGGCAGGCCCCGCCTGATCGCTTTCATCGGCGCTTTTCATGGGCGGACCCTGGGTTCGCTGAGCCTCACTTCCTCGAAGCCGGTACAGCGCAAGGGGTTCGCACCGCTAGTGCCAGGGGTGAGTCACGTCCCCTACGGCTACTGCTATCGCTGCCCCTATAACCTGACCTACCCGGCCTGCGACCTGTATTGCGTGGACTTCATCGAAGACCAGCTTTTCGCCAGGTTCGTGCCAGCCGCCGAGGTGGCGGCCATCTTTCTGGAACCGATCCAGGGCGAGGGCGGGTACGTCGTGCCTCCGCCAGCGTGGCTGCCCCGCCTGAGGGGTTTGTGCGATCGCTACGGCATTCTGCTGGTGGCCGACGAGGTGCAGTCCGGCTTCGGTCGCACGGGCAAGATGTTCGCCGTCGAGCATTGGGGCGTAGAGCCGGACATCGTCTGCCTGGCCAAGGGGATGGCTTCTGGTATGCCGCTGGGAGCGATGGTCGGCCGCAAGCGGTTGATGACTTGGCCGCCGGGCGCGCATGGCAACACGTATGGCGGCAATCCGTTGGCCTGCGCGGCTTCGCAAACCACGATCCGGTTGTTACAGGGCGGATACATCGAGAATGCCGCCACCGAGGGTGAGTACATGCTGGCTCGCCTGCGGGAGATGCAGATGCGGCATCCGGCGATGGGCGATGTGCGGGGCAAGGGGTTGATGATCGGCGTGGAGTTGGTGAAGGACAAGGGGAGCAAGGAAAGAGCGGAGGCACTGCGCGAAACGCTGCTCCTGCGTGCTTTCGAGCAGGGGCTGCTGCTTTTGGGATGTGGCCCGAGCACAGTGCGCTTCATGCCGGCGCTCAGCGTGCCGCGAGAGTTCGTGGACGAGGCGCTGGTTCTCTTCGAGCGTGCGCTTACCGATCTTGAGGAGGAGATGGGACTGGTGTAGGCTTGGCTCAGGTGCAACGCACTTCGGTTGTGGAATCGGGCTATTCTGAAGCGCGACAGGGTCAAGCAAACGATCGAATGTGGAGCGGATCAAGTGCGGTGCACCTTGCAGCGTGGCTGGGGACTAGCGATCGCCTTGGGGCAGTTCGGCCTGGTACTTGTCATAAAGGTACAAGAGGTTCGCCTCATGGAGCCTCCGTACCATGCCGTTCAGTGGAATGCGCGATTTGCCGCACGATTCAATGTCGATCTGCAGCAGTTCACGTCGCGGTGCCCCGGCTTTGGCTTTCTCTTGGGCGATGCGCTCAATGCTGTGCAGATACCTGATGCTTGAATCAAGTGCCTCTTGCACCTCTCCGCGCAGGAGCACCCGCCCGTGCCCCTGCACGATGGCTTCCAGCGGCAGCTCATGCAGAGCGCTCAGAGACTTGATCAACGTCTGCACATCGCCAGCTACGATGTAGGGCACTGGCATCACTGTGTCGCTGCCGAAGAGAACTCGATCATCCTTGACGTAGACGACAGAGAGGCCCTCTGTGTGGCCGGGCGAGTGCGAGGCGCGTATGGTCTTTGCTCCCAGTCGCAAGGTCAACGACTCCTCAAAGATCATGGGCGGCAGCCGTATTCTCACCTCAGCCAGTTCCGGTGTTTGCTCTTGTGCTCCCCTCAGTGCTTGAGCTCCTACGGTCTGCAGCAACTCCCAACAGCGCTTGTGGGAGATCAACTCCGCCTCAGGGAAAAGATAGCTGCCGTAGCTGTGGTCGCCGTGGGAATGGGTGATAATCAGGTAGCGAATGCCTGCTGGGCACACCTTTTGCAGGAACTCTCGCATCTGGCGGGTTTCCTCAGGGAAGGGGAGCGTGTCAATGACAACCGCTCCCTGGTCAGTGATGACAGCGCCGGCCGTCACTTCCAGGTACAGTTCGCTGGTAAACACGTAGATGTCGTTGGCGATTCGTTCGCGCTGCATGGATGTATTGCTCCTTCAGGGGTGAACCCTTGGGCAGGGGGCGTTTCTGCAGTTTCTGGTGTATAGCATAGCACAAAGCGGCCTCGCTGTCAAGGGCGCGTTTGGGACCGTTTGGGACGATCATTATGATGATCGCGGGGTTTGACAAATGGCCCCGTTTCTGCTAAGATGATCCCAGATGGCTACACGAAACGTGGCTCGTACAGTGCCAGGGGATCATTGCCAACCCCGGGGCAAGTGCACGGAGGGGATGACATGTCAAATGATGTTGTTCACCCATCGCCTGAAGCTGAGGACGAAACCAGCACTGTTGGTGGTAGTCTACCGTTCTCCGCCCAGTCGACGCTGGATGAGGCCAAGCAGCTCTTCCGCGAGCACATGATCGTCCAGGGCTTTGCAGAGAACACGATCAAAGCCTTCATCGGCGACTTGGGCATCCTGAGTGAACAGATTGGGGCCAGCAAGTCCGTGGGTGAGATCTCCACTTGGGATCTCAACGATTTCCTGGCCTATCTGCTTCTGCGTCGCGGGAAGCCGTGCAGCCCCAAGTCCTACGCCCGCCGGGTGACCACTCTCAAGGTCTTCTTTGGCTGGCTGGCAGAGAGCGGCGTGCTGCCCCGCGATCCTGCCGCGGCGCTGGTGCATCGTCCGGTGACTACGCCTCTGCCCAAGATCCTCCACGACGATCAGGTGGAGCGGTTGCTGTCCGTCTCGCTCGATCAGCTCTTGGGGTCGCCGCCAGACGCGCGGCCCCACTTGCTGATCAGCCTGTTGCTGCAGACGGGCATCAAGAAGAGCGAGTGCATGCGCATCGAACTGCAGCAGCTGGATATCTCCAGTCCCCAGTCGCCGGTGCTCAACATCCGCTACAGCAACCCTCGCATGGCCCACAAGGAACGGAGGCTGGCCGTGAGTCCCCGGCTCGTGCCTGTCTTGCAGCAGTACTTGAGGCAATACGAGCCTAAGGTGCGGCTGTTCGAGTGCACGGCTCGCAATCTGGAGTATGTACTGGGGCGAGCGGCAGAGCTGGCCGAAATCCCGAGTGGGGTTGCGTTCGAGCAACTGCGCTGGACGGCGGCTGTGCTCGATTTCCGCAGGGGGATGCCTGAGGAACAACTGCGGAGGAAGCTGGGGCTCTCGCTCATCAGTTGGCGGGAGACGGTGGAGAAGATCAAGAAGCTCGCTGGCGCTGCGCTCTAGGGCCGGCCAGTTCTATTCGTGGCCTCCCTTGGCGCCCAAGGGCAGGTGGATGCGGTAGAGCAGCGTCGGATACTCGTGGTTGATCGCCAGGTGGCCGCCACTCCACCCGCCAACGGCGAAGATGCGTCCCCCCAGGGCTGCAACACCCAGGTTGCGCCACTGGGCCGGCAGCGGCGCCGGGATGCTGGACCAAGTATCTGTGTTTGGGTCGTAGCGTTCGTTGAAATCCACCGATTGTTCCCATCCGCCGCCGATGGCATAAAGCGCCGATCCAGTGGCGACCAGCCCCAGGCCGCCACGCGGCGTCGCCATCGCTGCCCTTGACGACCAGGGGGCTTCTCCTCGGGCCTCCTGGACCGGATCGTAGGCCTCCAGCAGTGCGTACTCCCGCTCACCGTCGTATCCCCCGGCCAGGTAGATCATGCCGTTCAGCTCACTGGCAGCAGCGAAGCCCCGCGGCTGCGACATCGGCGTCCCGCTCGTCCAGCGGTCGCCAGTTGGATCGTAGATGTACACAGACGGAACGTACTGCCTGCCATCCCAGCCGCCAAGCAGATACATCTGCCCTCCCGCGGCAGCGATGGCATAGGCGCAGAGGGGTTTGGGCAGAGGAGAGCGCGTCAGCCAGGCGTCGTCGTGAGGATCGTAGACCTCCAGCACGTCCGTCACCTGGCCCTCGGAGGTGTACCCCCCGGGCATGTAGATCATGCCGTACAGCACGATGCCGCCCACGTTGCTGGTCGCCGTGGGCTTGGTGGCTCGGGAGAGCCAGCCGTTGCTTTCGGGATCGTAGACTTCCACGATCCCGCTGACACCAGCGGCAGTGGCTCCGGCGATGGCGTAGGTCTTCTCTTCGTAGGGCACGAGCGCCAACCGGCTGCGGGCGGTGGGCATCATCGCTCGTTCCATCCACTGATCTGCCCCGAGATCGAGACCCGAGACATCGGCCAGCACTCGCGGATCGCTGAGGTCGTCAGTTCTTCCGGAGCCCTCCCTTCCACCGGTGAATTGCGGGTAGAGGAAGGCCAGCAGCACCAGCAGCAGCGTGGCCAGCATGTAGATGCGTTGCCAGCGAGCGATGGGGCGACGTTCACGGCGGAGAACAGGAGCAGGTGGCGCCGCTTGTGCTCCGTCCAGCACCACCCAGCCCTCACGGACGGCCACCATGCTGGCTTCAGTGCGTGACTGAACGCCCATCTTCTCGTAGATGTTGCGCAGGTGCACCTTGACCGTGTTGGGGCTGATCGTCAACTGGCGGGCGATCTGCAGGTTGGTGTCTCCTGTGACCAGGAGCTGCAGGATCTCTCGCTCTCGATTGCTCAGCGGATTGTGTTCCTCGATCATGATAGGTCCCGACTCACGAATCGCCCGCGACCCGGTCGGCCCACGAAGCGACCCTCCTCGACGATCACCTGGCCACGGCTCAGGGTGACCCGCGGCCAGCCGCGCAGGTGTAGGCCCTCGTAGGGTGTCCAGTCCACGTGTTCGTGCAAGAAGCTGCCACTCAGCATCACCTCGCGGGCAGGATCGAATATCACCAGGTCGGCGTCGAAGCCGGGGGCGATGTGTCCTTTGCGCTGCAGGCCAAAAAGCCGCGCCGGGGCGTTGCAGCACAGTTGCACCCAACGGCTGAGGCTGAGATGCCCGGCCAGCACTCCCAGCGTGTGCACGAGGCTCAAGCGGACTTCGATGCTGGGCAGCCCTCCGGGTACCTGCGTGAAGTCCGTTCCTTGCGCCTTGTCCTCCAGGGTGAAGGGGCAGTGGTCAGTGGCGATGGTTTGCAGCTCGCCCCGCGCCAGCGCACCCCACAGCGCCGCTTGATCCGCTTCGCTTCGAGGCGGCGGCGCACAAACGAATCGCTCGCCGCCAGGCCGTTCCAGCATCTCTGCCGTCAGGGCGAGGTACTGTGGACAGGTCTCGCCAAAGGCCGGCTGGCCGCGCCGCTGGGCGGCAACGAGACGCTCCAGTGCCTCGGCGCAGGAGATGTGCACGACGTACAGCGGCACACCGGCCAGTGCGGCGATGTCGAGCGCCCTGCCGACAGCCTCGGCCTCCTGGCGGGGTGGGCGGGTGAATGCGTGATAGCGCGGCGCAGTGTGGCCCTGGGCCAGCGCCTCAGTTCGCAGTTGGTCGCAGAG
>CBDURC010000111.1:0-10074 GCA_965369635.1 uncultured Anaerolineales bacterium | reverse complement strand
ATGAAGGGCTTTCGCCCCAGGCGGTCGGAGAGCCAGCCGCCGATGGGCTGGATGAAGGCGGTCACTATGCCTCTTGCCCCGCCCACGCTTTCCAGCATGCCCAGGGTGCTCATGGGGGCGCCCAGGCTGAGCACGAAGGGCTGCCACACAGCCTGCGTCATGCTGCTGAACAGGCCAGTCATGAAGTGACTGGCGGCGACGACGCGCAGGTTCCGGTCCTTTTCTGCTTGCTCCATGGCTCTCTCAGACCGCTGCCTGCGCCTGAGCGGCACGCTTCAGGACACGCAGGGCGCGCAAGGTGACCCACTTGCTGGGCTTCTTCTTCACTTCGATGTCAGCCCACATCTTGCCGTTGAGCGAATTCTCCAGCGTCCAGCACCCCTGGTCGTCCTGTTTGCTCAAGATCAATCGCAGCGCATTGGCGAGTCGGGGGTCGCCGCCGTAGCCCAGTTCCGCCAGCACTCCTGTGACCTCCAGCACGTCGCTCCAGTAGCTCAGCGGGAAGCCAAACTTGAACCAGGTGGAGCTCACTCGCTTGGTGTAGGGATAGTCGGCCACGGCGGGGTCGCGGCTCAGCAGAAATCCAGCTCCCACCTCAATGGCCCGCGTCACGACCGGGGTGCGCTGATCCGGTGGGATGGCCAGCAGGGCGCGCATGGCCTTGGCAGCACCCCAGCCGCAAGGCTGCCTCTCGTTGGCGCTGCAAGCAAAGACCGGCCCTGTCGTGCCCGATTTGAGGTAGCGGATCCCATCGCCAGTGATGGCCCCAGCTTCCCAGTCCAAAGCAGTCTGCACGCGCCGGTCGTCGCCGTAGCCCAACCGCAGCAGAGCGCACAGCAGGTTGCCATTCAGACAAGGTATGCAGCCGCTGGGCACTGGCCGCTGCAAGCAGGAAAAGGCTCCGTTGGCGGCGATGCTGTGGCTCAAGAGGTACTCGCAGCCCCGTCGCACCCGCTCGTCGGCCGCGTCGGCTCCCAGATCAGCCAGGAAGATGACTTGCCAGACGGTGCCCCGATACTTGGGACTGTAGCCGCTGCCCGGCTTGACCCAGAAGCCATCAGGTTGTTGGGCGTCCAGAATCACCGGCACCGGGCCCCTGGTCATGATGGCTGCCTGGGCCTGGTGAACCTCAGGGGCATCCTTAGGCACATCCAACAGATAACGCAGCGCAAAGTAGCGCACGCCGGGGTTGTCTGGGTCTGGCCCCAGCAACCAGTGGATGGGATCACCGTTGAGAACATCCTTCCAGGGCATGAGTTTCCTCGTCCGCAAGTCTCAGCCGTAGGGGCGGGTTTGAAACCCGCCCCTACTTGTTGAGCTCCCCCGCCCGCCCTACATCGAACGGTGGGCACCGCGGGCTTCTTCGCGCTCAGAACCGACCTTTGCGGGCTGTCCTGCGGTTCAATGCTTCAGGATTCACCAGGTTGGGCGGTATCTCTCCCTTCAACGCGGCGATCAGGTTCTCGGCGGCCATGGTGGCCATCTTCGTCCGGGTGGCGACGCTGGCGCTGGCCATGTGCGGGCAGATGATGACGTTGGACAAGGCCAACAGCTTGTGATCAGCCGGCAGAGGCTCCGGCTCGGTCACGTCCAGCGCGGCGTAGGCAATATCACCATGCTCCAGAGCGTCGCAGAGCGCGTCGGGGTCCACAATGGGGCCACGAGCCGTGTTGATTAGAATGGCCGAAGGTTTCATCTTCCTGAACTGCTCGGCGCCGAGCATGTGGTGGGTCTCTGGCGTCAGGGGCACATGTACGGTGACGAAGTCGGACTCCGCCAGCAGGGTGTCCAGATCAACGCACTGAGCCCCCAGTGCCTTGCCCCTGTCCTCCGAGAAATGAGGGTCGTAGGTGAGCACGCGCATGTCGAACCCTTGGGCCCGCTTGGCCATGCCGCTGCCGATGCGGCCCAGGCCGATGATCCCCAGCGTGGCGCGGTGAACGTCGTGGCCCAGCAGGAGAACGGGCCCCCAACTGCGCCACTTCCCGGCGCGGATGTAGTCCATCCCCTCCGCCACCCGGCGCGCCGCGGCCAGAAGCAAAGCGAAAGCGAAATCGGCCGTGGTCTCGGTCAGCACGCCGGGGGTGTTGGTGACGAGGATTCCCCGTTCCGTGGCCGCGGCGACGTCAATGTTGTCATAGCCGACGGCATAGTTGGCGATCACCCGAAGTTGCGGCCCGGCAGTGTCCATGACCGTGGCGTCAATGGGGTCGGTGAGCAAGGAGAGGAGACCTTGCACTCCCTTCACCTTGTCCAGGAGCACCTCGCGAGGCGGCGGAGTCTCCCCTTGCCAGACCTCGGCCTCGCACAGATCGCTCACCATGTCCAGCCCTGCCTGGGGGATGATACGAGTGACATACACTCTGGGCCTGGCCATGTCTCTGTCCTCCATCCAAAGAGTTCGATCTCAAGGCGACCCAGTGCTCTGTCAGACGTGAATTGAGGGCCTGTATAGCGACTTCAGTCGCCGCACAAGCAGAACAAACGACTGAAGTCGCCACCACGAACCCATCACTTCAGCTTTGGCAGAGCACCAGGCGCCGCAGCGGTCTTCTCGGTCGAGACGGGAAACTACACAGGGCTTCAGGCACCGGCTCTGCTTGCTACCTCACCATCGCTCGTAGCGCACCAGTTCCGATAGCGTCTTACGCTTCTTGGGCCTGGGTTGATCGGCCGGGTAGCCCAGTGGCGTGAAGGCGATGGGTTCCACGTCGTCGGGCAGGGCCAGGATCTCCCGTGCCGCCGAGGGATCAAAGGCCCCGACCCAGCAGGTGCCCAGCCCCAGGTCAGCGGCAGCCAGGATCAGGTGATCCATGACGATGGCCACATCCACGTCCATGTAACTCTTACCGTCTCGGCGGACCCAGGCCGCGGCCGGAATCCCACAAATGCCGATGACCAACGGCGCTTGCACGAACCAATCCTTCCTGTAGATGCGCTTCAGCTCCTCCTCACGTCCCGCCGTGTGGATGACGATGAGCTGGAAGGGCTGGCGGTTGGCTGCAGTCGGTGCCAGGCGCGCCGCCTCGAGCAGTCGTTGCAGCTTGTCCTCTTCCACCGCGTCGGGTGTGTAGGCCCGGACGCTGTAGCGCGTGTTGATCAGTTCTGAGAAGTCCATCATGTGCCTCCTTCGTTTGCTCCCGGCTTGGCCGGGTTAGGTTTCTGCAGTCCATTATACGTCCAATTATACATGCAATGGAAGGCAGCGTCAACAGTGTGTTTGGGTTTCTAGACCAGATGCCCGCAGTTCCTAGACACGCTGCACCTGAGCACGTGATTGCATTTGATGAAGCAGCACTCCCAGGTCGACCAGGCTGCCGCGATAGGTCGGCTTGGGGGTAGCAGGGTCCAGCGTCGTGGCCGGGCTGGGGACAAGGAAGGTGGCACAGCCCAAGCGGGCCGCGACCATGTCAAGATCCTCATCGCCGACCACCAGGCAGGCCTCGGCTGGCTGAGCGATGCTCTCCAGTATCTGCTCGAAATAGAGCAGGTTGGGCTTGCAGGCGCGGCTGTTTTCGTACGTGGTCACCCGCCGATAGGGGAAGTCAGCCACACCGGCCCACTCCAGCCGCTGCTCGACTGCAGTAGCCGGAAACAGGGGATTAGTGGCGATGACCACGTCACAGCCCAGGTCAAAGGCTGCCTGCACGACGAGGCGGGCCGCGGGCTTGCGGCGGGTGTACTGCCGCAGCGCGGGGAAATCCTTGGCGTAGAAGTCCATGAAGATGGGCTCCCACTCCTGGCGGGAATGCCCAGCCAGAGGAAAGAAGGCCGCGGCGAAGACTTCCTCGTTGGTAGCGCGCCCATCGTTGGCCATCATGGCATTGCTGGCCCGTAGGAGGTGGGAGATGAACTCGTCGGGCGGCAAGATGTATGCTACCCGGGCGGACAACCGCTGGAAGTAGTGCGGCAAGAAGGTGTCCATGTGGTTCTCCAGCAGTGTGCCGTCCAGGTCGAAGAGAATAGCTTTTATGGTCTGGTACATCTGTTGACTTCGCTCCTTTTGGTCTTCGATATCAGACGCAATGGTGCACTCGGAGAAAGATTCGATCCGTGCGCAGATTATGCCACAGAGAGCTAGCGGCTGTCAACTCGTCATCAAGCAAAGCCGAGCTTGGCGCATGTCCAGGCTCTGACAGACCAAAGGCATCTCGCTTCATGTCATGGAACACTAGCGTCACGGATTATGACACTTTGGCAGCCTATGGTACAATCTCTGCAGTTCGTGCACCACGGAGGGTGAACTCATGGATTGGACAACTACTACCCTGCAGTGGCTCTTACCTCTCGGCATTCTCGCCGCCTGGTTCGTGCTGCTGCGCTTCATCTTGCCCCGTCTGGGCATCTCCACTTGAATGAGCAAAGGGTGCGATGTGGCGTCGCCACGTCGAGAGCTCGAAGGCGAACCCGCACATCTGGGTGAAGCTGAGCCGAATCCCCCCGACTGAGGGAACCATTGCAAAACGCTCAGCGGTTGAAACTCCGCACGACGTTGTGCGTAGTGTCTTCATAGAGATTAGCGCCGAATCGTCGCGGAGATAGCGCCGAATCGTCGCGCTATCATCGGCAATCATGACAGAAGCAGGAAAGGAGAAACAGACATGAGCGAGCATCGTTCACGGCGCCACAGAGGCCCTAGCCTCTTCTGGCCGTTGGTACTGATCGGCATTGGCGTCATCTTCTTGCTGGTCAACTTCGGCTACCTGCAGGCAGAGAACGTCTGGGCCGTTCTGTGGCGCTTCTGGCCCGTGCTGCTGATACTGGTCGGCATTGACATCCTGTTAGGCAGCCGCTCAACGCTGGGGGCCGTGATCAGCGCGCTGCTGGGCATCGCCGTCATCGCCGCAATCATCGCGCTCATCTGGTTCGCACCGCAGATTCCCGCACTGAGCAAGCTGCGAACGGGTGTGGAACTGCGCACGGAGCGGGTCTCGCAGCCGCTGGGCGGGACCACGCAGGCGCGGGTCGTTCTGGACGCAGGGGGCGCGGACTTCACGCTGGACGAGCTGGAGGAGTCCGCCAGCTTGATCGAAGCAGACGTCAGCCACTACGGCGAGTTGATCTTCGACGTGAGCAAGCGAGGCGACCGAGCAGATGTCAAGCTGGACGTCCGGACCGTCAACCCCTTCTTCTGGGTGTCCGGCGAGCGCGAGCGATGGGACGTGGGACTCAGCCGCGACGTCCTATACGAGATCAAGCTCGATGCCGGCTCCGGCACGTACGACGTAGACCTGAGTGGCCTGCAAGTGACGGACTTCGACTTCGACCAGGGCTCAGGGGAGACATCGCTGACACTGCCCATCTCGGGGAAGGTAGAATGCACGCTTGACCTGGGCTCCGGCAAGCTGGACATCACGCTGCCTGAAGGCATGGCCGCCCGGGTTGATCTGGACAAGGGGAGCGGCGACTTTCGCCCCGGGCCGCGTTTCGAGTTGGTGCGGGGCAAGGAACAGGGCGACGGCGTCTGGGAGACGGACGGCTACGGCACGGCGGCAGACCGCGTCTCCATCGAAATTGACATGGGGTCGGGGGCCATTACCATCCGCTAGTGGACGGGCCTCCGCGTCTCCAGACTCGGAAGGTCGTGCTGTGTCACGTGCGCATCCGTCGCACTTGACGCGGCAATCGGTATTGGATACTGGATATTGAGTATTCAGGAGGCATGAAAGATGACCGAACAACCATCTCCGGAAAGAGAAGAGTGGGGGAGCGAGAAGGGTGAGAAGGAAGAAGAGAAGACACACGAGAAGGAGGAAAAGCCCCGTGACATGGCCGAGAAGTGGCGGCAAGACCCGCTGAGCGCCATGGTCTGGGCGGCTATCCTCATCGTCGGGGGCTTGGTACTAATCCTGGACAACCTCAATGTTCTCATCTTCAGAGGGAACGGCTGGGACATAGCCCTCATGTGTGCAGGCCTGATCGTCGGCGTGGAAGCTATCGTGCGATCGCTGATACCCGAATATAGCCAGCCCATCCGCGGCACGCTGATCCTCGCTGCTGTCCTCTTCGGCCTGGGCCTGAGCGGCTTCATTGGCTGGGGCGTGACCTGGGCGCTGATCATCATCGCTGTTGGCGTATCTATCTTGGTGGCCGGATTCCGCCGCGGGCGATAGAGAGAAGGATAAGCCATTCTGAGGCGGTTGCACTGCCGAAGTCGGGAGTTCAACTCCCTCCCAACTGAACCGTCTCCTGGCTGAACCGTACTGGGTCTGAAGGTCCCGGCACGAACTCGGTAGGTTTTGACAGCCAACCCATGATATGATATGATGCGCTTGGCAAAGCGCCGTCACCTGCAGGTGAGCGGCGCTTTCGCGTGTGACGTGTCATCAGCAGCCCCCCCCGCAGGCCGAAACATGAGGGGAGTTCAGGAGAGAGGACATGGCAGATCGTTCTTCCCGTCTGAGAAGTTTCTACAGGCACAGCGCCAAGGAGCGGCTGCGCATCGTCGCCGAGTGGACCGACCTGACCGCAGATGAGGTCGCCACCTTGCGCCAGGGGCTGAGCGTGGCCCAGGGCGACAAGATGATCGAGAACGTGGTGGCCACACACGGATTGCCGCTGGGCATCGCCGTCAATTTCCTCATCAACGGCCGGGACTATCTCATCCCCATGGTCATTGAGGAGCCATCGGTGGTGGCTGGGGCCAGCTACGCAGCCAGGCTTGCCCGCGCTGGTGAGGGCTTCTGGACAGAAAGCACGGAGCCGGAGATGATCGGCCAGATTCAGGTGCTGGGCGTGGACGATCTGCCTGCAGCCCGTCAGCGGTTGCTGGACAACCGCGAGCGGCTGCTGGTACTGGCCAACGAACAGGATCCGGTCATCGTGCGGCTGGGCGGCGGCGCTCGCGATCTGGAAGCACGCATACTCAATGACACTCCCGCCGGCCCCATGCTGATCCTGCACCTCATCTACGACTGCCGCGACGCCATGGGGGCCAACACGGTCAACACCGCCTGCGAGGCGCTGGCCCCGCTGGTCGAGAAGATCAGCGGCGGCCGCGTGCGGCTGCGCATCCTTTCCAACCTGGCCGACCGCCGTCTGGCGAGAGCGCGCACGGCGATTCCAGTTGAGGCGCTGGCTCGCCCCGAGGATGGCTTCAGCGGTGAGGAGGTGGCGCAGGGGATCGTGGAGGCCTGGGCCTTCGCTGCCGCCGACCCTTATCGCGCCGCCACGCACAACAAGGGCATCATGAACGGCGTAGACGCTGTGGTTTTGGCCACAGGCAACGACTGGCGCGCCGTGGAAGCGGGCGCTCATGCCTACGCCGCCCGTTCCGGTCGCTATACCTCGCTCACCCAATGGCAACGAGACATTGAGGGCAACCTGGTGGGCTCCATCGAGTTGCCGCTGGCAGTGGGCATCGTGGGCGGGGCGACGCGGGTGCATCCCATGGCTAAGTTGGCGCTGAAGATTCTGGGCGTGAAGACCGCCCGCGAGTTGGCGGAGGTCATCGCTGCTGTGGGGCTGGCGCAGAATCTGGCCGCCATCCGCGCCCTGGCCGCTGAGGGCATCCAGCGGGGGCATATGCGGTTGCACGCTCGGCAGGTGGCCGCCGCCTCCGGAGCCACAGGGGAATTGGTGGATCGCGTCGCCGCCAGGCTGGTGGCGGAGCGGCAGATTCGGCCGGATCGGGCAGAGGAGATTCTGGGAGAGCTAACACCTGAGGCATGAGACTATCCTTCGCGAGCAAGAATGCCCCGAGAGACCGAGGACGGAGGGTAGATTCGGCGTTCGTCCTTCGTCGCTCGTCGCTCGTCAGCTTTCGAGAGGTTGGATTTGATGACTGACAACATGCGTGCTGATGAGATGAACATTCTGCTGAAACCCGATCGCGACGTGGGCATCGTTGGTTACGGAGCCTATGTGCCCCGCTACCGGCTGCCCGCTGCGGAGATCAACCGCATCTGGAAGGGTGGCAAGGGAGGACTACCGCTGAAGGAGAAGGCGGTGCCGGGCCTCGACGAGGACACGGTCACCATGTCCATCGAAGCGGCGCGCAACTCCCTGGCGCGGGCGCAGATTGACCCGCAACAGATCCGCGCCGTCTGGGTGGGCAGCGAATCGCACCCCTACGCCGTCAAGCCCACCTCCACCATCGTCGCCGAAGCGATCGGGGCGACGCCGGGCGTGCAGGCCGGCGACTGGGAGTTTGCCTGCAAGGCGGGCACAGAGGCAATGGTCGCCGCCATCGGCCTGGTGGGCTCGGGCATGGCCCGCTACGCACTGGCCATCGGCATGGACACGGCCCAGGGCCGTCCGGGCGACGAGCTGGAATACACTGCAGCGGCTGGCGGTGCGGCTTACATCTTCGGCCCCGCCGAGGAGAGCCTGGCGGTCTTCGAGGGCTCCTATTCCTACGTGACCGACACACCCGATTTCTGGCGACGGCCAAACATGCACTACCCCAGCCACAGCTTCCGTTTCACCGGCGAGCCAGCCTATTTCCGCCACGTTGTCTCCGCAGCCGAGACACTGCTGGCGGCGCTGGGCCGCACACCAGCCGACTACCGCTACGCCGTCTTCCATCAGCCGAACAGCAAGTTCCCACGGCGAGCGGCGCAACGGCTGGGCTTCACGCCGGAGCAGATCGAGGCCGGGCTGCTGGTGTCCGTGATCGGCAACACCTACGCTGGCTCGTCGCTCATCGGCCTCAGCAGTGTGCTTGACAAAGCGGAGCCGGGCGACCGCGTGCTGCTGGTCTCATTCGGCTCGGGTGCTGGATCGGATGCTTTCTCGCTGGAGGTCACCGAGCGTATCAGTGAGCGGCGGCGGCGCGCCCCCAGCACGCAGGACTACGTCCGGCGGCGCAAGGAGATTGACTACGGCACTTACGTGCGCTACCGCCGCAAGCTGCATACACACTGAGCAGGGTGGGGAGGTTCGTAGTAGGCGCTTCAGCGCCTCTGGCTGACCAAGAATACGGCTGAAGCCGCTACTACGAACCTGAGCGTCTGTCCTTGCCCTTGTGTACTTGTGTACTTGTCTACTTATTTACTTGTTTCCTCGTCTACCACCGGAGGTTGGAGCCTTGCGCGACGTCAGCATCATAGGCATTGGACAGACGCCCGTAGGCGAACTGTGGGAGAAATCCTTGCGTCATCTGGCGCACGACGCCATCGTGGCCGCGCTGCGGGACGCGGGCACCGAGCAGGCCGACGCGCTCTACGTGGGCAACATGCTCTCGGGCGAGTTGGCAGAGCAGGAGCATCTGGGCGCGCTTTTCGCCGACTTCGTCGGGCTGCGCGGCATCGAGGCCTTCAAGATCGAAGCGGCCTGCGCCTCAGGTGCCGCGGCCTTGCGCGTGGGCCACATGGCCGTCGCTAGCGGCCTGTACGACATGGTCATTGTCTGCGGGGTGGAGAAGATGACCGATGCCATCGGCGCAGACACTACGGCGGCGCTGGCCCTGGCCGCCGACCAAGAGTATGAGGTCAGCCACGGCGTCTCCTTCGTGGCCCTCAACGCCTTACTCATGCGCCGCTACATGCACGAGTACAACGTGCCCCACGAGGCCTTCGCTGGTTTCAGCGTCAACGCTCACCGCAACGGTGCTGGCAACCCCAACGCCATGTTCCGCCGGCCGATCACCGCTGAAACCTATCGCAAAGCGGCCATGATCGCCGACCCCATCAACCTGATGGACTCCTCGCCCATCTGCGACGGAGCGGCAGCGGTGGTGCTGGCTCCATCTCACTGGGCAGGCGACGGGCGCGGCAGCGGGCCCGCGGTGCGTATCCTGGCCTCCACCAGTGCTACCGACACCCTGGCTATCCACGACCGCCGTGACCCGCTGTTCCTGGAGGCAGCCTATCTTTCCAGCCAGAAGGCCTACGTGCAGGCGGGCGTCACACCGGCGGACATTGACCTGTTCGAACTGCACGACGCCTTCAGCATCATGTCCGCGCTCTCGCTGGAGGCCACCGGCTTCGCCCGGCGGGGCGAGGGCGTGCGCTGGGCCGAAGATGATGGCGAGCGCATTGCCATTGACGGCGAGTTGCCCCTCAGCACCATGGGCGGACTCAAGGCCCGAGGCCACCCGGTGGGCGCAACGGGAGTCTACCAGGTGGTGGAGGT
>CBDURC010000110.1:0-10141 GCA_965369635.1 uncultured Anaerolineales bacterium | reverse complement strand
GAGTGATTCGGTTTCTCCTCAGCTTGCTCCTCAAACCACACCTCCGTGCCCACTTCACGCCGCCGCAGCAAGTTGGTAATGGCCTTCTCCCGATTGGTGGCGAAGGTCGCCTCATCCAGCTTTTCTGGATTCCGATCGAACCAGTGGCAAGGGAACTCCTCACACCAGCCGCAATGTTTCAAGCGCTTTTGCTCCACACAGCACCGATAACGCTCGCAGGTGCCCCAGAACATGTGCCCCTTCTGAACGAGGCAACCAGCGCAAGATTCCCCCAGGAATCCACAGGTTCCGCAGAAGCCACCGCAGACAGCGGCAAACTCTGGTTTGATGTTCATATACCCTCCAATACCCTCCAATCATCGCGAACCGGCGAAGCTCAACTGCTGGCGCCGGTATAGTAGCGCAGGGCGAAACGCCAGAAGGCCGACGCCAGAACGAAAAGCGTCGCGGCCAGTCCGATGGCAACCACGGCCAGCCACCACTCCAGCCGGCCCAGCAAGGCCTGCGCTGGAAACGTGGTCAAAAAGGCTACGGGGATGACCACCGTCAGCACCCAGCCTCGATAAAAGCTGACGGGAAGAGCGCCGTCGGCGCGATCCAACCAGAGATGAACTATCCCGCACCATACCACAGGACATAGAGGTTGCCAACCTGGGTGGACCAGAAAGCCAGCACACCACAAGCTGAACACATCAGCATGTTGAGTGCAAAACCGAGGACCACGCTCAGGATCACGGCCACCAAACGAGCCGGGGTGAGAGGGTAGCTGATCATCGGCAGCAGCCAGGCAGCCACGGCCACAGCCGGGACGATGACCATCAGAACAAAGAGCTTCCAGCCCAGCAAGCAAACGGTCGAATATGGGGCGGATCAAGTGCGTTGCACCTTGTGTTGTGGTCTCTTTTCGGCTACTCACTGGTAGCAAATGTCTCACCTGGCTCCAGGGTGAAAGCTGTCTCTATGCCTTCTGGGGCGCGATAGGTGACAGAGAGAGTCGCCGGGCCGGTGCTGTGGGTCACGGTGACGCCGGTGTGCGTGGCGCGGACGGTGACAGCGTGCTCTCCGAAGCGCAGGTTCTCTAGCTCGGCGTAATCCCACGCCGCCGCTAGTTGTGGCGCGACGGTCACAGCATGTAGATCAGTCCGTACGGTTATGCCCATCAGGTCTTCCACCACGCCGCGCACAAAGGTCCCGCCCGACCACAATTGCAGGAACGACAATCCTTCTGGAATCAACTCGTGAAACAAGCCAATGCTGCCGTGGTCCAGCGTCTGGGCCAGGTGTTGCAACATTTCCAATCCCATCTCCGGGTCGCCGTAGCGGTACGCGCCTCGGCTGAGGGTGGCGGTGGGCAAGGTCCACACTCGCTCGTCGTCCCCGCGCGTATGTACCAGCCCCCACTCATTCAAGTAGTCGCGCCGCATGCGCTCCAATGAGAGGCGAGCGTGATCGGCCGGGGCGATACCGACCTCCAGCGGGACGGCTGCTGTCCAATGACCATCGTAGAGAGGTGTGTTGTCGGGATCCTGCAGGGAATCGGCGTAGACTTCCTCTTCAGGCAGCCACCAATCCGCATCGAAACTGGCCTGTAAGGCATCGGACACATCCCGGGCACGTATGGCCGTTTCCGCATCCCCTACTACTTCCGCCATCTGAGCCAGGTCAAGCAGGGCGGCCCACAAATAACTGGCCGAATCCACCTTTTCCGGCCCCATGCCCTCTTTCTCTACCATTGCCGGTCCCTCTGGATAGTTGTCGCCATCCCGGTCGGCCGTATCCAGCGTGTGGTCGAACAACCCTTCAACGGTCGTGGGATACGCGGCCGCCAGAAAATCGCGATCACCTGTCCAGCGATAAGAATCCCAAACCGACATCACCCACTGCGGAGTTTCCTGGGCATTCCCAGGGAAACTGGTCCTACCGGAGGGAGAGATCTGGTGCGGGATACGCCCCCTCTCATGCAACTGCGTGCCGATCAGCACGTGATTTTGCGCGGTTGCTACCAGGTTGCTGGCCAATAGGCCCGGCATGCTGTAGAAGCCATCATTGGAAAACCAGAAAGGAAACATCTCCAACCCGGCATAAAAGTAGCGGCCCAGGGCCGGTGACTCGGCCTCATGCATCTGTATATTGGCGCGGGCGATGTCGAAGGCAGCATCAAAACTGGCGTCAGGGCTATGAAAGCGAGGGCCGGCCGTCAGCAGCGTTTCATAGAGCGACTGCTTTCCCGTCAGGAGTGTCTCGCGTTGCGGCAGCCATTCGTTCAAGTGCTGTGAAGCAGCATCAGGGCCAGACTCTGTCTCGACAACGATGGCAAAAGTCCAGGATAGCGGCGCGCCCGGCGCCAGGCGGGCTGTGTACTCCAGTTGGCCCACGCGCTGACCGTCCGGCTCACTCGTGACCTGGGCCTGCTCCGGCGGATTCTCGCCGCCGACGGCCACCGCCCACGCATCGGGCGCGCTGTTAGCCTGGGCAATGATGCGCTCACCATCCACCCAGACCGTTTCGCCAGTGTTGCGCTTGTCGGCCAGCGAAGTGAACCAGGCATCTTCCAGATCAAAGTAAGCGGAAAAGGTCAGGCGCACGTCCACAGTCTCGTCTCCGGCGTTCTGTAGGGTCAGCGTCGTAAAGATCGCGGACCGGTCTTGCGGGACGAAATCGCGGCGGGTGGCCTTGAGCGGTCCTCTTTGGAAATCGAACTCCACATCGGCAAAGGTTTGAGTGAAGCGGTCGGCGTCTAGCAGCGGCCAGCGCTCCCCATCCACCTCAACCACAAAGAGGTAGCCGTCCAACGCTTTCACCGGCTGCGCCCAAACGCCCTGCAATTCGTTGGCCAGCGGGTCATCCGGGTTAGGCTCGCCGAAGGTGTAGAGGTCGTAGGTATTGGAGCGCGGCCGAAAGCCGCCGTCAACGTCGCCGATGACGTAGAGCTGCCGGCCGGTGGTGGCAAACATCGTATCGGCCGGGGCCAGCCGCTCCTGCTGCACCTCGCCCCATGAAAGCACCTGCACCACGTCCGTCGCATTGTCCAGGTGGAGGGGCGATCGGTCGTAGCGTGACTCATCCAATTGACGACTGCCCAGAATGACAACGCCAGCCAACACAATCAGTGCGGCTGCAACCAGCACCAGGCGAATGAGCGTTCTGCTGGCGATTCGGCCCTGGTATGCAACCCAGCAGGAGCGAATGAACCTGATGACAAGATGCAAGAGACCCAGTAGTGCGGGGGCCAGGAGCAGAATCAGCAAACCTACCCCTCTGTTCGTCATCCATTGTATTGTCCTGGACCAATCGCCCGGTCTTTGCATCCATTGCTCGTGCAGGCCATCCCAGTAGTGCGCCAGGTACACCGTCGCTGCCGCCCAGATGAGGGAAAAGCCGCTGAACAAAGCCAGTGCCCGTTGCCACATTCTGGTACTGCGCATGTAGGCCAGCGCACCCAACGCCAGGACTGCCGACAACATGACCACAGGCCCTTGCCCTTTGACCTCATCAAAGGCCATCGCT
The DNA here is from genome assembly GCA_965369635.1 of uncultured Anaerolineales bacterium. GTDB lineage: Bacteria > Chloroflexota > Anaerolineae > UBA3071 > UBA3071 > UBA3071. The sequence goes on along the minus strand of CBDURC010000110.1, from coordinate 6,634 downwards.
AACGCCAGTGGCAGGGTGCCGTAAGAAGAAAAAGAGAGCCGCGTCCAGTCGTGCCATGCGCCTGTAATGAGTTGGCGCAGGGGCCACACCCCTCGGGCCAGCCCGCCACGGCGGGCCAGCAACGAGGAGATCACTGCCACCAACACCAGCGGTATCCCTGCTCGCCATCCCCATTGATCAGAGAACAACCTGGAAAGTGCCAAGGCCATCCCCCAATAAGGAAAAGACCAGCGGGGAAACCCTCTCACCCATCCCAGGCCCAAGACAATGACAAACGCACATATTATCGTCAACGCCAGCCCAGAACCGATAACTAGCAAGGCAGGTTCTGATAGGGTTGCGTTGGCGTGCAATGTGGCCAAGACCGATGCAGCGACAAGCCCTATGGGGACCAGCAAGAAGGATCCCAGCCCGACCAGGGTTTCGGCCCATGTGCTGGGGCCATCCTGGCGGGATATTCGTGTTGCGGCGTCCCTGACAGTGTTTTCGATGGCTTTGCTCATGCTAACTCTTTCTGAGCGGCACGGTGGACGGCCAGCCCCGCTTGGGGCGGAGCCGGTCGGTTCAAGACGGCGTGGTTGCCCAGCAGTGCCAAGAAGACAACGGTGATGATCCCCCAGGGCGCGAAGAGCAGGGTGCTGAGCAGGAACACGACCAGCCAGGCCCAACGGTGAAACCCTCGTTTTTACATAATCAACTCTTCTTCACTCCTTCGACTGCAATGTGAGCGGTGCAATTACTTGACATCCAACCTTACTGGAGGCCCTCAGGCTACGGGGATATTGCAAATCCATAAGCGCCCCCACCTTCAGCCTGGAAGCAGAGGGCGGTCCCGCACGCTTCCGTGTCTACGGGATTCCCGGCAGAGTCCAGCACGTCGCTAGCGCCGACCACGGCCACCGGCGCGTAAGTGCCGGGCACGCCGGCAAAGGTTACCTTTGTCCCCTCGACCTCTACCAGGGGATAGCCGCTGTAGACCACCACGTCCGGTGCGACCTCCACGTAGGCCAGGGCTGCCAGGGTCGGGGCCATGCCCGCGCCGTACACTTCCTGGCCGATAACACCCCACTCGCTCCATCCGTCCCGCAGGTCCTCCAGGGGGATGTAGAGGTCGAGCCGGTTGCGACTCACTGTCTCGTAGGCCGCCGGGTGGACGGTGGTCACGCCTTCGGGCAGCAGAGGCGGGAAGGCGTAGGGCAGCGTCAACAGGGTGTGTTTGCAGAATTCGGCGACCAGCTTCTCCGCCGAAGGGGCGATCTGGCCGTGGGCGCGGCGCAGGTATTCGGTCAGGTAGATCCAGGCCTCGTATTGCTCTTTGGGGGTGATCACCGCTGCCCGCTGGGTGGGCGTCAGGCCGAAGAAGGTGCGAGCGCCGGCCGCCGGGCCGTAGTCCACCTCGTACAGCCAGCTCAGGCGCACCAGGTTGGCAACCGGGCCGTAGCTCAGCTCCAGGTACGCCGCGTCGCCGGTGAGCTGCCACAGCCGGGCCGCCGCGGCCGCGGCCTGGGCGGTGATGTGGGTTTCGTAGGCCAGGCCGAAACCGTGGCCGCTCAGGTGCTCGATGGCCGCTTTCGCTTCCTCTAGATAGCTAGCCTCCCCTGTCAGCTCGTGCAGCAGCAGCATGTAGTAGGCATAGCCACCGGCGCAGTCCGGTTCGCGGCCGGTGCCCTTCCAGGCCCTTTCCGGCGCGGCTGGGTCGGGAAAGTTGTAGAATAGGTGGAATTCGTACTCCACGGCGTGGGCATAGTCCATCCAGGCGTCAGCGCTGTCCAGGGCAAGTTGCCGGGCGATCTCGTTCCCCAGCAACCCCCACTCGGCCAGTTTGAGCGCGTGCCCCAGCTCGTACCAGGTATCACCCCGCCGTTGATCCCCGGTCACAGAGAGGGGACCAGAGTTCTGCACCATCTCGAAACTGGGGTTGTAGAAGTTGGGGAGCCCACGGCTGATCTCCGCTGCCAGTTCTGCCCCCTCCCCGTAGCGAACTGCGTACCGTGCCGCTGCCAGCCCTACGTCCAACTGGCTGATCAACTCGGCCGACTGGCGGGTGTCGCCGACATAGGCGCGCCAGTAGCGCTGGCCGTCGAGCTCGACCCAGGTGTCGGGGTCCTCCAGGTCGGCCAGCGTGCGGCGTCCGAGGTTGGCCCAGTCTGGCAGCGGGTCCTCTGGCACGGCGATCAGATCGTAGATGGCACTGGCCTGGTCCAGGTAGCGCCGGAACATGGCCACCTCGCCATCGGGCTCACCCGGGGCCAGATAGATGTAGCTGTCGTAGATCGGCACCGCCTGGCCTACCGGCAGAGCGCGCAGGTCGGTGACACTCAGATTGTGCCCCAGCGTATGGCCCCGACGACTCGGAGTGGCCGAGGGGGTGTAGTGCGTCTCCTGCATGAAGGGGTTCAGCTCGCTGAGGTCCAGCCAGTAGAGCAGGGTGCCGTCCAGGCCTCGACTGTAGCCATAGAGGATCGGGGCAGCCAGCGGCGCTGGCGCGGCGTAGAAGGTCAGGTGGCCGCTGACTTCCTCGCCGGTCGCCAGGTTCACGAAGCGCCATTCCGGCTCGACTTGGCCGGAGGGCGGGTCCCCGTGCCGGATCAGGTCCAGGCGATAGTGGAAGAGGCCCGGCGGTCCAGGGGCGCGCAGCCGCAGGCGGAACGCGGCCCAACCGGCGTCGCCGGTCAGTAATACCTCCCCAGGCCTGGCACTCGTCACCCGCTGGACGTGGGGCAGCAGTGCCAGTTCGCCCCGGCCCAACGGCGACAGATCGAGACCTGCCTGGGCCTCTGCGCCAGGAGTGATCGTCATGGTGTGGTCGGCGAAGGCCAAGGTGTAGGGGCCGCTGGTCAGGCGAAACTGGAGGCCCGGCCCGATCTCCGGTTTGACATCTGCTGACGTCGTGGCTGCCACGTGGTGCTGGTAACGGGGGCCGAGGGAGGTATGGGGCACGTCGGCCCAGATGTCGGCTGCTTCTGTAGAGGTGGGCATGGCTTTCTCCGTGGAAACAGGAGTGGGCAGGCTCGTGGGAACGGGAGTCGGAGAGGGGAGGGGAAGAGCGGCCAGCCCCGCCCCAAGCGGGGCCAGGGTGGCCGTTGGCGAGGGCGTCGGGCGGGCGCAGGCTGCCAGCGTCAGGCATAGCAGGGCAACGGCTACTGCCTGGGGCAAGCCTCCACCATTCCTGCCGGCCGGCCATGCCGGGTGCAGGCGCATCTTGCAAGCACGCTTCATCCTTCTTGTTCGCTCCTCATTGCGGACCGATAAATGTGTCTGCCCCATCTATGGCCTCTGTCCACGGCGCTACTAACGGTACGCGGCCAGCCGGTCGCGCACGGCGTAGGTGCCGATCAGCGCTAGCCAGACCATCAGCGCCACTCCGAGCGGGAGACCGAGCAGTACGCCGGCCACTGCCAGTGTCAGGCTGAGCAAGCCGATGAACAGGCCCAAGCCTGGGTTCAGCAGCAGCATTTTGGCCGAGTTAGCCAGGGTGGTGCGGAAGGAACGGTCCTCCTGTTCGTAGAAGAAGGGCCAGTAGAAGACCTGAACCAGCAGCCAGCACAGCAAGACAGCGCCCCACAGCAGCTTCAGCAGCCCCCAGCCCAGGCCAGAAAGGCCCCGGTAGGCGTAGAAGTTGCCGAGAGCGATGCCCACTACAACCAGGTTGGCCAGGCCCCACTGCCAGGCCCGCCAGAACACGCTCCTGAAGTCGGACCACACATCGCCTGCAAAGAGGTACTCGCCCTCGGCCAACCGCCGGGCCGCAGCGTACATCGTCGCTGTGGCCGGCGGGCCGGGGATGATTACCAACTGGCACCCTAGCCAGATCACGTTGAGGAAGGCCAACGTGATAAGCTCGGCCCACCAGCGGGCAAAGGCGCTCTTCAGAACGGCCAGCCCATCTGACATGTGTTGACCATCCTCTCAACCTGGCTCAACTGACGCCGTCGATGTCCCCCCCCAGGCTGGTGGTATGCCGGAGGGCTCGCCCCGCTTGGGGCGGGGCTCGCCATCATCCCTTCAACCCGGAGTAGCTGACGCCCTCGATGAAGTACCTTTGGAAGAAGAAGAAGATGACCAGCACCGGGATGGCGTTGAACATGGACCCCACGAGGATCAGGTTCCAGTCCTCCCGGAACTGCTGCCGGAAGAACTGTAACCCCACCGGCAGGGTGAACTTGGGCTGCGTGTTCAGGTACAGCAGCGGCGTCAGGAACTCATTCCAAGAGGCCTGGAAGGCCAGGATGGCCAAGGTCAGCACCGCCGGCATTGCCAGCGGCACTACCACGTCCTTCACGATCGTGAAGCGGCTGGCACCGTCTATGAACGCCGATTCCTCCAGTTCCTTGGGCACAGCTTTGAGGAACTGCGTCATCAGAAAGATGCCAAATACCTCCACGGCGCCGGGGACGAGCAGGGCCCAGTAGGAGTTGCCCCATCCCAGGTACTTGACGATCAGCACGTACCCCGGGATCATCGTCACGGCGCCGGGGATCATCATCGTGCCCAGCATCAGGGCGAAGATGACCTCTTTGCCTGGGAAGCGCATGCGGGCGAAGGCGTAGCCAGCGAACACGGCCAGGGTGGTTCGGGTCAGCACCCGGACCACCGCCAGCCAGACGCTGTTCCAGAGCCAATAGGGGAAGCAGTAACCCCCCAGCAGGCCCTCGCACGCCGTGCTGCCCGACTGGAACACCCGCACCCAGTTGTCAAAGTGCCACACCTCTGGGAACAGCCTGGGCGGGTAAGAAAGGATCTCCCGATTCGTCTTAAAGCCGCCAAAGAACGCCAGGATGAACGGCGTCAGGAACGCCAGGCCAATCCCGGTAAGAACCAGGTAGCGGAAGATGGGGCCGATGAAACGCCTGGCCAGCGGACGCTTTACCCTGGAGCGCGCCGCAGCGGTTGTCGTTGTCTCTGTCACAGCCATCTTGCTCCCTCCTAATACTGCTCGGTCCCGCGCTCGATGAATCGGCGCTGGATGAAGGCGAAGATGAAGATGATGGCACCCAGCAGGAAGGCCATGGCGCTGGCATAACCGGCGCGCGCCGTCCGTTGGGAGCCCAGCACCTTCTGGTAGATCAGCAGCACCGGCGTCAGCGTGGTATCCAACGGCCCCCCGGAGGTCATGATGAACGCCTGGTCGAAGACCTGGAAAGTGCCGATGGTGCCCAGCACCACCACCAGCAGGATCACCGGCCGCAGCAAGGGGAGGGTGATGCGCCAGAACTGGCGCCACTTTGACGCGCCGTCGATGGACGCCGCCTCGTACAGTTGCGGGGGGATGTCTTGCAGCGCGGCCAGGAACATGATCATGAAAGTGGGCGCGGTGGTGAAGATATTCATGGCCATAATGGCCATCCAGGCAATGCTGGGCCCTCGCAGCCACCACGACAGCGCCTTGGGGTTCTCCACAAAAGGCTTCAAGAAGATCTCTATCAGCCCGGTGACGGTTCTGAGCCAGTTGGGCTGCGCTTTGATCCCTGCCGCCAGGAACAGCTTGTCCAGACCGATCTTGGTGAAGAAGTAGTTGAGGAAGCCGGTCTTCTGGTACAGCCACATGAAGATCAGCGAGATCACGATGGACGAGGTCACGCTGGGCGCATAGAACATCGTGCGGAAGAACTGGCGACCGCGGAATTTGGCATTCAGGATCACGGCCAGCACGATGGCAAAGCCGGTCTGCAGGCTCACCACGAACACCACGTACCACAACACGTTGTACAGCGCCCGGTGGAACTGCTTGTCTTTCAGGGTCTCGGCGTAGTTGGCCAGCCCTACGTAGGTGGGCACGTCAAAGATGGCCGATTGATGCAGGCTCAGCCAGACCGCGTAGCCAACGATGGTGACGGTGAAGATCGAAGCCAGGAACAGGTAGGGCGAGATGTAAAGATACGCCGTCAGTGTCTCTCGCTGGGCGATAGTCTCGTTGAAGACCTGGGCTGTGCGCTGGTTCCACATCGCCCAGGCGAAGAAGCCGAACAGGATCACCGCGGGCAGCACCGAGGCTACGGCTGCCTGTCGTTCGGCTGACTCAACGGAGTGGCCAAGCGCCGAAGTCATGGTGGCGTTGCGGAACAGGAACAAGGCGCTGTAGCCCAGGCCAATGTAGTTCACGGCCAGTGACATGATGCGTCCGGAGCTTTGGCGTCGCCACAGCAGGGGGAGGAAGCGAAGTTGCACGGCCGCCAGCGCCGCAGCCAGCGCGGCGAGAATCCAGCGAGCCACGCCTTGCACCGCCTCGACCCGTCCCAGGCCAACCCAGACTGCACCGCCGAGCAGCGCCAGCGAGAGCAGCAGATGCCAGATGGTCGTCAGCATTACCAGGAGAGGCTGGTCTCCTCTCGAAACAGACTCAGTTGCAGACATAGGTTCACCTCCCGTCTGTCAGCAGCTCTCTCGGAGATGGGTAGTACACGCTGGCAGGAGTAACCCTCCAGGTTTTGCTCGAGCTTCCGAGAGAGCCGCGGAGATAGGGTGGGGTCGGACGCATTGGCGCGCCCGACCCCACCTGCTATGTGAAGCTACTTGTACACTTCGGTGTTGACCTCGTTGACAGCCTGGTCGAGGGCGTCCTTGGGGGTCTGTTCGCCTAGGAACACCCGCTCCAGAGCCTTGCCCATGCGGTCCAACACCTCGCCGGTCTCTG
>CBDURC010000109.1:0-10278 GCA_965369635.1 uncultured Anaerolineales bacterium | reverse complement strand
GATCGCTATGAACCTGGCTGATTGCTGGCACATTCTGTGGAGCTGGCGTGCCCCGCTTGAGGCGGGGCGTGCTACCCGGCTGATTCCCCTGATGTGCTGGGTCCTGGACCGAGACGACCTTCCCACGGTACGCAAAGAGCACGTTGGTGCCGGTTTGCAGGTAGGGCCGGGCGTCCGGATCCGCTGCCAGGGCGAAGTACTCCTCCGAGCCGAAATCCACTATGCGGTCGACGGTGACGTTAAGCTCAATCCACTCCATGCTGATCGGGCCTTTGGGGACTTTCTGTCCCTGTAGCAGCGAAAGGTCCAGGTTCTGACTGCCCACCTGGGCCAGGCTGCGCTGGCCGCTGTTGACCACGTTGGCCCCTGTGGCCAGGTCGGCCTGCGCTGCTTGCTGGTAGGCCTGGTTCTGAACGCGGGCCTGGATGGTGGTCCGGCCCGTGGCCCAGTTCACATCCGCCTCGCCATACAGGGCCATGTTCTCTGCCGAGGCTGCCCCTTCCGCCTGGCTCTCGATGATGAACGTGGTGTAGGGGGTGACCAGGCCATAGCCCATGCCCAGCTCCCGGATCTCAGCGACCAGGGATTCGCTCTCACCTTCAACTCGCACCCGGTCCAGCAGTTCACCCACCCTCCGAGTGGCCCACAGCCGGGGCACGAAGTCGCGATCGTCTGCCTCGTTCAGTTCGAAGCTGTAGACGTACTCCCGCCGTTCGTCGCCGGCCCGGCCGCGCACCCGGACGGCAACAGTGTCCCCTGTGGCCTCGTAGCGGCCGGTTAGCATCAGGGTAGAACCTTCGAACAGATCCGGGACACTTGGGGGGTAGAGGTCGCTGGTCTCCAGTCCCTCGAACTCGACCTCTACGTCGGTGAGCAGGGGGTGAGCAATCCTGCGGTAGAAGTTGGTCAGGGCCGCTTCCAGATCCTCGCCGGGCTGGACATAGGTCACCATGCCGCCGTTATCGGCGGTCAAGCGGTCGAGAAGGTGAGTGTTGACATCGTAGCCCACGCCGAAGACATGCAGCCGGGCCTCCAGCCGCTTGTTGGCCTCAGCAACCAGGCGGGCGATGAGAGGTTCGTCGGTGATGCCGGCTGTGGGCAGGCCATCGGTCAGAAAGACGACCATCTGGGAAGCCCCCCTCCGCTCGCTGCGTGCCAGGATTCCCAGACCCGCCTGCAGAGCACCTTCCAGGTCGGTCCAGCCATCGGCGGTTATGTGGTCCACAAAGTGGCGGGCATCTCGCAGAGCGCGCTTTTCCACCGGCAGTAGATCGCGGTCCAGAGTGGACAGATGTTCGTTGAAGCAGACGATGGAGAACCGGTCGTCCTCGCCCAGGTGTCCCAGGATGTAGTGCAAGCCCTTGCGCGCCTGCTCGATCTTCTCGCCGCTCATGCTGCCCGAGCGATCCAAAACGAAGACGATGTCCTTGGGCAGGTAGTTGGTCTGCCGCGGCTCGACTTGTGGCGAAAAGAGGAAGAGGAAATGGTCATCGCCGTTGCGCTTGCCCGTGAGCAAACCGCCGCCGAAGCCGCCCTCGGCCGGGGCGAAGAACATCTCGAAGTCCTCGCTGGGAATCGTGTCCTCGGCCTGCCAACTCAGGCGCGCCCGACCAGGCCCCAACAGGTCGGTCGTCATTGGATGGGTCGAAGAGTAGAGGGTAGCCAGCCCTGCCGACGAGTGCAGCTCCACCGTCAGTGACACCTTCTCCAGCGGCTGGGACGTATAGCGTTCGGTGCTCAGGACGTATCGATAGCGGTACAATCCGCCGCTGGGCACCAGCACCTCCTCGTACTCCAAGGTCATCTGCCGCGAGCCGCCCGGTGGCAGGCTGAGGTCGAAGGCCAGGCTCTCCCAATCGGCGTATTGCAGCAGCGAGGGGTCGCGTCGCCGGGCCAGGACAGCATACAGGGCCGCGTTAGTCGCCGCCGCGTCCTGACGGATCACCTGCGGCCGCCAGCCGTCCACCACCGCCTGGAAACGGGACAAGATGGCCTCCGGCGGCACGGGAAACAAGTAGCGCCCCTCGACTGGGATATCGTGGGGATTGAAGAACTCCTGCTTCACCACCGTCACCGCATGGCCGTCCTCGATGCGGACCGTCACGTGGTGATAGCGCACCACCAGATAGTCGGGGCTGAGGGCTTCCGGCAGGAGCATGCCGTCGGCGAGGGCAATAGGGCTGCCTATGCCAAGCCACAACACGCTCACTAACAGGGCCAGTGTTACTTTTCGCATGATCATTTCTCCTTTTTTCGTTAGTACTCAGCCTATGCTCCCAGCCCCCGTCCCGGGGGCTGCTTGTGCGGCAAATAGCTGCTCAAAACGAGACACTCTCGCCAGAGCCGCCCTCGAGGACGAGGGCTAAGAGCCTAAAACATCCAATTCCGTGGCAGACTGAGCAGTTACCTTTTTTCTTCTTTTCGCGTGGGGTTTCACTACCGGACACTTCGGCTGGGACGCGGACGAACACGGACAACCACGGATTCCTTTCTTTGTCTTTCGCCCATTCAAGAGTGGCAAAACGGCAGTTTCTCAGTCGTCCTACTGGAGACACTGGACTTCTTCCCTAATTGTCCGTGGCCATCAGCGCTTGTCCGCGTTCCACTCGGCTACTTGTCGAAAAAGCGTCCGGTACGGAACGTGAGGTTTGACTGAGCACCTGCCCGCAGTGGAGACAGTAGGCCGGCGCAAGATCTGCCTCGACGAACTGGGCGTGACCACAGGCTGCGCAGCGGCGGACGGAGCTGGTGTCGTGACCGCAGCCGGGGCAGAAGCGGTAGTCGTCCGCCAGCTCGCGGGCGCAGTACGGACAGTAGAGGCCTGCCGGTTCGGGGTTGGCCTCGGCTTCGGGCGATTCGGCGTCGAGCATTGTAGGCTCGGGTGCGGGCCCGCCTGCTCGGCCGGCAGGCCCGATCTCGGCGGGCGTCGGGGTTGGCTCCGGCTCCGGCTCAGTGGAAGCCCGGCGAGCCCAGCCCGCCCAGTGCACCATGAACGTGGCGACGAGCATCAGACCGCCGGTGGTCAGGAAAAGGCCCCGCCAAGGGGTGAGCACCCCCAGCGAGAACGCGCCCAAAAAGATGGCCAACAGCACGCCCACGCGCCACCGGATTCGTCGCCAGCCGACCGCCAGGCTCAGAAAGACCAGCAGCAAGCCGGAGACGAGCAGCAACGCCAGCACTGCCGCTACGGCCACGTTCACCAACGCGCTCAAGAAGGTGAGCAGGGGGTAGAAGAGGGCCAGGCCGAACCCCATGAGCAGGTAGCTCTCCAACCGCAGGTGGACTCCGCTCAGATGGAGCACCCCGGCAAGCGAGGCCAGAAAGAGACCAATCAGCAGGGGAGCCAGATTGGCGAGCGTGCGGAAGTCGCCCTGCAAGCGCGCCACCCGCTGGGCAAAGCTCAACCGGGCCGGCAAGGTCAGCCGGATATCGCGGTTGGCAATCAGGTCCTTGTAGTCCCAGGTGAAGGTCTCGCCCTCGTCCGTGAGATCGCTCGCCGTGAGAGGCAGTGAGGTCTTGGGCACCTCGCTGCCTACGAGGCCTGACACCGTAACGGTCACGTCCACATCGGAGCGCTGATTGTGGTGCAGCCCGTAGGCAAAGCTGTTAGCGCCGTCGGCCCGGTAGCTGATGGTGATCCGATGCTCCTCGCCGGCCCTCAGCACAGTGCGCCAACTGATGCTCTGGGTGGTGTACTGAGCGTCGGGAGGTTCTTCGCCGTCGACCGTAAAACGCACCTCGTGCAGGGTATCGAGATTGGCCGGAAAGGGGAAAACCAGTTCGACAACGCTGGCCCCGCCCCAATCGGGGCTGGTCGCGAAGTTCGAGGGGCTCAGGAGGTATTCGCCGTGGAAGTCGAGGTCGTAGACCGTGACGCTGACACCGCTCCGCTCTTCGTAGCGGGCAGCGAGGATGGCCCGAACGTGGCTCTCCTGACCGGGGAAGATGGTGAGAGTAGCATAGCCTTCGCTTGCGGTCTGCACGATGTTCCAGGTGGGCGCAGCCTGAGATATGCTCCGGCCGATGTTGGCTCTGAGGACCTCCCGCTGCGCCGAGGTGTAGACCCGCGAAGGAAGGTCGGTGACAGCAACAGCGTAGGCAAACAGCAGCCCGACGAGGCCCGCCAACAGCAGGCCATTGAGCAACACTCTCCCGATCTGTCTGGATGATCTGCGCATAACCTTACCCTCCCTGTCCTCTGATCTGCTGGAGTTGCACCCTGATCTGCTGGAGTTGCACTCCAGCAGCCTCCTGGCCGGTGAACGGCTCTCCTCTGGTCTGTGGGAGTTGCACTCCGGCGACCCTTCGATCTGTTGGAGTTGCACTCCAGCAGCCCCCCGGCCGGTGAGAGCACCACTGTCGGGTCAATTATGGCCGCGGTGTGAGGCAGGTCTGTGACAGGGAGGAGATAGCCCGAAGGCAGGAACGGAGCAGGACAGTGACACGGAAGGGAAGATGGGGAATGGGGGAGTGCGGGAATGGAGGAATGGGGGCCAACAAGAGGGTATGAGGGAACAGCTACGGTGCTGGCAGTGTGAAGGTCACGACGGTGCCTTTGTCCTCTTGGCTCTCCAGCCGGAGTTCACCACCGTGGGCCACAACCAGGGCCTGGGCGATGGCCAAGCCCAGCCCGCTTCCGCCCCCGGCGCGAGAGCGGGCCCTGTCGGCCCGGTAGAACCGCTCTCCGATGCGAGTCAACTCCTCGGCCGGTATGCCGATACCCTCATCCCGCACCTGTACCCGCACCGTCTGTCCCCGACCGCCATGCACGGTGATCGTCACAGTGCCCCCGGGCCGGGAATACTTGATACCGTTGTCTAGCAGGTTGAGCAGAACCTGTTCGATCCGGTCGTGATCGGCCCAGGCCAGCGGGGAGTCCGCGTCGCTGACGGCATCCACTCGCAAGACCAGGTCCCGCGCCTTGGCTTGAGGTGCCAGCCGGTCCACCGTAGCTTGCACCAGTTGGGCCATGTTCACCGGCTGGCGTTGCAGGTTCAGAGCGTCCGAGTCGGCGCGAGACAGGAGCAGCAGATCGTTGACCAGCCGGATCAGACGGTCGGTCTCGCCTTCCACCGTCTCCAGAAAGCGGTCGCGCACCTGGGGATCGTCCACGGCCCCATCACGGAGGGTTTCCACCAGTCCCTTGACCGAGGTCAGTGGGGTACGCAGCTCGTGGGAAACGTTGGCCACAAAGTCGGTCTGCATCTGGCGTGCCGCTCGCAACCGGGCGGTCATCTCGTTGAAGGCCCGGCTCAGGTGGCCCAGCTCATCCCGGGAGCGGATGGGCACCTGCTGGTCGAGTTCTCCTTGGGCCACGGCCTCGGCAGCCGCTGTCAAGCTCCGCAGCGGGCGGGCGATGGCCTGCGACAGCCCCAGGCCTACTGCGCCCGAAAGCAGAAGAGCAATGGCCGTGGACAGCAGCCACCGCGTGCGCAGGTCGCCCAGCACAGCCGTCACGTCACGCAAGGGTTGGCTGAGGTAGACGACACCCACCAGTTTGCCCTCAACCAGCACGGGCAGAGCCAGGTGCATGGCAGCCTCTTGGCTTTGTCTGGCCTGATCGGTGCTGCTGGCGTACTGGCCCTCCAAAGCCTGGGCCACCAGCGGATCGGATCGCAGATCCTCCCCTTGGCTCACCTGGAGGGAATCCACCAACACCACGCCCTGGCTATCCAGGATGCGGATGCGCGTGTCCAGTTGAGAGCTAAGCTCCAGCGAGGCGTCGGCTAGATAGGTCAGATCCACGCCCCGCCTGGAGCGGGGCACGTCGCCCAGGGGAGAGGTCTCGACCAGAGGGGCAACGTTCTCCGCCTGGATAGAGAGGTCGCCCACCCGCTGCTGCCAGACGGTGTTGTAGGCTGCGGCTTGTTCTTCGACGGGCGGTCCTTCGGCCAGGGCTCCGGGGATGAGGGCCTGGGCCGTGATGCGTGCCTGGGCGACCAGGCTCTCTTCCATGGCCTGCATGAAGTACCGCTCCAGGAGCGACAGCAGCAGGAAGCCCGACAGGAGCATGGCCACGACGATCACCGCCAGATGGCTGAATGTCAGTCGGGTGCGGATGGTTCGGAACATCGAAACTTGCTCCCTACACCGACAGCTTGTAGCCGACGCCGCGCACGGTCACGATGACTTCGGCTTCGGGCGCGGCCTGGCGCAGCTTGCCCCGCAGACGCTTGATGGCTGCATCAACAGCGCGCAGATCGCCATAGTAGTCGTATCCCCACACCTGCTCCAGCAACTGCTCACGGGTCAACACCTGACCGGCGTGGCGGACCATCGTGTATAGCAGATCGAACTCCAGCGCGGTGAGCTTCAGTTCGATGTCACGCCATCGGGCCTCGTGGCGGGCTCCATCCACCGTCAACGCGCCCGCCCGTTTCACATCCACCGCCGGCTGCTCCGCCCGAGGCGTTGCCCTCCGCAGCACGGACTTCACCCGGGCCATCAGTTCCCTGACACTGAAGGGCTTGACCACGTAGTCATCGGCCCCCAACTCCAACCCCACCACCCGATCCACCTCGCCATCGCGGGCCGTGAGCATGATGATGGGCACGTCCCGCTCCTTGCGCAAGGCCCGACACACCTCCAGCCCATCCAGCCGCGGCAACATCAAGTCGAGAATGATCAGATCAGGCTCCTCCTGCCGGGCGGTGTCCAGCGCCTCTTGGCCATCCCGGGCGATGATCACCTCGTAGTTGGCTCGTTGCAGGTTATAGGCGAGCATGTCCACAATGGGCGGCTCGTCATCCACGATCAGGATTCTGGCGGACATCGGTTCCTCCGGGTAGGATGCTGCATCCATATCATAGCAGGAACGGGCCATTCCGTCAAGACCGTTTGCGGCAGGATGGTGACAGGCAGATGGCAGATGAGGGACAATCCAGCTCAACAACAGGTATGGCTCCTCGATGAGTGGCCCAATGCGCTGCAGGAATCTGGCCGCTGGCGCGCCGTCTACCATCGGAAACCATCGTCAGTGGTCATCGGTTCACCATCCGGGCCAGAGTCTCGAACCCTGCGCGATCGGTGAGCGAGATGCCGTGCTTTGCGGCGTAGTTTCTGGCTTCCTGGCTGAAGCCGGAGCGGGAGACATACCAGAACGTCACGTCGGTTTGCAGTTGGGCGGCCTCTGCTTTGGCTTGCAACCGCTCCATCTCCTGTCGGCCAGCCTGCCGTCCTCCCCATTTCACCTCGACAACCCAGGTTCCTCCCGCTGCCGTCCGGGCCACAGCATCCAGCTCCACCTGGCCGTCGGGCGAACGATAACTGTCAAAGCTGACTATCTGGGGCAGTTGGATCACTTCTTCCAGCAGACCCAGCAGCCCGCCAGCCACCTTTTGCCCGGCAAACCGGCGCAGGATCTCGCGCACCCGGGCTTCCTGGGAAATCCCCAGTTCGTGGGCGGCTGCTGCCTGGAATCTGGCGTCGAGTTTGGCGATCAGGTCGGCGATGTCCACTCCGGCGGCTCGAGTGCTCACTTCGACGCCCTGGGCGGCGTGAGCGACCCACTAGCGCAGGACCGGATCCCTGAAGTAGCAACGTCCTTCCTGCAAAGACAGCAGATCCACTTCCCGTCGCCAGCGCAAGTAATCGCTAGCCGTGGCCGGCGTGACCCGTAACTGACGAGCCGCGTCGGCAGCCGTCAGCCCCTCCTCAGCGGCCAGGACTTGCAGCACCGCCTTGAGAGACCCATAGCCGGTGGCCTGTTGAAGGGAGAGATCGTAAGTGTAGCGGCAAAAATCGTAGATGCGGCCACTGGTGGAGAGGGCCTCCACTCGCTGCTCCCGCACGGTTTGGGGGAAGCGGAAGGCTTGGCGCAAAATGGCCTGCCGGTCAACCCGTGCTCGCTCCAGCAGACGCATGATCGGCTGGATGGCGTCGTTGCTCCTGGGGGTAGAGGTAGTGCATCGCGAAATACTTCGCCGGCCGGTGGCCAGTAGCCAATGGTCATCAGCCCTCTGCTATCTACAGTAGGTTAACTGCCCTATAGGTCTAACGACCTAATCATAGTATAGAGCAGAACAGAGGTCAAGGGGGAGGTCGGAGACCCTTGGAGTTTGGGAAACCCCAAGGGCTTGGATGCGTGTCAGTTCAACAACAGATACGGCTCCTCGACCAGATTCTTGATGCGCTGCAGGAAGCGGGCCGCTGGCGCGCCGTCCACCAGCCGGTGATCGAAGGTCAGGCTGAGCCACATCATCTGCCGCACGGTTATCTCACCATCCACCACCGCCGGCCGCGCCTTGATGCGCCCCACGCCCAGGATCGCCGCCTCCGGCAGGCTGATGATGGGCGTGAAACCGTCGATCTCGTGCATGCCCAGGTTGGTGATGGTGAAGGTGCTGCCGGTCAGCTCGTCGGGCAGCGCTTTGCCCTCTCGTGCCCGCGCCACCAGATCGCGCAGTTCGCGGGCGATCTCGGCCACCCCCTTGCCGTCGGCATCGCGGATCACCGGCACCAACAGCCCGCGGTCGGTGTCCACGGCCAGGGCGACGTGAATCTCTTGCAGCTTACGGATAGCCTCTCCCTCCAGCCGGGCGTTCATGTAGGGGAATTCCCGCAGGGCGCGGGCGACCAGCTTGATCAGCAGGTCGTTGTAGCCGACGTTGAAGCCCAGTTCGTCCGCCAGGCTGTCCTTCAGCCGCTCGCGCAGTTCGACGAAATCGGTGGCGTCCGCCTCGGTGGTCAGCGTGACCGGCGCGGTGGTCTGGTGGCTCTCGGTCATGCGCCGGGCGATAACCGCTCGCACGCCGGTCAACGGCTTCAACGTTTCAAGTTCAGCCGTTTCAGGTTCGGGGAGCGCAGGCTTCATGGCTTCAGGAACTCGTAACTGCTCCACCGCCTGCTCCACGTCCCCTCTGGTGATCCGACCACCGGCTCCAGTGCCGGTCACCGTGCGCAGGTCGAGCCCTGCTTGCTCAGCCAGCCGTTTCGCCACAGGCGTGACTTTTGGCGCCGCGTCCAAATGGGCCACCACATCTCGCTCGACGATGCGGCCATTGGGGCCGCTGCCGGTCAGCAGCGCCAGGCCCACCCCTTTCTCCCGCGCCAGCTTCCGTGCCCGCGGCGAAGCGAAGACACGGCCGGTTTCGGGTTTCGAGGTTTCAGGTTCGGGAGGCGTGGCTGCTTCCGCCTCAGCAACCTGAAACGTGGAACTTGAAGCGTGCAATCCCGGCTTGTACGCCGAGATGTCCTCGTCGAGGGTCTTGGTCATCAGCGCCACCGGGGTGAGCACCGGCACTGTCTCGCCCGCGGGCACCAGAATCTTGCGCAGGAAGCCTCGCGCCGTCGCCTCCACCTCCAGCGTGGCCTTGTCCGACTCCACCGTGAACAGCAGATCGCCCCGCTTGACTCGATCTCCCTCTTGCTTCAGCCATTCGATGATGGCGCCTTCTTCCATCGTCTGCCCCAACTTGGGCAGGATAACCTCTCTTACCATAGGACTGCTCCACTTCTGCCTGTTGTCCGTTGGGGCAAGTGACCCTCTGGGGTTCGCCGTCGGTGCCGAGTTCCCAGTGGAAGTCCTCCAAGCCCAGTTTCTCTTCCGACGGTTTGCGACCGCGAATGGCGCTCTGAACCTGTTCAACGCCGAGTTTACGCATTGTCTTGTCCATATCTGGGCAGAAGTGATCGTACATCTCTTCATCGCTCCAGCCAAAGCCCGACTTGAGCGTGTCCAAAGTGGGAATCGAGCCTTCAGGCAGTGTGTATCGGCCTTCCGAAATCGTCTCCTCTGGTGTAATCTATACGGCTACAGAAGGAAGCTGTCTAGGTCATAGTTGCCGCTATTGAACTCGACAAGCTTGACCCAGTCTATTGCTCCGGTGTTATCACAGAACTCATCAACGAACTGTCTTGTGAACCTGTTCACCACCCCGCCCTTCTGCTGCAAGAACGTATCATTGTGTTTCTGCGCTCGATAACCGACTGGCTCGATGATGTCGGTGTACAGGTCTTTGTTCTCGCTGATCAAGTACCAGAAGTTCTGCCCAACGACCTTGAGATAGCCAGATGCCGTGTAGGCGGTTCGGGTCTTGCCATAGCAGATGCCAAGCGCTGGCTCAACCCTTGCTGCGATTCGCGATTGTCTGACTCGAATGACAGCATCTCGCAAGTCTTGTGCGAGCTTTCTGTGCTGAGAACTGTTGCCCCAGTTTGGTCCCGATTTGATGGAGACGACGTAGTGAACGCCGGCATTGATGAACTCCAGGTCTACACCCTGTGCCGTGGATTTGTGGCCTCCGCATGTCTTGCCTGCAATGAATATGGCCAGATCTT
>CBDURC010000108.1:0-10368 GCA_965369635.1 uncultured Anaerolineales bacterium | reverse complement strand
CATAGCCAATTGCCGTTCTACGCTGGCGGCGTGCACGTGCCCATGCCCTACGCGACTCCTGTGTTGGCCCAGCACTATGCGAAGGCACAGGGGGCGAACTATGTCGTGGTCTCGCCGCGCAAGTTACGCAGCCGTCCACCGTTGGAGCCCTGGACGCAGGCCGAGGCCAACCCGGCGGAGTGGCAGCCGGTGTACCGGCATCCAGAGACGGGATTGACCATTTATCAGACCGAAACCGGCGACCGGTGAAGCGGTGACGATGGAAGACGCGGTGCGTGATGCGTGATCAGAGATCGGTGTTCAGCACCGTGAATATCCACCTGCCAATTCGATCCGCCATCTGGTGACGAGGTCGTGGGCAGCGATGACATAGCGGCAGACGATTATGAAACGGGCGAGGGCACGGTCGAATGCTGCAGCCATTGGAGCAGACTCCGTATCATCTGGGTACGCTGCAAGGACTCCACGGCGTTCCGCCATTCGATCGAGTCCTCCCAATCGGGATGCTCCGGACCCTCGCCCCGGGCCAGACGGGCTTCAAACCTTAACATAACGTCATCGAGTTGCAGGAAACGCATGTTCCTGGTTGACTTTCACCTGGAGCGCTGCTATCGGCTAGCGAAGTAGTTGGTTACCAATGCTATTGTAGCATACGTGGCCCATAATCGCAATACGGGTCGCAAGTGACACATTGTGGAGCAAGCCCTGGGAAACTCCAACTCGCTGGCTGCGGATCACAGTGTGGCTTTCTAACAGGATAGATCATGAGATCGAGCAATGCACAGCTCTTACCAGCGGAACGGCCACCTTGGCCGTCAGGAGAGACTCCCAGGTCATCTTCCAGCCAAAGGGATAGGGACATGAGACGTGAGAGGACAACGCGGCGGGAGTTTCTGCGGCGGGGGCTTGTGAGCCTCTTGGCCATCGCTGCATGGCGTCCTGCAGGGAGATTTGGCGGCACGACTGGAAAAGGGACCAGGAGACTCGGAGACAAGGAGACACGAGGACTCTCACCAGATTACCTTGTCTCCCCGTCCCCCCATCCCCAGGTCTCCCCCTCTCCCTCTCCGCTCCTGGCGCTCTCCGCGCATGAGTACGTGACCGTGGCCGCCATCGCTGCCCTCATCGTGCCCACGGACCACAATCCAGGCGCGACAGAGGCGAACGTGGCTGGCTACATTGACCGCAAGGTCAGCAGGGATGCGGCGGAGCGACAGCGCTATGCCAACGGCGTGCGCTGGATGGACGAGGCCAGCGGTAAACTCTTTGGGCGGGGGCAGCGCTTCATTAATCTCAGCGCGGAGCAGCGGACGGAGGTGCTGAAGGCAGCTGAAGCGACGCTAGACATGCGCCTGCGCCCGGTGACCTCTCTCTGGGCACGGGCCTGGCGCAAAGTGCAAAAGACCTACGACAATCTCTTCGGGCTGGGGGCGGGTGCGGCCTTCTTCCGCTTCGTGCGGGAGGACACGCTGGCCGGCTTCTATACCAATCCCATCAGTTGGAACATGCTGGGCTACATCGGCCCGCCGCAGCCGCGAGGGTATCTGCATTATGAAGATTGTCCGCCGCAGGCGAGGCGGTGAGGCAAGACGGGGGGCAACCACAGATTGGACCTATTACACAGAAGACCAATCAGTGAAACCTGTGTGATCTGTGGTTCTCCTTGAGTTGATGGAGGCCTGAATGGTTCTGAGAAAGAGACCCGACCCCGTAGATGTCTGCGTCATCGGCGCGGGGGCAGCGGGGGCAGTGGTGGCCAAGAAGCTGGGCGTGGCGGGGTTCGGCGTTGTCGTGCTGGAGGCAGGGCCGCGCTTCAACCCGGCCAAGGACTACCCGACTCGCCAACATGATTTCGAAGTGGCCGGGCCCGCGCTGTTCGAGCCCCAGGACCCACGCCGCGACCTCTACACCTGGAGCGACGGGCCGTGGTTCCACTTCAGCCGCATCAAAGGAGTCGGCGGTTCGACGTTGGTCTACACCGGCATCTCCCGCCGCTTCCACGTCTCTGATTTCCGGGTGCGCAGCATTGATGGCGTGGCCGACGATTGGCCCATCACCTACGAGGACCTGGCGCCGTACTACGACGAGGTGGAGCGGGAACTGGGGGTGGCGGGCCGAGCGGGCGCGCCGGGCGAAGCGGTACGCGGCCCCTACCCGCTGCCTCCCTTCGGCTTCAACTGCGCCAGCCGAACCATCCAGCAAGGCGCACGGAAACTGGGTTGGGAACTGTGGCCTTCGCCCCTGGCGATCAATTCTGTGCCCTACGATGGCCGGCCTGCCTGCGTGCGCTGTGGCGCGACCACCGTCACTGGCTGTCCCATCGGGGCCAAGGGCACTGCGGACGTGACCTACATCCGCAAGGCGGAAGCGACGGGGCGGGTGGAGGTGCGATCGCTCTGCACGGTGCGGGAGATCACCGTGGATGGGCAGGGCCGCGCTCACAGCGTCATCTACTTCGACCCCGACGGGCAGGAGCAGGAGCAGGAGGCGCGGCTGGTGGTGCTGGCGGCCAATGCCGTGGAATCCCCTCGTCTGCTGTTGCTGTCTACATCGTCGCTGTTTCCGCAGGGGCTGGCCAATTCCAGCGGACTGGTGGGCAAGTATTTCACCGAGCACCTGGCTGTATTCACCCGCGCGGGGTTCGAGCAGCGGCTCGACCCTTACCGGGGCCCGCACGGCGGCGGCATGATCGAGCACTTCTACGAAACGCGTCCCGAACACGATTTCGTGCGCGGCTGGACGATCGAGGTGAACAACGGCTGGCTTTGGCCCTACTCCACGGCGCGCAAGGTCCCCGGCTGGGGCCTGGAGCACAAAGATGCTATGCGCCGCGTGTTCGGGCGCATAATGGGCACCGCTACTGTGGGCGAGCAGTTACCCGACGCTAACAATACGGTGACACTGGATCCGAAGGTGGTGGACAACTACGGCGTACCTGTGCCCCGCATCACCAACGGGCTGGGGGCCAATGATCGGGCGATGCTCAAGGTCATCAAGGCCCGAACGGTGGAGTTGCTGGAGGCTGCGGGGGCCATCGAGATCGGCGAGCCCACGCACAAGCTGGGCGGCAGTTCGCATTACCTGGGTACCTGTCGCATGGGGGATGATCCTCAGAAGTCGGTGCTCAATCGCTGGTGCCAGAGTCACGACGTGCCCAACCTCTTCGTTGTGGACAGCTCTGGCTTCGTCACCGGCGGCGCGGCCAATCCTGCCCTCACCATCCAGACACTGGCGGCCTACAGTTCGGACTACATGATCGAACAGGCCAAGCGGGGGGAGCTTTAGGCAGGCAATGAGGGACGAGGGACGGGGAACGAGGGACATGGTACTGGAGAAGATACGCAAGGCGATGGGCGATGAGCGGTGCTGGATGAGCGATGGGCGACAAGCGATAGGCGATGAGCGATAGGCGATAAGCGATGCGCGATAAGCGACGAGCGATAGGCGAACTGCTGGCGCTGCTGACCGTGCTGCTGCTGGCAGTTGTCATCCGCATTCCCTCGTTCTGGGAGCCCATTGGCAGCGATCAGGCCATCAGCGCGGTATTCGCCGATGCGCTGCGGGACGGCCAAGTGTTCTACCGCGACGTCTGGGATCATCACACGCCGCTGGAGTTCTACATTCACGCCGCGGCGCAGGCGCTCTTCGGCTCATCTACTCGCACGGTCTACCTGCTGGATCTCCTGTGGACCCTGGCTAACGCGCTGGCGCTCTACGGGCTGGCCAGGCGACTGCATGGCCGCACGACAGCGCTGCTGGGGGTTGGGCTCTACGCTCTCTTCAGCAATAGCGTGGCTTTCAACCAGGACATTCTCGGAACCTGGACTATGCGCGTCAAGCCGGAAGGCCTCACGATCCTGCCGCTGGCAGTGGGGATCTACACCGTGCTGCGGGCGGTAGAAGCGGACGAACGGCGATTGTCGCTATGGTGGGGGCTGACAGGGCTCGCTCTTGGGTTCGCCACTGCCCTCAAGCCGGTGGGGGCGCTCTTTCTGATCGGGGCGTGGCTCGTTCTCCTCGTGGTGGCTCTTAGGAGCCCTCCTAGGAAGCTGTCCACGGTGGCCCGACACACGCTCTGGCTCGGCGGCGGCGCTTTATTGGCGCAGCTCATCTATCTGATCCCGACGGCGGCGCAGGGGACGCTGCGGGACTTCTGGAAGGCGGTGGTGCTCTACAACCTCGGCCCCTACGGCGCTCTGGGCCTGTCGCGCACTCGCTTCCTGGTCGTCTCCGTGCTTGTTGCCAAGGAGACCTTCGGCTTGTGGCTGTTGGCCGCGGCGGGGTTCCTTTGGATGCTGCTGCGCGACCGCTGGTTGGGGAACTGGCTTCTCGTCGGTTGGGGAGTGTTGTCCGGTGCTGTTCTGGTGCTCCAGGGCAGGTTCTTCTCTTACCAATACCTGCCGCTGTTGCCGCCGCTTTGCCTGCTGGCTGCTTATGGCGTCGTGCGACTGTGGCGGCTGGGGGGACGCTGGCGCGTGCGGCCAGCGACGTGGGTTCTGCGGGCGCTGCTGGCGCTGTTGCTCCTGGCGAACGTGGCTCAGTTCGCCCGCACCAATGCACCGTACTACACTCGCTTCCTTCGCGTCGTCAGCGGGCGCATGGATGCCGACACGTTTTACGCTGCATTCAATACGTATCCCCGGCACTATTCCTTTTCAGCCGATCGGGCGGTGGCGGATTGGGTAGGGGAACGCACAAGGCCGGATGAGCCGCTAGGTACGTTGGGGGGCTACGGAGCCACGCCGGTCTACCTGGCGGGGCGGCCGCCGGCATCTCGTTATGTTTTCACCTACCACCTCTTTCACAAGCGGGTGGCTGACCATCCGATGATCCAGTCCATGCGGGCGGAGCTCCTGGCCGACCTGCAAGCCAGCCAGCCGCCTTACATCCTCCTGTTCCGCCCATTGGAGGAGTTTGAGCGCTTTGGCCCGTTGTACGAATGGGTTGCAGGCAATTACGAGTTGGAGCAGGAGTTCGAGCACGGTCGCAGCTTGTACTGTCGAAAGACGGTCAGCCGATGAAGCCCTTGTAACCGATGAAAGACTGTCAGCCGATGAGGCCGACTAAGCCGATTGAGCCGATGCAACCGATGAAGGACTGTCAGGCGATGAAGCCGATTAAGCTGATGCAACCGATGAAAGACGGTTAGCCGATGAAGCCGATGGAACAGATGAAAGACGGTTAGCCGATGAATAGATGAAGCCGATGGAACCGATGAAAGCTGGTGAACCGGCAGTTGGCAAACCGGGGAAGCGGGTGGAGGGATACGAGTGGCATGATTCATCCACAAGCACTGATCAAGATGTTTGGCTACAACATTGAGCTTATCAACAAACAGACATCTGGCATGATACATGAAGAAAGCTTGCTGCAGTTACCCTTCGATGCGAATTGCCTCAACTGGGTGTTAGGCCACATCATCTCTTCGCGAGCTTTCGCCTTGCGACATGTGGGAGAACAGCCGGTATGGACAGATACGCAGCGAGCGCGCTACCGACATGGTTCTACTCCGATTCTCTGCGATGGGGAAGGCGTAATCAAGTTGAATAGACTGATCGCAGATCTGAATCTCTCTCAAGAACTCCTGATCTGCGGTTTGAACCGCATGAGCTACGATGATATGTGTCGCCCATCAGGATACAGGGATAATACGGTTGGCGACAGTTTGGCCTACTTTCATTTTCATGAAGCACATCACGTTGGTCAGATTCTCTATCTGGCGCAGTTTGCTGGCAAGAAGGGCGTCTGGATTTCGTGAACCTGTGCAAACTGACCTATTAGACAAAGGCATCGGAACTGATGACCATCATACTTGTTAATCCGCCCAGCGCGCCGGGAACCACGGCCAATCGGGAAGGGGCTGGTGGCCTGGGCGTGGAAACGCCGGGTGCTGGCGGCTTCGTCTATCCACCGCAGACGCTGGCCTACGTCGCTGCCAGCTTGCGCGATGCGGGACATGATGTGGCAGCCTTGGACGCAGTGGCCGAGGAGTTGACCATAGAGGAGGCGTTGGCGCGCCTGCTTGGCCCAGCGTCTGGCATGTTACCCTTGGAGTCGGAAGAAGCTCTCCTTCCCCTTGTCTCCCCCTCTCATCCTTCTCTCAGCAGCGTCGGCGTGGTGGTTTCCGTCGCCACGCTGGGAGCCGACCTGGATTTCGTCAACGGTCTGGCGCGGGCCAGGCCCGAGATGCCCATCTTTCTCTTCGGCAACGCTGTGGGGGACGCCTGGTGGTGGGCGCTGGAGGGTTCGGCGGCGCGGATAGCGGTGCTGGGTGAACCGGAGTTCAGCGCACTGGCGGTGGTGGAGGCTCTCGCTTCGGGCCAGCTCGAAGCGCTAGCGACGCTTGAGGGCGTTGCCTATCGTGACAACGGCGAGATCGTCCACCGGCCGAGAGCGTCGCAGGCTGGCAATCTCGACGCACTCCCTTACCCTGCCTGGGATGTGTTGCCAGTGGACCGCGACCCCTTCCGGACCTTGGCGGCCAGCCGCGGCTGCGACCACGCCTGTGCCTACTGCCCCTACGTGGCCGCGCAGGGACCATTCCGTCCCCGTTCGCCAGGGTTGGTGGCCGCCGAGGCTCGCTGGCTACAGCGTACCTTTGGCAAGACGCACCTTATCTTCCGGGACCTTGCCTTCGCCGCCGACCGCGAGCGCACGGTCGAACTGTGCAAGGCGCTGCAGAAGGCCAGGGTGCGCGTGCCCTGGGAGTGCGAGTCGCGTCCCGAGCACTTCGACTCCGACCTTCTCTACCGGATGCGCCGCGCTGGCTGTCAGACGGTGAAGCTGGGGCTGGAGACGGTGGACGACATGTTGCTGTGGGGGCTGAACCGTTTGCTGCCAGGCTGGACGGCGGCCCGCTATCGGGCGCACGTGGCCGAGTTGGTGGCCACCTGCCGTCGGTTGGGCCTGAACTGCCGGGTTTTCGTCATGACGGGACTGCCGGGGGAGACGCAGGCGGCGCTGGAGGCGACGTTGGCCTTCCTGCAGGCGATTCGGCCTCCCGCGGTCAGCGTCAAACGCTATCGGCCTTATCCAGGCACGCAGTTGGGCGAGGAGGCAGGAGTCGTGGTTGGCTACCCGCTACTGTCGGAGGCCGAGATGGTGCGCATTGAGGAAACCATGCGCGCCGCGGCCGACCCCCTGCACCCGCCGCGCCGCTCGTTGCTGCGGCGGGTGTTGAGGCGGTAGGTGGTCAGCGGAAGAGCGGAATGACGGAGGGAAGTCCTTTCCGCTTTTCCGCTGACTGGAGGAGGGGAGTGTGCGCCTGGCGAGACTGAAAGCCGCCCGGCGACGGGCATTGCGGGCCGTGGACTATCACGTGGGGGCGAAGATCAGGTGGCGCTGGCTGCGACGGGCCGTGAGGCCACTCTTGGCCCCAGGCGCACACCGCGTGCTGGACGCGGGCAGCGGCGATGGCCAGCACACCTTCCGTCTGGCCCGGCGCTATCCCCAGACGACCTTCCACGGCGTGGAGTTGGATGCTGAGCACGTGGCTGCCTGCCAGGACCGCCTGCAGAGCGAACCGTTGCCCAACCTCACTTTCGCTCGGGGAGATCTCACGGAACCCCTGGGCACGGAACCGTACGATCTCGTCTACAGCGTGGACGTGTTGGAGCACATCGCCGACGATCAGGCGGCATTGGACAACCTGGCGCGGGTGCTGCGCCCCGGCGGGCGTCTGCTCATTCACACGCCGCTGACGCCGCAACGCCACTGGCTGCGCCGCTTCGATCTCGACCGCGCGGCGCGGGCGGATCACGTGCGGGAGGGGTACGGCGAGGAGGATCTGAAAGCCAAGGTGCGCAAAGCTGGCCTGGAGCCGGTGTCGCTGCGCTACACGCACGGGCGCTGGGGCACGCTGGCCTGGGAACTGTGGAAACTGGCTCGCTGGCGGCTGCTGGCCAAGTTGCTCCTCTGGCCGCTGGCCATGTTCCTCATCGGCCTGGAAACGGTCTTCCCACCTGCCTGGGGCAATTGCATCTTGTTAGAATCGCGCAGGCCGGAGGAGAAGCCGACTACAGAAACCGCAGATTGCACGGATTACACAGAGGTGGACAATCTGTGAGATCCGTGTAGTCAGTGGTTTCTTGCAGAGAGGTGTCATGACATCGTTGGTGACGGGCGCGGCGGGCTTCGTCGGCAGCCACCTGGTGCGGGCGTTGCTGGTCAAGGGAGAGCAGGTACGGGCCCTGGTGCGGCCCACCAGCGACCGCCGCAATCTGGCGGGACTGGATATGGACGTCGTTCTCGGCGACGTGCGTGATCCGCAAGCGGTCGCCGCAGTCATGACGGGCTGTGACGTCGTCTATCATGTGGCGGCGCGCTACAGCTCGCTGCCCGAGGACGTCGCTGAGATGTATGCCATCAACGTGGGGGGGACGAAGTGTGTGCTGCGTGCGGCGCTGGCGGCAGGCGTGCAGCGGGCGGTGCTCACCTCGACCATCGGCACCATCGGGCGGCCAGCAGGCGGCGGTCCGCCCACGGAGGAAACACCTTTCAACCTCTGGCCCACCGCCAGCCACTACGTGAAGTCGAAGTTCTTGAGCGAGGTGGCAGCGCTACGGCTGGCAGAAAGGGGGCTGCCGCTGGTTATCGTCCACTCCTGCGCGCCTATTGGTACCGGCGATTCCAAGCCGACAGTCACAGGCCAGCGCGTTGTGGACTTCCTGAACGGGCGACGCCCTTCGTACCTCACCGGTGGCATCAACTTCGTCGCCGTGTCCGATGTGGCGCAGGGACACGTGTTGGCGGCGCACCGCGGCCGCCTGGGTGGGCGCTACATTCTCGGCAACGCCCGAGGGAACTTGAGCTTGGACGACTTCCTCCGGTTGCTGGCGCAGGTCAGCGGACAGGTCGTGCCCCTGCCTGAGCCATCGCCGTGGCGTGCCCGGTGGCGGAGGCGAGGCAAGCCCCGCTTGAGGCGGGGCAAGCCCCGCTTGAGGCGGGGCAAGCAGCGTCCTGGCTTCAAACCCGCTGCCCTGACCGCCAACCCACAGAAGGCCATCCGCGAGCTTGGGTTGCCGCAGACGCCTCTAACCGACGCCTTCGCCGAGGCGGTAGCCTGGTTCAAGGCGAACGGATATGTGTTGAAGTACACGAGCAGACAAGTAGACGAGTGAATAGGGGGCAGCCACCTTGTCTACCTGTTTCCTTGTGTACTTGTCTACTCTGTCTCACGAGGAGCCCCACTATGACTCGGTTACGGTACTTCTTTCCCAAAGTCCTCATGCACCTCTCCGATTGGCCGGTCATTGGACGTTGGTCAAAGCGGCTAGCGGGTGCGCTGGTTGGGCCGTATAAGGACCGTAAGCTGCTGGCCACGCTCACATCCAGGCCGTACGTCTCTCCCCGCGCCGAGATCAAGTGCGCCAACCTGGAGATCGGCCCGCATACCTTCATTGACGATGGCGTGGTCATCTACGGCCATGCTGACGGCGGGCGGGTGGTGCTGGGGCCGCGAGTGCACATCTACCGGGGTACGATCATCGAGGTGGGACAGGGCGGCAGCGTGATCATCGGCGAGTTCACTCACATTCAGGGTAACTGTAACCTCAAGGGCTTCGTCAGCGACCTGCGCATCGGCTCGCAGGTGCAGATCGGTCCTCAATGCACCTTCAGCCCCTACGAGCACAACTTCGACGACCTGTCCCGACCCATCTGGGCGCAGGGGCTGCGCAGCAAAGGCCCCATCGTCATCGAGGACGATGCCTGGCTGGGGGTAGGCGTGCGAGTGCTGGAAGGGGTGACCATCGGGCGGGGGGCGATCGTCGGCGCCGGTGCTGTGGTGACTCAGGACATCCCCCCGTACGCTATCGCCGTGGGCGTGCCAGCGCGGGTGATCGGACATCGCGGTGGCAAGAAACCTGTGCTGACGGCTTGATCGACAACCAATCTTAGAAGGGAGCATCATAGTGAGCAAAGCCAAGATCATCGTCAATCCCTACGCCGGGCGCTGGAAGGCGCTCAAGTCTATCCCGGCCATCGAGGCCGCCTGGCAGCGGGAGGGCATCGCCTACGATCTGGTGCAGACGGAAGGGCCTGAGCACGGCATCGAGTTGGCGCGCCAGGCAGCGTTGGAAGGATACGCGCCGGTGGTGGCCGCGGGCGGCGACGGCACGGTCAGCGAGGTGATGAACGGCCTGGTTCAGGCGGCTGGTGACGGTCTCGCAGGGCCAATGGGTATCATCCCTCTGGGCTCGGCCAACGACCTGCCGGTGCAGTTGGGGCTGCCCCTCGACGTCGAGGGGGCCTGCCGGCGGCTGCGCGAGGGAGGGGAGCGGATCATTGACGTCGGCCGCGTCAACGACCGCTACTTCGACAACGACGTGGGGGTGGGCTTCGAGCCGCAGGTAACTATCGAGGCGCGCA
>CBDURC010000107.1:0-10385 GCA_965369635.1 uncultured Anaerolineales bacterium | reverse complement strand
GGGAGACCCATGGGGCGCAGAAGGAGGTGCGATGGTTATCCTCTCTTCTCCGAAATGGATTGGCGGGCAGCCGGCGCGCTGGGTCGCAGTTCTTCCAGGAGTCT
This sequence comes from uncultured Anaerolineales bacterium, assembly GCA_965369635.1. GTDB lineage: Bacteria > Chloroflexota > Anaerolineae > UBA3071 > UBA3071 > UBA3071. The sequence continues at coordinate 10,281 of CBDURC010000107.1, read as the reverse complement.
TCGCCCTCGACTTCTCATGGCTGGGCTGCCTGTTTCCACGAGTTCCTTCAGCAGCTCCATGACCTGCGGCAGCAGCCCGGCGTCCTGCTCGGCCAGTTCGGCAAGGGCCTGCATGGACATCGTCTTGACGATCTTGCTCTCGTCGTGGAGGTAACCCATGAGAATCTCTGCGACACGCGCGCGTTCCTCATCGCTCAGGTCAAGCCGAGGGAGTATCTGCGCAACGTGCCAACGCACTTCCTGCTGCTTGATGGCGGCGACGTGCTGAATGAGCTGCGCTTTGTACGGCTTGAGGTACTCTGGATGCTCTCTGGTGATCTTCTCCACTGCATCAGCCGAGCGCATGCGCACAACAGGGTCGTCGCGGAGCATGCCCTGGAACAGGTCATCGAACAGGGCCGGATCGTTAAGCACGTCGGCAACGACTTCGTCAGCTCTGCCAATGGAGCGCCGATCGCCGCCCTGCAGCTTGCCCAAGAGATCACTCACGATTCCCCTCCCGGTGCTCGTCAGATCACGGCGTCGTTCTTCCCTGCCAACTGGCGCAGCAGCTCCAACTGGCCGGTGTGGTATGTCTCGTGCCAGTGCAGGCCGGCCACCGTCTTCCCCAGGGGGGCCTCGCCTCGCCCTGTGTCCACCGCCTCCGCAAGTGATTCTGGTGGCAGCCGCCCCAGCGCGTCGGTGATCTGCTGCTGCGACTCATCAAGGTCCCTGAGCAACTTCTCAAAGGGCAACGCCTGTTCATCGCTGGTGATGGGCTCTGATCCCGTGTCGTAGCGTGCTGCTTCCGATTCTTCCCAAACGGGTGCTTCCCCCAAGAGCTTGAGAACTCGGTTGCGCCCGACGATGATGTGCCCAAGCACCCAGTTCAGACAGTTGCCGCGGAAGGGCAGTTGCAGCAGACTGTCTGCATGGGTCAGTCTTTCTGTCTGCATTGTGATGATCCGATACGTTGTGCTGAAGGAGTGTATCAGCGTGTCAGCGGTTGGATAGCCCATTTCTCACCTGAAGCGATCGTCTGATCTCTTGGCTTGGACTCTGCCTTCTGCCTGTTCCAGCCACCCGACGCGATCCGCAACGTAGTGATCGAACTCTGGGACATACGGCTTGATGTCCAGCAGCGGCGTGTTGTCCAGGATGTCCACATTCTCAACTTGCAGGATGTTTCCCTCAATGCCCAGCAGTTTCACGATGGACAGGCCAATGGGGTTGGGGCGCTTGGGTGCCCTGGTGGCGAAGACTCCCCGTGGCTGCGAATCCATGAAAGGCGTGACGATCAATTTGGCCTCCTGCACCCGGTGGAAATGGTAGAGCAGGATGATGTACGAGAAGCCCTGCAGGTCTTTGAGGCCCTCGGCGAATTCGGGCAGGACTTCGACCGTGCCGCGGATTCCAACGGCCCCGCTGGGCTGGATGGGCATCCCGGCGATGTCCTGGAAGGGGCTGCGAATGATGCCGATTGGTCGATAGTGTATGGCCATTCCTCTACTCTCTACTCTCTGCTTTTGAACTCCTCGATCTGCGTGTCATGGACTCTCTCGTCGTCGATGTTGGTGATATTCCATCCTGCAAGGTGGGCCAGCAGGTCCTTCACGGACCAGATGCCAGGGAGGACCTCGTCTTGTTGCTCTGGCGAGAGCGAAGACGCCGCGTCGAGGATCTTCCTGCGCGTTTCAATCAGTTCTGAACTCCGCCCTCGTTGCCTCGTTCACTCGTTCACTCGTTCCCCAACGTCTCATCCAGCACTTCGGCCAGACCGATCACAGCCTGTGCTGCCTGCTGTAGCAACTCTGGCTGCAGGTGCTCGCTCACGTCCTCTGTGGTGTGGTAGTACCAGTTGCGCTGGCCTCCCTTGCCCGTCAGCGAGGCGGCGGGAATGGACTGGTGGAGAAAGGGCCGGAAATCGCTGCTGCGCATGAAGTAGAAGACGGTCTGGATGGATGGCTGCACGCGCTGTAGCATCTGGTTCAGCAACCGGCTCGTGGGGCGGAAGGGGATGATCCCCACACCACGCACGTAGCTCAGGCTCTGTCCCGTGCCCACCATGTCCAGGTTCAGTACCCAGGTGCTGTTGCGGTCCAGCTCGGTGTTCTGTGCATAGCGTTCCGAGCCGACCAGCCCTCTCTCCTCAGCCGTCCAGAGCGCGTAGCGCAGAGTCAGGTGGCGGGGACGGCGCTCCACGGGGGCGAAATGCTCCGCCGCCGTCAGCACCACGCCGACGCTGGAGCCATTGTCGTTGGCCCCTGGCGACAGGGCTCGCTGCCGGCTCAGGCAGAGGTAGACGCCCTGGAAGAGCGCCAACACCACGGCCAGGCCGCAGCTGGCCCAGCGGATGAGTGTCCACGTCAGCGGCGGCAGTGGGTGCAGCCAGTCGGTCAGCAGCTTGACCGCGGCCAGCAGCGCCAGGAGCGGTACCAGCAGTCGAAAGACCTGGGTGAACAGCCGCTGCAATCGGGGCAGCAGAGAGCCGGGCACGCGGCGGGCGCCAGCGGTGTCAATGTGCGCCCCGATGATGAGTGTACCTTTCGGTGCACCTTGCGGGCGGTGATCGGCCAGCAGGTTGTAGCTGGCCCGTTGGGGCGAGGCGGTCGCGCGCCTGCGCGCTGTGCGGATGAAAGGAGGGAGGATGAGAAACAAGGGCAGATAGACCAGTATGGCTGCCGGTGCCTGTTGGAAGAAGAAGGCGACGCCGACCAGCCCTGCCATGGCTGTGATCGTCAGCCAGCGTCGCGATCCGGAGGCAGGGATGTTGTCCACGGCGAAGTGGGCGATCTCCGTGGCGGACACCGCCAGCAACTCCGCGGCGTAGGCCAGGGCTTTCCGTTCGCCTTCGGATGCCGCGGGGCGGGGGCCGATGACGCTGGCCAGGTGGTCGGCAATACCGTAGGCGCGCTGACCGAGAGAGTGGTCAGCGGAAAGGGTAGGGACGGTTTTCATGTTGAACTCCTCAGGGCGTGGGAAATTCGTATCGGGCCACGTGTGCGCGGGCGAATTCGGCCTCGTCGGTCAGGGTCCCGCGGGCTTCCAGCCAGGCAGCCACGAGGCCGCGGCGATCCCACATCTCAACTTCCGAGGCGATGAGCCAGATGGCAGAGTGACCGCGTGTGAGCCGAGAGAGCTCAGCGTCCACGTCACTCTCTGTGGCCCCGGAGTTGGTGTAGGGTGCCTCGGTCTGGGGTGTGGGATCGTCGGCGTAGTAAGCGTAGGTGTGGCGGGCGTAGGGCATGAGGAAGAGGAGTGGTTCGTCGGCAGCGCGGCGTTGCTCGACATAAGCGACAACGCTGCGAAAATCGGACTTGATGTTCGTATGGGCCTGACCCCAGGCCGCCTGCAGGTTGAGTGGCACGATCAGCGCCAGCAGGAGGATGGCCAGTGGCCGCCAGCGGTGCCAGACAGCCATCAGTCCCGCAGCCAGCAGCAAGTAGAAGGCGGGAGCGATCCAGATGAGATAGCGGTCGGTGAAGAGGGGCTTGTGGAGTGAAACCAAGTAGATGCCTAGGACAGGCAAAGCCAGCCAACTGATCAATGACCAATGCCCAATGGCCGATGACGGATGACGGATGACGAATGACGAATGCACAGGTCCTTCAGCCTCGTCAGACGCATCTCTTCCCTCCCTCCATGAGAGCACGATGCCTGTGAGCAGCAAGAAGAGGAAAGGGATCAGCGTCCAGAGGAAAGGATTGCTTTGCACGCCGCGGCTGAGACCCCACAGCAGTGTGGTGAGCATCGTCGCCAGGGGCACGAAGGGATGTCCGGTTTGAAATGTTGGGCGCTGCCACAGCTTGATCTGCCAGCGAATCATGGGCAGGTAGGGCAGCGTCAGCATGGACAGCATCAGCAGCATGGGCACGATCTGTTGGCGGCTGCGGGGCCGGGCGATGCAGGCGATGAGGAACCAGGCGACTTCCACCAGGATGAGGAGCACGGCCAGCAGGTGCACGTAGATGGCCAGGGTGGTCAGCAGCCAGCAGAGCGCCCATCGGCCCCATCCGCCCCGCGTCAGCGCGCTCCAGAAAGCCCACAGCGCCGCCAGCACCAGGCTCACCACCAGCGCGTACATCTTTCCTTCCTGACTATACCATATCAGGTAGGGGGAGGTGGCGACGAACAGCGCTCCCAGCAGCGCGGCCCACGTGCCGACAAGTCGCCGTCCCAACGCGGCGGTCAGCGCCACAGTCAGTGTGCCGGCCAGCAGGGAGAGGTAGCGCAGCGAGAACTCGCTGTTGCCGCAGAGCGCCAGCCAGCCGCGCAGCAGCAAGAAGTAGAGTGGGCCGTTCTCGCCGGGTTGGCGGAAGGTGGCCAGCAGCGCGGCAGGCGGCCGGGTGGCGAAGCGCAGCGCGTCCACCTCGTCCCGCCACAGGCTCTGGAAGTCGAGGCGGTAGGCGCGGACGGCAAAGGCCAGGAAGACGAGGAGAAACGTGAGACAGGCTACTCGCCGCACCCTGGCCTTGCTGTCCATCGCTCCTCCGGTTACGCTTGGCGGCGGCGCTGGCCCCATCGGTTGAACAGGAAGAAGCCGAGGGGAACGGCCAGCAGCAGCAGCACGCCGCAAGCCAGCCAGCCGTAGCTGAGAAGCACAGCCAGACCATCAATCAGGCGCGCCAGATTGGCCTCGTCGCTTTCTTCAACCGGAGCAGGGGCCTCCGGTGGCGCTTCAGGTGGCTGTTCAGCTTCCGCTGGGGCGGGTGGCTGCTCGGCCTCAGGTGCTGGCTCCGCAGGCTGCTCGCCACCGCTCTCCACCGCCGGCAGATGGATGGTCTCGCCGGTCGGCGTGGCTTCTGGAGGTTGCTCAGGCGGTGCGGTTGGCTCAGGCGCTGTCTCCTCCGTGGTCGGCGTGGCTTCGGGCGGTGCAGGCTCTGGCGTCGCCGTCGCTGGTTCTGGCGTAGGTAACGGCACCTCTGGCGTCGCCGTTGGCGGCTCCAGCGTCGCTGTTGGCGGCTCCAGCGTTGGTGTTGGCGGTTCTGGCGTCGGAGTCGGCGGTTCCTGCGTTGGTGGCTGTGGTGTCGGTGTAGGTAGCGGAGAATCGGATGTGGGTGTTTCCACCGATGATTGGAAGAGATGGCGAGCGGCAGCGGGAATGGCCCCGCTCGGCAGCAGGGCGACGATCAGGACGCTGATGGTCAGTAGCAGCACCAGCGGACGCAGCGAGCTCCACAACGCTCTGAGAGATCGGTTCACGATTAGTCCTTTCTGCTCCATTCTCATACTCACTCATACTCACTCTTACCCGCAGTCCAGGGCGGGCGCTGGGTTTCCCCTGACGACTGTGGGTATGGGATGGTACGGGGGTTTGCGCGCTAGCGGCCCCGGAGCAGGAGGAAGCCTACGACCAACGCAATGACTACCACCGCGACGACGATTATGACCCACGTTGGGATGGACCGTCCGGTGGCACTGGGCGGCAGCGGCTCGACGCTGGCCGTCTCGGCGGGTGCAGCAGCAGGCTGCTCGGGTGGAGTCGCCACCGGGGATGCCGGCGACTGGAACAGGCTCAAGGCCGCCGCTCCAACGTCGCTTTGTCCCAAGCTGATGACAAGAAGCAAGGCCACACAAGCCAGCACCAGCAGAACAAGCCTGGACCGTATGGCGGGGGATAGAGTTTGCCGCTTCACGTTTTCCTCCTCGTCCTTGGACTGCCTGCGATCATGGTTCGAAGGTCGCAGGTTGGGGTTTTTCGAGTTCGCAGACCGTGGGATAGAACCTGCATTCTCAACAGTCGAGACTGCGAGCCTCTGACCCTATCGGATGGGCGACATTATAGCAGATTTGGCTGCTTCTGCCAACTACGGGTGACACTATTTGCAGCGCACTTCTTCCAAGAGATGGTTGCACCCCATTTGCCAGGACGGTGGGGCGCACTTGTTCACTGTTGCGCCTTATGGTATACTGGTTGACGCTTGCGTTGGGCTTCACATCCCTCTGCCGGAGACGTTCAGGGTTTCGTCCATGTGTTGCTCTCGTCGGCCCGGGCTTGTTGGCCCAGACCGCACCCACCTCTGCACGTCGCCTTCTCCACAGGCCGTGGCGAGGAGTACGCGGCCGCCGTTTTCCTGTTCATTGGCGACGAGGGGGCAGGGCCATCTGGAGTGGGATGCTGTATGTTCTGGACGAACTGCGGGATCACACTGTGCCGTAGCGGGCAGAAAAGGATGAATGACGCAGGTCATAGTCAGCGGCTGTCTGCGTAGCTATAATGGGGTGATGCGCAAAGCTGTCCGTTCGCGTGGTCTTCCATCGTTGTTCTTGCAGCGATGAACATTCACCATAATCATAACCATCACTTCACCCAAGGAGGAACTGATGCCAGTCAGGAGAGTGTATCCGGTACCGAGCGATATCGAGATCGCTCAGGCAGCGGAGCTGATTCCTATCCTCGAGATAGCGGAGAAGCTGGGGCTCACGGAGGATGATCTGGACCTGCACGGCAAGTACAAGGCCAAGGTCCATCTGGACATCCTCAAGGGGCTCAAAGACAAGCCCAATGGCAAGTACATTGACGTGACCGCCATCACACCGACGCCGCTCGGGGAAGGCAAATCAACGACGATGGTGGGGTTGACCCAGGCCATGGGTTCTGTGCTTGGCAAGAATGTCATGTGCTGTATTCGCCAGCCCAGCATGGGGCCGACCTTCAACATCAAGGGCGGCGCTGCTGGTGGTGGCTATAGCCAAGTCATTCCCATGGAGGACTTCAACCTGCACCTCACCGGCGACATCCACGCTATCTCCATCGCCCATAACTTGGTCGCCGCGGCGCTAGACACGCGCATGTACCACGAGAGCCGGCAGAGCGATGCGGCACTGAAGGGCCGCGGTATTGATCGGAGACTGGACATTGATCCAGACACGATCACCTGGAACCGCGTCGTGGACCTGTGCGACCGCTCGCTGCGTGAGATCATGGTGGGCTTCAACGACGACAAGATGAAGGATGGCTCGCCGAGTCCCATCTTCCCCCGCAAGACGGGCGTAGACATCACCGTTTCCAGCGAGCTCATGGCCATCCTGGCCCTGGCCTCCGGCCTTCGGGACCTGAGGGAGAGGGTCGGGAAAGTCATGATTGGGCTGGACAAGAAGGGCGATCCGGTCAATTTGGAGGATCTGGGTGTCGCCGGTGCCGTGACCGTTCTGCTCAAGGACGCGCTCATGCCCAACCTGATGCAGACGCTGGAAGGGCAGCCCGCTTTCGTACATGCTGGGCCGTTCGCTAACATCGCCCACGGAAACTCTTCCATCATCGCCGACATGATCGCCGTAAAGGTGGCTGACTACGTGGTCACGGAGAGTGGCTTCGGCGCCGACATCGGCATGGAGAAGTTCTTCGATATCAAGTGCCGCTACTCCGGCCTGATCCCGAACGCGGTGGTGCTGGTGGCGACGGTGCGGGCGCTCAAGATGCACGGAGGTGGCCCCAAGGTGTCGCCGGGCGCGCCTCTGGGCAGGGCCTACACCGAGGAGAATCTCGGACTGCTCGAGGCTGGGCTGTGCAACCTGGGGGCCCACATCAAGAACGCTTTGGGCTTTGGGATTCCAGTGGTCGTCGCTGTCAATAGCTTTACGACCGACACAGAGGCCGAAATGGAGATGGTACGCGAGTACGCCATCGCCCAGGGTGCGGAGGGTGCAGTGGTGACGACCCATTGGACCAACGGTGGCGACGGCGCTGCCAAGCTGGCCGAAGCTGTGGTTGCAGCCTGCGAGAAGCCCAGCGATTTCAAGTTCCTCTATCCGCTCGATTGGTCCATCAAGCAGAAGATCGAGTACATCGCCAAGACAATCTATGGGGCGGACGGCGTGTCCTATGAACCGCTGGCGCAGGAGCAGATTGCCACTTATGAGCGCGCTGGCTTCGGGAACCTGCCCATCTGTATGGCCAAGACCCACCTCAGCCTGAGCCACGATCCGACGCTTAAGGGCGTGCCGACCGGATTCACGATTCCGGTACGCGAGGTTCGGGCCAGCGTCGGGGCAGGTTTCATCTATCCCATGATCGGCAAGATGAGCACCATGCCCGGCCTGGCAACCTATCCGGCTTACATGAAGATAGACCTCGATCTGGAGACGGGCAAGATCGTGGGCTTGTCCTAGTTGTTTGATAGACTGGTGTATTGGGAAATTGGCAGATTGGTGGGTTCCTGGTCGGTCGCAGTGGCCAATCTGCCAATCCACCAATCTACCTAGGTATTGGTAACGGAGGTTACGCATGAAGAAGGTGGTACTGGATATTCCCCTCCTCTGGGCCGACCATCACGTCCTCAAGGTTCGTGACGCACTGGTCAATCTGGAAGGGGTAGAACAGGTGTTTGCCAGTTCGGGTTGGAAGCAGGTCCTGGTTACCTACAACGGCACAAAGACGAGCCAGGCGACCATGGAGAAGGCGCTGGCTGAGGCCGGTTACCCGGTGGGCAAGGGCGAGGTTCCAATGATCGCTCAAGCGACCAGGTTGCGCCGTGACCCGCAATGGGCGGATATGAGCTTGCGGATGACCGAGACCAATATGGTCGATCTGGAGATGTCGGGCGAGTTCCGGCGGTACTAGGAGGTTATGGAATATGGCAAAAAAGAAAGCGCGAACACCGGAAGAGTTGAGTCAAGATCGAGCGACTATCGGACTGATAGAATATGCCTGTCAGGAGGGGATAGATACCTGCTTCTCGCGGGTGGACAACATCAAACCGTGTCCCATCGGGGCCGATGGCTTGTGCTGCAAGAACTGTTCGATGGGGCCATGCCGGTTGGTCGGCAAGGTCGAGATTGGCGTGTGCGGAGCGACGGTGGACACCGTGGCGGCCCGCAATTTTGCTCGCATGGTGTGCGCGGGCGCATCCGCCCACTCCGACCACGGACGGGGGCAGGCGTACACACTGCTGGCAGCGGTAGAGGGGCACGCGCCCGACTATGGGGTCAAAGACGCCTTCAAGTTGTTTGAGATGGCCGGCTACCTGGACGTACCGGTCACAGACGAGACCGGGCAGGAGCGATCCATAGAGGACGTGGCGCGGGACGTAGCGATAGCTGCTCTGGGAGAGTTCGGCAAGGTCCACGGAAACGTCAAGAACTTGAAGCGAGCGCCGGCCAAGCGGCAGCAGATCTGGCGCGAGCAAAATATCGAACCGCGCAGCATTGATCGCGAAGTCGTGGAACTGATGCATCGCACACACATGGGCAACGACCAGGACGCCGAACACATCCTGGACCAATCGCTGCGCTGCGCGCTGGGCGATGGCTGGGGCGGTTCCATGATCGGCACGGACCTCTCGGACGTGCTCTTTGGTACGCCGGCCCCGGTGCAGAGCGCGGCCAACCTGGGCGTGCTGAGCGAGGACATGGTCAACATCATCATCCACGGCCACGAACCGACCCTTTCAGAGATGATCATAGCGGCGTCGTTTGATCCCGAGATCCTCGAGTACGCCAAGAGCAAGGGGGCCAACGGCATCAACCTGGCCGGCATCTGCTGCACAGCCAACGAGGCGCTGATGCGGCAGGGCGTGCCTCTGGCGGGTAACTTTTTGCAGCAGGAGCTAGCAATCCTCACCGGCGCGGTCGAGGCCATGGTGGTGGATATTCAGTGCATCTTCCAGGGACTGGCGCCCGTGGCGGACCAGTTCCACACCGAACTGATCACCACCTCGCCCAAGGTCAAGATCAAGGGCGCGACCCACATCGAGTTCGACGAGCGGAACGCGCTGGAGATCGCCAAGGAGATCGTCCGCCGGGCGATTGATCGCTACCCTGAGCGAGGAGAGACGAGAATCCCCTCGGACATCCAAAGCCCTATGGTACCTGGCTTTTCCCACGAGTACATAAACTACGCACTGGGCGGTTTCTATCGCGGCTCTCTGCGTCCGCTCAACGACGCCATTATGGTCGGGCGCATCAGGGGCGTGGTCGCCAACATCGGTTGCAACAACGCCCGCGTCTGCCATGACAGTATCCACAACTATGTGGTGGAAGAATTCATCAAGAACGACGTCCTGGTGGTCGAGACCGGCTGTGCGGCCATTGCCGCGGCGAAAGCGGGTTACATGACCCCCGAAACGGCGTTAGAGTTAGCTGGCCCTGGCCTGCGTGAGGTCTGCGAGACAGTCGGCATTCCGCCGGTGCTCCACATGGGTTCCTGCGTGGACAACTCCCGCATCCTGACCATCCTCTCGCAGATGGCGACCGAGGGCGGCCTGGGCGAGGATATCTCCGACCTCCCCGCCGTGGGTATGGCGTCCGAGTGGATGAGCGAGAAGGCCATCTCCATCGCCACCTACTGCGTGGCCTCTGGAG
>CBDURC010000106.1:0-10512 GCA_965369635.1 uncultured Anaerolineales bacterium | reverse complement strand
CCGTACTCCAGCGCGCCCTGGGGATCCATGAAGTAGTCGCGGTCGAAATCCTTGACGATGCGCTCTATCGGCTGGCCCGTTTGTTTGGCCAGGAGCATCTGCACCAGCCGCTGCATGCGCAGTAGCTCGTTGAGCTGGATCTCTACATCCGGCGCGTAGCCTCGAACAGAGCCACCGGCAGGATGCATGTGGATCGTGGCGTGCGGCAGGGCATAGCGTTTCCCCTTGCTTCCCGCCGAAAGCAGCACTGTGCCCATGCTGGCGGTCCAGCCCACGGCGATGGTGGACACTGGCGCCCGCAGGAGCTGCATGGTGTCGTAAACCGCCAGGCCGGGGTAGATGCTGCCGCCTGGCGAGTTGATGTAAAGGCTGATCTCTCGCTCTGGATCCTCGCGGTCGAGGAAAAGGAGCTGGGCGATGATCAGGTTGGCGACTTGGTCACTGATAGGCGTGCCCAGGAAGACGATGCGCTCCTTGAGCAACAGCGAGTAGATGTCATATGCTCGCTCGCCACGCCCAGTGCTCTCGATCACCATCGGTACTAACGACTCGGGTATCATTCGTGACCTCCGTACCTTGTTGCCAATCTTCCCCTACTACTCATTGCCCCATTGCTCTATTGACCTGATTGACTCACTACTCGTTCACTCCTGTATCGGCTTTCTCCTTATCCTCTTTATCCTCCGCATCTCCCTCTTGCTCTGCCTCTGCTGCTTCCTCTTGCTCTGCCGCTTCCTCTTCCTCTGCCGCCGATGGCTCGAACTCTCCCTTGGCGATGGACAGCAGTCGCTGCCGTGCCAGTCGGGTCAGGAGATCGTTGCGCACCATCTGCTGTCCACTGGATGAATCCAGCAGTTCCCTCAGCCGCTCTGCCGTGTCGCTCGACTGGCGTGCCACGCGGCGTTCGATCTCCTCATCCACATCTGCGTCTTCGACGGCCAACTCCTCTTGTTCCACGAGCTCACTCAGCGCCAGGCTACGCTTCAGTCGCCGCTCCGCCTGAGGCCGGTTTTCCTCTCTGTATTCTTCTACGCTCTTCCCACTCACGCGCAGCCACTCGTCCAGAGGCATCCCTTGCTGCCGCAGCAAGCGGTCGTGATTCCCCAACAGGTCGTCGAGCTCTTTGTCCAGCATCAGCGGCGGAAATTCGATCTGCGTCTGCTCGACGAGTGCATCGAGCACTTTGCCCTCGTAGTCCGATTCCGCTTTGCGCTGTGTCCGCAGATCCTCTCGGACGGCTTCCTGCAGTTCATCCAGCGTCTCGTGCTCGCCGATGGTCCGTGCTAACTCATCGTCGAGCGGTGGCAGCTCCTTGGCTTTCACGCCGTGGAGTGTCACCTCGAAGCGCGCCGTCTCGCCCGCCCAGCGGGTGGCCCCCTCGGGGTAGGTGACGTCGAAGCTGTGCTCGTCGCCTGTGTTCAGACCCACCAGGGCAGCGTCGAAACCAGGCAAGGAACCGCTACTCTCCTCCTGCAGCACCCGCTCCCAGTTCTGCTGGTTCATGATCTCTTCGTCGCCGACGGTGCCCTTGATGTCCATTACCAGCATGTCATCGTAGGCAGCGGGGCGATCCACCGGGACCCACTCTGCATAACGCTCTCGCAGTTGCTGCAGGGCCTCGTCCACTTCCTCATCCAGCACGAGGATGGGCTCTGCTGGCACGCGCAGGGCGCGGTAGTCGCCCAACTCCACAAGCGGCGGCAGGGGAACGGTCACTTTGAAGGTGAGTGGGTCCCACTGCACGTCATCCAATGTGCCCTGGGCATACGCCTCGATCTCTGCCTCTTCCAGGGCATCTTTGTAGAGCTGCTGCCCGATGGCCTCGAACGCCTCCGTTCGCAGGTAGTCCTCTCCCACAGTCCGTGCAACGATGGCGTAAGGAGCTTTCCCGGGACGGAAGCCGGGGATGCGCGTGCGCCGCGACAGGCGACGGGCTGCTTGCCGTAGCGCCCGCTGCGCTCGTTCCTCTTCCACTTCCACTGTCAGCGTGACCTGACGATTAGGGTGTTCCTCGGGTGTGACTTTCACCTTTGCCTTTTGTCTCCTTCAAGCGAAGATACGCACTGTGGCAGAACGGACACGTGGCTATGAGCCTGGCGGCTCTATGTGTGGCTTCTGCCTCAATGCGAAGATATTACCTGGCGCTGTCTGTTCCATAGCGCTGAGGATTATAGCACAACTCGAGCGAAGAGGCTACTTCCCTACTGCAGGGCACGCAAGCGGAGGGCTTGGACAAGCTCCGAACCGTCCTGTGTCCCGCTACGGGCTGCCGATGGTCACCTGCAGTAAGAGCGCTCCTCCCCCGATGGAGAGGAGCACAGCAGCGGACGAGGGATAGGAGCACAGCGGCGGCAACTACGCCATGCCTACAGCACAATGACCTCGGCCACATTGTCCAGCTCAACCAGTATCTCGCCGCGATTGGCCCGGTTCTTCACCGGCGCTTCGGCCAGACGCTGTCGCTTCCCGTCCGAGCTGATCAGATCCACCGATCCCCTCATCGGCCCTGCCCTTACGGCCACCACCGGCCCGGTCGCCTTGGTCTGGTTGAGCAGCAGCACACCTTGACCTCCCCGGCCCTGCACGGGAAACTCCTTGAGCGGCACCTGCTTGGCGAAGCCGTTCTTGCTGACCACGACAATGCCCAAGTCGGCCGTGGGGTCACTGATGACCGCACCGCTCAACAGTCGGTCCCCTTTGCGCAGCTTGGTACCCGCCACGCCCCTGGCAGAGCGAGTAGCCTGCGGGTTGATCTGCCCTGCGCTGAAGCGATTGGCTCGGCTGGTGCCAAGGAACATGACGTGGGCCTTCTCGTCCCCGACGCCGGCAAACAGTACGCCATCGTCTCTTCCTGTCAGCCCAATCACCGTAGCCCACGAAGCCTCGGCGGAGGATTTGACATCATTGGCGCTGATCCGTTTGACCTGGCCCTGGCGCGTGCCTAGGATCACATAGTGCTTGTCGGGCAGGATGCCCATGCCGACGACCTGCTCCCTTTTGCTCAACCCCAACTCCTCAAAACTGGCTGATCTGGGCAGGCGGCCCACTGCTCCCCACCAGGCCCGCCCCCGGTTGGACACCAGCACCACTGTGTCTTTTTTCTCGGTTCGCAGATGCATCCGATGGGCCTCGACGGCCCGGCTGGTGGTCCCCGGCCGGACGCGATAGCCAAAACGACTGGCATCTTCGCGTTGCACGCCTCGGGTGGTCACCACGACCACCTGCGGCTCCTGAGGCACGACCAGCTCAGCCTCGGTCACAATGCTGTCTCCTGGCTTTTCCTCGGTGAGGATCACCGTCCTGCGCGGCGTGGCGAACTTCTCCTTGATCGCCAGCGTCTCTTCGACCACCACCCATAGGCGACGCTCCTGCGAGCGCAGCAGTCCTTTGAGATACTTGATGCGGGCCTTGAGTTCCTTCTTCTCGTCGGCCAGCTTGCGACGCTCCAGGGCTGCCAGCCGTCGCAACTGCATGGATAGAATGGCCTCAGTCTGGCGCTGCGTGAACTTGAACTTCCTAATGAGGTTGGTCCCTGCCGTCTCGGTGGTGCGGCTGCGGCGGATCGTGTCAATGACCTCGTCAATGATGTCCAAGGCCTTCAGCAGACCCTCGATGATGTGCAACCGGGCCTCTCGCTTGGACAACTCGTAGCGGCTACGCCGGACGATAACATTCAGCCGGTGAGCGACAAAGTGCACCAACATCTCGCGCAGGCTGAGCCTCTGCGGGCGCACGATCGTGTCGCCATTGACCTTCTCGGAGACAAGGGCCAGGGTGTTGACGCCGAAGGTCTCCCGCAACTGGCTGCGGCTCAGGACGCTCTCCAGCACTTCTCGGGCGTTGGCCACACGGCTGACCTCGATGACGACGCGCATGCCCTCGTGGTCTGACTCATCGCGCAGATCGGTGACACCGGTGATCTTGCCCTCGCGCACCTCACGAGCGATACGCTCCAGGACGGTGGTCTTCTGCACGGCGTAGGGCAGTTCGGTGACGACGATGTTGACCTTGCCCCCGCCAATGTCTTCCATGTCCACTCGTGCCTGGGTGACGATGCGACCCCGCCCAGTCTCGTAGGCGGCGCGGATGGTGTCCATCTTGCCCTCGCCTGCAGGACCATCCCGGTAGCGGTAGATGATCCCACCGGTGGGGAAATCAGGTCCCGGGATGATCTCCATCAACTTCTCCACGGAGATCTTGTGCCGCCTGCGCCAGCGGTTGGCCACATAGACCACCGCATCACACACCTCGCCCAGATTGTGGGGCGGGATGTTGGTGGCCATGCCCACGGCGATGCCCATTGATCCGTTGACCAGCAGGTTAGGCAGCGCCGTCGGCAAGATGACCGGGTCCTTCAGGCTGCCATCGAAGTTATCCACGAAGTCCACGGTGTCCTGATCGATGTCCTGGAGCACGTGGCCGGCGATCTCGGCAAGGCGCGCCTCGGTGTAGCGCATGGCCGCGGGGCTGTCGCCGTCAATACTGCCGAAGTTGCCCTGACCATCTATGAGGGGCTGGCGCATGGAGAAATGCTGCCCCATGCGGATCATCGCCATATAGATGGACTGGTCTCCATGCGGGTGGTACTTACCCAGAACCTCGCCGACCACGCGGGCCGACTTGCGGTGCGGCCGGTCGTGGCGCAGCCCCATGTCGTGCATGGCGTAGAGGATCCGTCGTTGCACCGGCTTGAGTCCATCCTCGACGCGGGGCAGGGCCCGGTCGGTGATCGTCTCCACAGCATATTTGAAGTACGCTTGCTCCAGGTCTGTCGTCAGGGAAATCGTTTCAATCAACATGCTCTAGCACCTCACAACTCGTTGTTCTCGCCATTCACGCCGTTCTCTTCCTCACGCCAACGTTCCAGCAGCCAAGTGCGGCGATTGCGCGCTGACTTGCCCATCAGCGTGCTGAAAATCCGGTTGGCATGGTGCACGTCCTCCACCATCACCCGGCGCAGGCTGCCGGTGAACGGGCCAGCGTCACTGATTCGGAAGACCGTCTCGCGCAACTGCCCCGGATTCATCTCGCCCAGACCCTTGTAGCGTTGCATCGTCACACCCTGGGGACGCCACTCCTCCAGGATGGCGTCTCGCTCCCGGTCGGAGTAGGCGTAGCGAGCCCGCTTCCCCTTGCGCAGCAGGTACAGCGGGGCGATGGCCACATAGAGCCGCCCAGCTTCGACCATGGGGCGCATGTAGCGCCAAAACAGGGTGTAGAGCAGAGTGCGAATGTGGTCTCCATCCACGTCAGCGTCCACCAGGATGGCTATGCCGCCGTAGCGCATGTCGTCTACGCTGAAATCGGCCCCGATCCCGCCGCCGATCGCAGCGATCATGGACTTGATCTCGTTGTTGCTCAGCAGACGGGTCAGCTTGACCCCTTCCACGTTTAGAGGTTTGCCGCGCAGGGGCAAGATGGCATGATAGCGCCGGTCGCGGGCCATCTTGCACGAACCGCCGGCGCTGTCGCCCTCGACGATGTACAGCACGGTCTGTTCGACCGGCGTGCCCTTGCTCACGTCGGCCAGCTTGCCCGGCAAGCCCGAATCGGTGGCGTCGAGCACGCTGCGGCGGATGACCAGCGAGCGGGCCTTGCTGGCCGCCACCCGCGCCTGGGCAGCAGCCTGGGCTTGCTGAACGATGGTCCTTCCCAGCGAGATCTTCTTGCGCAACTGCTCCAACAGCCCCTCGTAGACTATGCTGTGGACGATGCCCTGTACCGGGTCACTGGCCAACTGCGTCTTGGTCTGGCTGGTGAAGTGGGGATCATGCATGGAGAGTTTGACGACCGCGGTCAGCCCGGCCAGGGTGTCGCTGCCGCGGATACTGGCCTGGCCTTTGCCCTTGGACAGCTTCTTCTCCGAGGCGAACTGGTTGATGGCCTTGGTGACGGCGCTCTTGAAACCGGCCACGTGCCTACCCCCGTCGGGCGTGGGGATGGTGTTGACGAAGCTGACGATCTCGCTGTCGTCCACGCTGGTGTGCCACTGGAATACCACGGCGACGGCGACGTCGTCCAGTTCTCGTGTCACCTCGATGGGCATACGGTGGATGGGTCTGCGCCCATCGTTGAGCCACTTGACGTACTCGACCAGACCTCCGTCGTGGCGGAAGCGTTTCCGGCGCTTCTTCTTTCTGCGGTGGTCGGTGACTTCGACGGTCACGCCCGGCAAGAGGAAGGCGATGACTTGCAGCCGACGAGCCAGGGCATCGAAGTCGAAGTCGGTGGTGTCCAGGAAGCGGGGGCTGGGCTTGAAGACTATCTCTGTGCCGGTGCCCAGCTTCTTGTCGGCGTGGGATTTGATGGCCTTGGCTTCTCCCCTCTGCCCCACCTCTGCGATGACGTTATTGGTCGCCGGATCCAGGATCTGGACGGGGCCGATGGGCAAGCCGTTCTCATGGCGCTGGAAGTAGAGCACGCCATTGCGGCGTACTCGCACCTCCAGCCACTCCGACAGAGCGTTCGTTGCCTTGATGCCGACACCGTGCAGCCCACCGCTGGTTGAGTAGCTGCCTTCCTTGAACTTGCCGCCAGCGTGCAGTTCGGTGAAGACCAGTTCCAGGGTAGGGCGTCCCTTCTCGGGATGCATTCCGGTGGGGATACCCCGACCATCGTCAATCACGGTCAGAGATCCGTTGGAATGGATGTCCACGCTCATGTGTGTGCAGGCCCCGGCCAGGGCCTCATCCACGGCGTTGTCGATCAACTCGTAGGCCAGATGATGCAGCGCATCCAGGCCTGTGCCGCCCACGTACATGCCCGGTCGCCGCTGGATGTTTTCTGGATAGTCCAGGACTTGGATATCCTTAGTTTCATACGCTGTAGCCATGGTCGTCTCCTGGGGGCAGAATCACTCTACCCTAATAATAGCACAGATGTTCTACTCTGTCAAATCTGCGGAGCCATTTGCGCCGCGAGGGGGCCACACGCGGAAGCCTATGGCGCTGAAGTCCTCGTCGAAGCTGAACACGTCTTGAATGCCCAATCTCCCCGCGACGACGAAACTGGTGCAGTGCCGAAACGAGGAGAGGCGGTCGTGATACCGCTCGAAGATGTCCCACGCTTTGCGGGCGATCTCGGCGTTCACCGTAACAACCCGCAGGAGACCTTGCCGCTGCGCTATCTCCACAATGCTGTGGAAACGGGCAGCGCCACGGTGTCCTGCTGTGCGCTGGAATCGAGAATAGGTCTCGCTCAGGACATCGCTCGAAGTGACCAAAACCTCCTTGCGCCTGATAAGGCCCAGGTAGTACTGCCTGGCCTGGTGGTGATGCTGGTCGGTGTGATCCGCAACAGCAAGCCAGGCGCTGGTGTCCACAAAGACTTGCTTCATTGACAATCTCTCAGCGGCAATCTCTCAGCCGCTAGTCAGTGTCATCAAGCTAAGCGTAGTTTAGCCCCTTGCGGGCGTCTTGTGGCGGCAAAAAACGGGCACAAGGCCCTATGCCACACCCCAACTTGATGACATTGAGCCGCTAGTCGTCACGACGCTCCGATAGATCGTTGAGATGGGATCGCGAGACCATGCCGATGATGTGATAGAGTGGGTTTTGCTTCAGTTCCTCCAACTGTTCGGGGGTCAGGTCTTCCTCGGATAGGGCTTCTGGTTCTGCGATGCTCTCGACCTCTCCATCCCCATACCCATCCCCATACCCATACCCGACTGCGGGCGCGCTGGCTTGCGTCTCGCCCATATAGACAGACACTGCCTCGCGTACCACCTGCGCCATGGACTTGCGCTGCTCGTAGGAGATCCGTCTGAGTTTTTCGTGGAGCTGGTCTGGGAGGTAGACCTGCGTGCGTTTCATCCTAGCTCTAGCTCGCTTTCAAGTGCATTATGATGTATACATTATAGCATCATAACGCTATGCTGTCAAATCACGCCGGCAACCTTGGCTCCCGCAGTTTCTCCCAGATGGGTCGCTTGTCTTGGGCCTCCCTGGCCCGACGCAGGTCGATGATCTGATCTCGCAGCACGGCCGCCTTCTCGAATTCCAGCGCAGCGGCAGCAGCCTTCATCTCCTTCTCCAGTTGCTTGATCAGCCGCACCATCTCATCCGGGGGCAGCGCCGACAGCGGCAGAGGCTTATCACCCCTGACCTCGTAAGGCACCTTCTCCTCTGCCAACGTGCGCACGCGATCCGTCAGGTCACGCACCGACTTGACGATGCTGGCAGGCACGATGCCGTGGGCAGCGTTGTACGTCTCCTGCTTGCGCCGCCGCCGGTCGGTCTCATCAATGGCTCGGCGCATGGCGTCGGTCATTTTGTCGGCGTACATGATGGCCGTGCCCTTCACGTGCCGCGCTGCGCGGCCGATGGTCTGGATCAGCGCCGTTTCGGAGCGCAGGAAGCCGGCCTTATCCGCGTCGAGGATGGCCACCAGGCTGACCTCTGGCAGGTCCAGTCCCTCTCGCAGCAGGTTGATGCCCACCACCACGTCGTAGACCCCCAGCCGCAGGTCCCGCAGGATCTCCACTCGCTCCAGGGTCTGGATCTCCGAGTGCAGATAGTGCACGCGCACTTCCAGTTCGGCCAGGTAGTCGGCCAGGTCCTCGGCCATACGCTTGGTGAGCGTGGTGACCAGCACTCGCTCGCCCCGCTCCACGCGGCGGCGGATCTCTCCCAGCAGATCGTCAACCTGCCCTTTGGTGGGGCGCACGTGGACCTGCGGATCGACCAGGCCTGTGGGGCGTATGACCTGCTCCACGATCTGCGCCGAATGCTCCCGTTCGTAGGGCCGCGGCGTGGCACTGGTGTAGATGACTTGGTTGACCATTTGCTCGAATTCGTCGAAGCGCAGCGGGCGGTTGTCCATAGCCGAGGGCAGCCGGAAGCCATACTCTACCAACACCTGCTTGCGGGAGTGGTCACCGCCGTACATGCCTCGAACCTGCGGGATGGTCATGTGCGATTCGTCAACGATCATCAGGAAATCGTCGGGGAAGTAATCCAGCAGCACCCAGGGGCGGGAGCCCGGCGGCCGTCGGGACAGGTGGCGGGCGTAGTTCTCGATGCCCGAGCAGTAGCCAACCTCTCGTAGCATCTCCAGATCGTAGTGGGTGCGCTGCTCCAGCCGCTGCGCCTCCAACAGCTTGTCTTGGTCTCGCAGCTCCTTGAGCCGCTCCTCCAATTCCGCTTCGATCTCCTTCAGCGCTTCGGCCATCTTGTCGGCAGGTGTGATGAAGTGCTTGGCGGGGAAGATATCGATCTCCCCGTGCTCCCGCAGCACCTCCCCTGTCAGTGGATCTACCTCGGTGATGCGCTCGATCTCGTCTCCCCAGAACTCGATGCGGTAGGCCAGCTCGCCGTAGGCGGGCATCACCTCCAGCGTGTCGCCCCGCACGCGGAATCTGCCGCGGGCCAGGGTCATGTCATTGCGCTCGTAGTAGATGTCCACCAGGCGGCGCAGCACCTTGTCCCGTCGCATGGTCTCGCCGCGGCGCAGGTTGATCACCACGCGGCCATATTCCTGCGGGCTGCCCAGGCTGAAGATGCAGGAGACGGAGGCCACGATGATCACGTCGCGGCGGCTGAAGAGGGACGAGGTGGCCGCCAGCCGCAAGCGGTCAATCTCCTGGTTGATGTCGGAGTCCTTCTCGATGTAGGTGTCAGTCCTGGGCAGGTAGGCTTCCGGCTGGTAATAATCGTAGTAGCTGACGAAGTACTCCACGGCGTTGTGGGGGAAGAACTCACAGAACTCGCTGTAGAGCTGCGCGGCCAGCGTCTTGTTGTGGACGAGGACCAGCGTGGGGCGTTGCACTGCCTCGATGACCTTGGCCATGACGTAGGTCTTACCCGTGCCCGTGGCGCCCAGCAGTGTCTGATGCCGGTACCCTTTCTCAAGGCCGGCGACCACTTGTTCGATAGCTTGCGGCTGGTCGCCCGTAGGTTGGAATTCGGAGTGCAGTTTGAATTCAGGCATGGATTCTCTTTGGCCCAACTACCCAGTCAATGTCATTAAGTTACGCTTGTAGCATAGGGCCTTGTGCCCGTTTTTGCTGCCCAAAGACGCCCACAAGGGGCGAAACTACGCTTAGCCAAATGACATTGACTACCCAGTCACTACAATGCCGGTTGGCTAACCAATCCATTGTACACGGTTTCGCCGCCCTTGTCCATTTTCGACAAGCGTTTTCTGCGGATGGCCAATCTCACTACCGGACACTTCTGCCAGGACACGGATGAACACGGACGGACACGGATTCTCTAAGTCAAAGTGTAGCATAGGGCCTTGTGCCCGTTTCTTGCCGCCACAAGACGCTAAACTACGCTTAACTTGATGACATTGACTGTCCACTGCTCTGCGCCGGAGAATTGCGGCTATGGCACTCGTGTGATAGAATGGGATAGATCGAAATGCTACTGCGGGTTCGAACCCCGCCCTGAGCCTTTCAGGCAGAATGAGCGGAGAGATTGATGAATGAACACACCCTAGCGACGCCCGCGGGGGTTTCCCAGGCCCTGGAGCGCGTCTTGCCTTGGGTGCAGAAGCCGGCCCGCTACACGG
>CBDURC010000105.1:0-10521 GCA_965369635.1 uncultured Anaerolineales bacterium | reverse complement strand
CGCGTTGACCTCGAAGGCGCGGATGGCGTACTCGTCGTAGGCGGTGACGAAAATGATGGGCGGCGGTTCCGCCAGCGCCTCGATGACCCCGAAGCCGTCCAGCCCTGGCATCTGGACATCCAGCAGCACCAGGTCGGGCTTCTCCTGCTCGATCATCTCCACCGCCTGGATGCCGCCCTCCGCCTCGCCGACAATCTCGACGCTTTCGATCTCCGCCAGCAAACGGCGCAGGCGCTCGCGAGCGGGGGGTTCGTCGTCTACGATGAGTACGCGCATCAGCATTCTCACTCCTCGTCTGTGTCAGCATCTGTGTCGGAGTATGGGGGTGTGGGAGTGTGGGTGTAATAGACAAGGGAGGGTTCGCGCAACTCGGAGGGGCCGCACCAAGCGTCAGGGTTGGCCATCATTTTGACCAGGCCGCCGGCGATGTGGTCGTAGGTGGCGTACAGAGAGTCGTGCTCCTCTTGGATGATGTAGCCGCTATCCAGGGCGAAATCCAGCCAGACTTGGGTTTCAGCGGCTTCAGCGTCGGAGTCGCTCAGCTTGCTGACGAAATGGGCCGGATAACGACGTTTGCGCCATGCCTCTGCGATGTTAGCGCAAACCGATCGTGACGAACGACGAATCTGGTCAGTGAGCGAGTAGCGTTCTTCGGCTGGCCAGCCCTTCGACAACTCATAGATGCGTGTCGCCGCCCCAAACGCTTGCTGGTACACACGCAGCTCCTTGAAATGCTTCACCAACGCCATCTACCCACCTCCCACACTCCCATACCCCCACACTCCAACCGGGATACGTACCGTGACTACCGCCCCCCGCGGCTCATTGCCCCGCACCTCCACCCCATACTCCTCCCCATACGTTTTCCTCAGCCGCTCATCTACATTGCGCAGCCCGTGGCCCTTGCCCCCACACTCCCATACTTCCTTGCTCACTCCCGGCCCCTGGTCGGCGATGGCGATCACCACCTCATTGCCCTGAGACTGGACGCGGATGGTCAGGTGTATGCTGCCATCGGCCTCTCGGCCGTGCCGGACGGCGTTTTCCACCAGTGGCTGAAGGATCAGGCCAGGCACGGGCACGTCCAGAATCTCAGGGGCAATCTCTCGGATGACGCGCAGCCGCTCGCCGAAGCGGGCTCGCTCGATCTCCAAATAGCGATCCACGAAGGCCAGTTCCTCTTCCAACGGCACCAGCCCCCGCTCACTGCCCACCAGCAGGTAACGGAACATCTCCGCCAGCCGCTCGACCGTCGCCTCGGCTTGTGCAGCGTCGGTGTGGATCAGCGATGCGATGGTGTTCAGCGTGTTGAAGAGAAAATGGGGGTTGATCTGCGCCTTGAGCGCTTTCAGTTCCGCCTGCGTGGCCAGCGCCCGCAGTTGCTCCTCCTGGCGTTCTTTCTCCTTCACCTGGCGGTAGAAGCGCAGCGCAAATCCTGTGCCGTGGATGATGGGGAACGCGATCACCATGCCCCCCAGGGCTATCCAGGCTGCGGACGGCACAAGGGCAAAGCCAAAGATGCGACTGCAGACGAACAGGGCCAGTAACGCGCCCAGGATGTGCTCGAGCAACGAGAAGGTCATCTCCAGTCCCAACTGCAGCCAGTCCGGTGACAGCTTCTCTAGCCGGGGATGGAGGAATGCCTGGTCCAACTTGTAGAGGACGTAGATCGAGCTGCTGATAGCCAGGCCAGTGGTCATTGAAACTGGATAGTCTCCAGTTGCGAAACCAACCCCCATGCCGAAGCCGACAGCTGGCAGAAGTATGTCCATCAATAGTGTACGCACGATGGCACGCTCACTTGCTTTCTGGTTTGTCATTGCCCACCTGCTCGTTGGGCGAAGGTCTCCCGACCGAGCCCCATCCGGTGGCGGTCAGGAGACCTTGCCGAACAATACCTTATCATAGGCGGAAGCGCAGGCAATGTCAAGTCGGCGTCATTGGCCGCTGCTGTTTCTGCCACAGCGTTGCTTTCACTGATCCGTTTGGCTCTCCATGAGGTTCTTCAGTTGGGCCTGAAAGCCTCGAACTGCCCGGGCTGCAGTCGGCTGCACGAACAGCCTGTCCACCAGCGTGTTGGCCTTCTCCACCTTGATCTCCTCTCGCATGGTGAACCGGTACCCCTCACCTTCGGGGATGATCTCCCACTCGCCTTCTATGTGGGAGAATCCTGACGCCTCGGAGGTAAAGGCAAATAGGCGGTTCTTCTCCCATCGCTTGATCTCGGTGTCGTAGCGGCGCGCCTGGCCCCTGATCTCTTTCTGGACGTAGAAGCACGTCCCGACGCCGACCGGCCCCTCGTCGAGCCACTCCTGCTCGTGGATATCCGTCAGCCACTATAACTTCCTCTCCGGCTCGACGAGATAGTGCCAGACGTCCTCCGGCCTAGCGTTCAGCGACACCGACTCTTCGATCTTGGCCATAATGCCTCTCCTCATTGTAGCACTTGTGGGATCGGATTCGCTGCGCAAGCCCTCTATTCCCACCGGAATGTCTTGATGGCGACGATCCAGCCGCCGACCATCCAGGCCAGCAGGATCAACAGGTCGCCACCGTTGGCCCCCAGGCCCGTGCCCTCCACCATGACGCTGCGGAAGGGGCCAGCGAAGTAGGTGAGCGGAGAAACTCTGGCCACAACCTGCAGCGCACCGGGCAAGGCCTCCAGGGGGTAGAAAGCCCCGCAGAGGAGCAGCATGGGAATGTAGACGGCGTGGACTGCCACAACAGCACCATCGGCGCTGGTGGTCAGGCTGCTGAGGATGAAGCCCAGCGCGGCCATGGTGAAGGTGCCAAGCAACAGAATGGCCCCCAGGGTCCACCAACTGCCCACGACGGCGACGCCGGAGGAGACCAGCCCCACGGCGAAGATCAACGCGGCTTCGACGAAGACGAGCACGCTTGCGCTCAGCGTCTTGGCCGCCAGGAAGACCCACTTCCGCAGGGGGGTCCCGCCCAGCCGCTTGAGGATGCCTGCCTCGCGTTGCCTGACCAACCGAGGCACTAACCCCTCGAAGGCAGAAGTGATGATGCAGTAGGTGATGAGGCCGATGGTCACAAAAACCATCGGGGAGATTTCGCCACCGACCTCCCCGCCTCCCCCCAGACTGCGCGCCAGCAGGCCGAAGACCCTCTCCAGCAACCCTTCCCGGTCCAGGTAGACAAACAGGGCCATGCCTAGCATGGGAACGAAGAAGTTCAGGTAAACGGCCTGACGGCTGCGCCAGAATAGTCTCACCTCGACCACCACTTGGTGGAAAAGGCTGATTGTTTGAACGTACAACTTGCGCATCGTTCACTCCCACCGAAAGGTCTTGACAGCGACGACAAAGGCAACCACCAGGCAGCCCAACAGGATCATCCAATCCCTGGTATACGCCCGCGGCCCTCCACCTGTGAGCATTGCGCCACGCAGTGCGTCCACGAAGTAAGTCAAGGGCAATGCTTGAGCGATCTGCCGAAGCAACGGGGGCATCTCCTCGATCGGGAAGAAGGTGCCACACAGGAACTGCATAGGCAGTGAGAGCGCCATCCCAGCCGCCGAGGCGACATCGGCGTTGTGGCTCAGTCCGGCCAGGGCAATCCCCATGGTGGCGAAGGTCAAGATGCCAACGATCAACACTGCCAAACCCCAGAAGATGCTGCCGGTGATCTCAGCCTCGAAGAGGACGACGTTGGCGGCGACCATGAGGATGGTCTGAGCCAGGGTGACCGCCGCTGCCGTCAGCACTTTGGCACCTACCAACGTCCACACCCGGAGGGGCGTACCGCCCAACCGCTTCAAGATGCCAGCATCGCGCTGCCTGGCCAGCGCCGTGCTCAGATTCTCAAAGGCGGCGCTGGCCACCACCATGCCGATCCCGCCAGCCATTAGAAAACTGGGGTAGGAGACCTCCCCCACCTGGCCCTCCCGGTTCAAGTAGCCGAAGAAGGCCACCGTCACCAGAGGAAGGAAGAGGGAGAAGAAGACGACCGTCTTGTCACGCAGGAAGAGCGTGAGCTCAACTTGAACCTGACTGACCAGCGCCTTCATGCTCGAATCCTCCTCCCTGTCAACTGGATGAAGACATCCTCCAGGGTGGCCCCCTCGACTGTCAGGCCGCGCAGGATGAAGCCCTCCGTCTCTGCCAGTGCGATCAGCGACTTGAGGGCAGGCTGGGCCTCAGGGGCATAGATGGTGAACGCCCCCTGGCCATCATCCAGTGCCTTATTCACACCTGGCATCGCTTCCAACCTGGCCACGTCGAGCGCGCCCTCGATCACGAACTCGATCCTTTGCTCTACTTCCAGGCTGGCCATCAACTGCTTGGGGGTGTCCAGGGCCATGATCTTGCCGTAGTCAATGATGGCCACCCGGTCGCAAAGCGCCTCCGCCTCCTCGATGTAGTGGGTGGTCAGGAAGACGGTCTTGCCCTCCTCGCGGGCGCGGGCGATCCACTCCCAGGCGGCGCGTCGGGACTGGGGGTCGAGGCCGGCTGTGGGCTCGTCCAGGAACAAGAGCTCTGGGTCGTTGATGAGGGTCAGGATGAAGGCCAGCCGTTGCCTTTGACCGCCGGAGAGCTCGCGGACGAAGGCTCGCCGCTTCTCCTGCAGGCCGATCATCTCCAGGAGTGCGTCGGTGTCTACGGCGCGACGGTAGTAGCTGGCAAACACCCGCAGCAGTTCGCCCACCCTGAGGTCCAGATAGAGTGAGGTCTCCTGGAGCATGATGCCGATCCGCTCCTTGAGCTTGTGTCCGTCTTTGCGGGGGTCCAGGCTCAGCACAGTCACGGTCCCGCTGTCGGGCTTCCTGTACCCCTCAATGATCTCGATGGTGGTGGTCTTCCCGGCCCCATTCGGCCCCAGAAAGCCGAATATCTCGCCCTCGTGCACCTCGAAACTGATGCCGTCCACGGCTTTCACCTCACCGTAGTGCTTGTGCAGGTCGTCAACCGTAATCACGCTCATTCTTCATCACCTCCAGAATGCTGAACAATCGCCTCTACGCTTCTTTGAATTTGAACAGCTTCAGCCCGACAGCAAAACAGACCGCACCGTAGAGGATCAGAACCCCGATGTTCACCCACACGTCAGCCAGGCTCCCGCCCAGGATCATCAGCCGGTTGAACCTCTCCTTCCTCGATCGCCCGCTTGACATTATGCACAATCTGTTATACAATCCTAGCGAATACCAGATCCTCAGGGAGGAATCGTGGGGTTTTCCATCGTTGCCGATGCTTCTCCGCTAATCTACTTCGCCAAGATTGATCAATTGGATTTCTTACACCAGGTGCTTGGCCCGGTGGGCATCTGTCCTGCAGTGTTCCGGGAGACGGTAGTCGCCGGCAGGGAACGGGATCTGAGAGACGCCGAACGAATCGCTGCTGCTATCAACACAGGGTCAATTGTGCTCATATCACTTAGCGAGGACGAGGTCAGGCTGGCCCAGAGTTTGCAGCAAAGTGACCCTCGTCTGGGGCCGGGAGAGTGCGAGACGATCGCTTGTGCCATTCACCGGGGCCTCAAAGCGATTCTGCACGACAAGAAAGCCCGTCGGGTGGCCGCCAACCACAGGGCACGCACGATACAGAGCGTGGATATTCTATTCCTGGCCCTGCTCCGTGGTTACGTCTCGTTGACCGGCTTCAAATCCCTGTTACGGGAGCTAGCCATCCTCACCGGAATGGACCCGGCGACCTTGTTCGAGCGTGAAGGGCTGGCTGAGGAGATTGCTGCCCGCCTGGAACTGCCCCCTGCCGATACAGGGGAAGGAGATGAAGACAATGGCTCAGACAGTCCAACTTAACCTCCGCATTGACACTGAACTGGCCCACCATCTGAAACGGATCGCCGATCAGGAATCGCTGCGCAAAACCGACGTGGCGCGTAAGTACCTGATCGAGGGAGTCAGGAATTGGAAACTGGAGCAGGCCATCCGCCGCTACCAACAGGGACAGATATCTTTGGAGCGCGCCGCTGCGGATGCCGGCCTCACCCTCTACGAGATGATGGACGAGTTGCGCCGCCGGGATGTAGCCCTGGATCAGACCACACCAGCCGAGGCCCGTGCCGAGATCAGAGCCTTGCTGGAAGATATAGCTGCTGCCCCCAACTGAGATGCCAGAGAGCAATGAGCATCCAACCTTCGGTTCCAAGAAATCCTCACGCCTCCTTGAACCGGAACAGCTTGAGACCGACGACGAAGCAGACCGCACCGTAGAGGACCAGAACCCCGATGTTTACCCACACGTCAGCCAGGCTCCCGCCCAGGATCATCAGCCGGTTGTACCCTTCCATCGCCCAGGCGACGAGGGTGATGCGGGCCACTTGTTGTACTGCCTTGGGCATCATGAACAACGGGAACCAGGAACCGCCGATGGCCGAGGAGCCCAGGATGATCAGCGTGGTGATGGGGTGGATCTGCTTGCGCGAGCGGATCACGGCCACCAGCAGGATGCCCAGGCTGGTGGTGGCCCAGCAGGTGGCCAGGGTGATCAGTAGCAGCCCCAAGAGCGAACTCCCCAGGCCGACGCGTAAGACGAACGCTCCGAAGATGAACATCAGTGCGATCTGGCCCACGCCCACGAGGAACTGAGCCAGGAGCTTGCCGCCCAGCAGCGACCACTGAGGGATGGGGGAGATGAGCAGCCGCTTGAAGGTGCCCCGCTCCTTCTCCTCCAGGATGCCCCCGGCCGCCGAGAGCACGGTGAACATGGCGAACATCACCGCGTAGCCCGGCACCGCCTGGTCGAAGATGTTGAACTCTTCCTCCTCTTCACTGCCCACGGTGGTGATGCGAGCGCGGACCGGCGGGTCCTCCAGCCGCTCCAGGGCCGTGGCTGCCACCCGACTGGCGATTCCCTCATAATCCAGATCGGTGCTTCCGGTGGCTCGCTGCACCTCGCTGATGGCCACTTCCACCGACGTCTGTACGTTGGAGAAGCCACTGGTGACGCCCCGTACCATCCCCTCCAGCAGCGGGGCGGTCTGCCCGCCGGGAGTGACAATCAACTCCAGGACGGTGGGCTGGCCGGAGGTGATAGCAGCGCTGAAGCCCGAGGGGATGAGCACCACGCCGGCCCGCTTGCCGTCGGCCAGCAGTTGGCGAGCCGTCTCCTCGTCGTACTCCATCTCCACGTGCAGGCTCTCCGTCTGCAACAGGATGTCCAGCACCACGGCAGCCATCTCGCCTCCGTCGTGATCCACCACCGGTAGGTCAATCATCACCGCTTCGCTGCCCCCGCCGAAGCCACCGAACACCAGGCCCATGATGGTCGTCATCCCCAGGGGCAAGATGATCATCCAAACGACAGCCATCTTGTCCTTGCGCAGCAACAGCAGTTCGTTCAGAGCGATGTATAGTAGTTTTTTCATCGTGTACCCCCAATCCTTGGTTTGGATGTTGGAAGTTGGATGTTGGATTTCCAGTCTCCAACCTCCAACATCCAATCTCTAATCTCCAATCCCTAATCCCGCAACTGCTTCCCCGTCAACTGGATGAACACGCTCTCCAGGTTTGGCTCCAGGATCTCCAGCGAGGTCATGACCGTGTCCGTCTCGTTGAAGAGACCGATGATCTCCAGCAGGGCTCGCTGCGCGTCCACGGTCTCGAAAGCCAGAGTGTCGTCGCGACAGGTGACAGCCTTGACCTGGGGCAGAGCCTGCAGGCGGGCCAGCCCCGCCCCAAGCGGGGCCAGCATCTCCTCATCCATGCCATCCTTGACCCCGATGTGGATGATGCCCATGCCCATGGTGTTGATCAGGTTCTGCGGCGTATCAAGGGCGATGATGTGCCCTTCGTCCATGATCGCCACGCGGTCGCACAGAAGCTCTGCCTCCTCCATGTAGTGGGTCGTGTAGAGGATGGTCAGCCCCTGCCGGTTGAGGGACTGGATATTCTCGAAGATGGCGTTGCGGGATTGCGGGTCCACGCCCACCGTCGGCTCGTCCAGCATCAGGAAGCGGGGCTCGCTCAGCAACCCCACGGCCAGGTTCAGCCGTCGCTTCATCCCACCGGAGTAGTGCTCCACCCGCTTGCGGGCGTGTTCGGCCAGGCCGACCAACTCCAGCAGTTCGCCGATACGCTGCTCCAGCCTGGCCTTGGGGATGTCATACATGCGCCCGAAGAAGCGCAGGTTCTCCACCCCGTTCAGGTCGGGGTAGAGGGCGATGTCCTGGGGCACCACGCCGATGGCCCGCTTGACCGCTTCCGGTTCGGCGACGACGCTGTGCCCGGCGATGGTGACCTCCCCCGCTGTCGGCTCGGTGTAGGTGCAGAGCACGTTGATGGTCGTCGTTTTTCCTGCCCCGTTGGGCCCCAGCAGCCCGAAGATCTCTCCTTGCTGGATCTCGAAACTGACGCCGTCCACGGCCTGGACATCGCCATAGATCTTGGAGAGGTTGTTGACTTCTACCAGTGCCATTCTGTCCTCCTGTGTTCGTGCAGACCCTTCGGGTTCTCCGAAACCAGAAGGGTCTGTTAACCCTATCATGACAGAAAGTGCTGCGGGGGTCAACCTTTTTGCGGCGAACGGTCAGGTTTGGGGGGTGAACGGTCGAAGAAAGGGTGCCACCAGGGGAAGCGGCGGGCTGGGTCTAGCCGTGCCCCGAATGATCTGGGCGTGGTTGCGGCAGTAGGGCGTTGGGGGATGAAGTCTGCGGTGGTGATGGGGCGAACGGTGTCGGCGGGTGGCGCTGTAGGTAGAAGGTCGGCACGGGGTGTTTGCCGGGTTCGGTTGCCTCGTTTTCCGGTTCATCCGTTTGTCCGTTTTCTATCCGTTGACCCTCTTGAGCACCCACAGGGCATAGAGGGTCACGCACTTGCTGGGCTGGCCTCTCTTCTCCAGGTTGGCCTGCATCCGCCCGTAGGGGGTCGATTCCAGCACCCACTTCCCTTCGGAGGTCTGCTTGTGCCGCAGCACAGCCAGAGCGTCCTCCATCCGCTCATCCTGGACACCCAGTCGCGTCAGCACCCACAGTCCTCGCAGGATGTTGTAGCCGTAGAACCAGGGGAAGGCCAGTTTCAGCCAGTTGGGGTTGATGATCTGGAAGTCGTGGTGATCGGCCCGGTAGAGGCGGTGCATCAGCAGGAACTCGGCACCACGCGCCGCAGCCTCCTGCACCGCGAGCGGCCGTTTGTCCTCCGGGATCTCAGCCAAAGCCTCCAGGGCGCAGATGGTGCCGTGGAAGCAGGAATGGGTGTCTCTGATGTGGGCCTTCCAGTAGGGACAGAGCCAGCCGCCGTCAGCCTTCTGGATGCTCACCAGCCACTCCACGGCCCGCCTTTGCCGCGGGTCGTCGCCGTAGCCCAAGCGGAGCAGGGCAGCGACCACGTTCCCCGTCAGGCAGGAGAGGGTCATCTGGTGGACGATGTCGGCGACGAAGGGCGCCTCCTCGGGCGGCTCTTTGCCTCGAGACTGCCTGCGTTGCACTACATGAGCGTACTCCCGTCGCGCTCCCTCCTCCCCGTACTCGGCGAAGCCCCCCACCGGCTGCTGGAAGCGGAAGATGTGCTCCTTTGCCCGCCGCACTCTTTCGTCCTCTCGGCTCAACGCCAGGTGACCCAGCACCATCAGCGTCCAGTAGGTGGCTTTGTACTTGGGCTGGTAGGGAGTGGCCGGATCGCCCCAGAAGCCGCCGGGGGCCTGACGGGCGAATATGCGCTCCACCACGCGAGAGCGGGGGATGGCGGCACGGGCTGCCTGGACTTCGGGGTTACTCTCGGGCCGCTCCAGCAGGTGACGCAAGGTGAGGTAACGTACCGAGGGATTGTCGGGCTCCAAGAGCCAGGGGATGGGGTCGGCTTCCATGGCATTTCTCCGGTTTTTCGTCGCTCACCCTTTACCGTCGAAAAACGGCTCGTCCATCTCCCCTCGGTGGAAGCGGAAGGCCTGAGCGATACGCAGTGGATGTCCAGGGGCGAGGGGAGGCAGGGCCTCTTCAGAGAACCAGCCGACGTCGAGGGTCTCTTCGCTGACCTTGGGCTTGGCGTCGTCGAGGGGCTCGCACAGGAATACCAGGTGGTACTGATGATGGGGCGAGTTGGTGCCACACAGCCGCGAGTCGTGTATGCCGGTCAGAGCCGTGACACGGACGCGAAGCCCCGTCTCCTCCCACACTTCGCGGCAGACGCCCCCGGCTGCCGTCTCTCCTACCTCGAGGGCCCCGCCGGGGAGGGCCCATAGTCCATTGTCTTGGCGGCGGATCAGGAGGATCTCGTTTCGGTCATTGAAATTGAAGATGGCCCCATTGCCCACGACCTTGGGCGTGACGTAGCCCACGTCCCTGGAGTAGAGGCGCAGTACTTCCTCGGCATCTCGGGTGGTGGTGGCAGCGAAGATCTCGGCGGCCAGCCGCCGAATGCGTCTGCAGTTGGCTTTGTCCTGTTCATTGGCGGCGACAAGGAGGCCGTTCTGGGCGATGGCCCGCAGTTCGTCGGCCCACTCTTGGAGTTTCGTTCTCAGTTCCATGCTATCCTCCCACTCACTACCGGACACTTTGGCCAGGACGCGGATGAACACGGACAAACACGGATGTTCTTCTTCT
>CBDURC010000104.1:0-10602 GCA_965369635.1 uncultured Anaerolineales bacterium | reverse complement strand
CAGCCCTCGTCCTCGAGGGCGGCTCTGGCGAGAGTATCTCGTTTTGAGCAGCCATCTGCCGCACAAGACGCCTCAGGGACGGGGGTGGGAGCATAGGCTGAGTAGTAACTCAAAAAGCAGCTCCAGCTCTTCGCGTCGGCAGGGTGGAGCATGGCCGCTGAGATCGTGCAGCGCAGCAGGTAGATCGCTGCATCTCTCATCGCAACTCCCTGAGGCCAGTCCCCTACACCGGCATCAAGCCGTGCTTCTTGGCAGGGTTAGTAGCTACCTTCCCCCGCAGGATGTCGAGGGCAGCAATCAGCCGAGGCCGTGTCTCGCGGGGCTCGATGACTTCGTCAATCTGACCCATGTCGGCAGCCGAATAGGGATTGTGGAATCTCGCCTTGTACTCGGCGACATACTGCGCCCGCAGGGTCTCAGGATCGTCTGCCGCTTTCAGTTCACGACGGTAGAGGATGTTCACTGCGCCATCCGGCCCCATGACGGCAATCTCCGCCGTGGGCCAGGCAAAGGCCAGGTCACTGCGCATCTGCTTGCTGCTCATAGCGATGTATGCCCCGCCGATGGCCTTGCGGGTGACCACGCAAATCTTGGGCACGGTGGCCTCGCAGTAGGCGTAGATGATCTTGGCTCCGTGGCGGATGATGCCGCCGTGTTCCTGATCTACGCCGGGCAGGTAGCCGGGGCAGTCCACGAAAGTGACCACAGGGATGTTGAAGGCGTCGCAAATGCGCACGAAGCGGGCGATCTTGTCGCTGCTGTCAATGTCCAGTGCACCGGCCAGGTGCAACGGCTGGTTGGCGACCACTCCCACCACGTAGCCATCGAGCCGGGCGAAGCCGACGATAGCGCTACGGGCATAGCGGGCCTGCACTTCCAAGAAGCTGTCGCGGTCGAAGACGCGGGCAATGACCTCCTGCATGTCGTAAGGGACGGTTTCATCGAGGGGAACGATGTCGTTCAACCAGTCGTCCATGCGCTGCGGGTCGTCAGACGGCTCGACGTTGCGAGGATCTTCCACGTTGTTGGGCGGCAAGTAGCTGAGGAGCCGTTTGACGAGCAGGAACGCTTGCTGCTCGCTGTCGGCCACGAAATGGGCTACGCCACTCTTGGCGCTGTGGGCCAGCGCCCCGCCCAGATCGCCGAAGGTCACATCCTCGCCAGTGACCGTCTTGATCACGCCAGGGCCGGTGATGAACATGTGGCTGATGTCCCTGACCATGACGACGAAATCGGTAAGCGCCGGAGAGTAGACAGAGCCGCCCGCGCATGGTCCCAGCATCAGCGAGATCTGAGGGATGACACCGGAGGCCAGCACGTTGCGGGTGAACAGTTCGCCGTAGCCCGCCAGGCTCTTGACCCCCTCCTGAATGCGCGCACCACCCGAATCGAGCAGGCCGACCACGGGGATACCGCTCTCCAGAGCCAAGTCCATGACACGGCATATCTTGCGGGACTGCACCTCGGAGAAGGAGCCCCCCAGCACGGTGAAATCCTGGGCGTAGACGGCCACCTTCCGGCCATTGATCTTGCCGAAGCCGGCAACCACACCATCGCCGGGGAATCGCTTCTGGTCCATGCCAAAGGCGGTGCAATCGTGCGTGGCCAGCGCGCCCAGTTCCTGGAAGCTGCCTTCGTCGAGGAGCGACGCCAGCCGCTCGCGAGCGGTCAGCTTCCCCTTGGCATGCTGAGCTTCGATGCGCTTGGTGCCGCCGCCCACCACAGCCCTGGCTCGCATCTCACGCAGTTCTTCAATGTGGTCGGTCATCGGCTACACCTTTCCGTCAGTTACACTCACATCCGCCTTCCGTAGGGCAGGTTTCCACACCTGTCGCTCCGCCCGGCGGTTCCATGTGTGGCTTCTGCCTTAATCCGTAGAAGGATGACTTCTGTGGCCTTGTGGTTCGCAGAGCCTGCTTGACATTGCCCTCCGCCAGGCTTGGGCCGATTCCTGGCAAGTCGTATACGCCGAGAGCAAGTGATTTGGCTGAGATGTAGTGTTCGGGTATAATTCCCTTGTCTGGGAGAGGTCGCATAGTCTGGCCTAGTGCGCGCGTCTCGAAAACGCGTAGGGCTAACCGCCCTCGAGGGTTCAAATCCCTCCCTCTCCGCCACACGGTCGGTAACTGGTAAACTGGCAGATTGGTAGATTGGTAAACAGATGTGCGAGACTGGCCGACCACACACCAGTTTGCCCATCTACCACCTGCTGGCCCTGCCCGACGTGAGAAAGCTGTACGCCCGGCCATGGGCTCGGAGTGCAACTCCTCGCCATCCATGCTGACTCCGCCCGCTACATCTCCACCAGCGCTTTGACCACCCCGTCCGCCCGCGCAGCGGCCAACTCGAAAGCCTCTCCTGCCTCAGTCAGCGGGAAACGGTGGGTGATGAGCGAGCGCACGTCCACCAATCCCTGCTGCACCAGAGCTATGGAACGAGGGTAAGTATGCTTCATCCGCCGCACGAGCTTGATGGTCAGCCCCTTGCGGCGCGCCGCACTGGCCGGGAAGCTCAGGATGTCTTCCGAAGGGATTCCTGCGATCACTACGCGGCCACCCGGCTTGGCCATGGCCGTGGCCTGGGCGACCGTCTCTGCAGCCCAAGCCGCCTCGAACACCACATCCACGCCGCGTCCCCCGGTCAATTCCTCGACCCAGGCCACAGGATCTGCCTCGCCTGCGTGGAGCACTTCATCGGCCCCCATCCGCTGCGCCATGGCCAGACGCTCGGGGACAAGGTCGGTGGCATAGACCGTTCGCACACCGCCCAGCCGCGCCATCTGGATGGTCAGCAGCCCAATCGGGCCGCTCCCGAGCACGGCTGCGGTGTCGCCGGGCCGCAGCTTGGCCAGGTTCACCGTGTGAATGGCCACCCCCAGCGGTTCCAGCATCGCCCCATCAGCGAAGTCGATCTCTTCGGGCAGGGGGAAGACCAACGAGGCAGGATGGGCAATGTACTCGACCAGGCTGCCCCTTGTGGGGGGGGTGCTCACGAAGAGGATGTGCGGGCACAGGTTGGGATTACCCTCCAGACAGAACTCGCAAGTTCCGCAGGGGATGGCCGGCTCCACGGCTACCCGTGTTCCCACCGGCGGGCCTTCGACGCCCGGCCCCAGGGCAGCGACAACCCCGGCGAATTCGTGTCCCAGCTCGTGAGCTTCGGTGACCCTGTTCTCCCCGATGCCGCCGTCCTCGTAGTAGTGCACATCAGAACCACAGATGCCTACAGCACGCACCCGAATGAGCAGATCACCCGCCTGCGGTTCGGGACGCGGTACCTCTTCCACACGCAGGTCGCGTGGGCCATACAAACGCGCAGCTTTCACCTTTCAAGCCCCTCCAAGCAGTGTCCGTGCTAGTCCACGACCAGAATCGCCGGCCTGGCGATGACCTGATCGAGAACCTCAACTTCGATTGTCGGCCAGTCCGGAATGGCGGTCAGTATCTCGTTGCAGTGCACCCCCACCAGTATCGTGCCCTCCGACTTGACGCCAGCAATCGAGGGGTTCCAGGCAAAGGCCTGGCCCTCGTAGACGATCTCCTCCGATGCGGCGGTGGCCACGTGCTCCCGCGGCTCGTAGCCGGCGGAGCCACCCTGATGGTGCAGCGTCCACTCGTCGGGATAGCCAGTCTCGGCATAGGCCGCCACAGCCTGCGAGAAGACATCGCCCAGGCGAGCGGAGGGGCGGGTGCCAGCGATAAGGGTGGCATCGACGCGGGCGCAGGCCTCCTGTTTGCGCCGCAACTCGTCCGGCAGAGGCCCGAAATGCACCAGCCGGGTGATGGAACAGACCAGGCCCCACTTGCGGCCACACAGCACCAACATGGCGTAGCGCTCCATCTTTTTGTCCGCCGGCAAGGGATGACGGAAGTCGAAGATGCGTTGGTCGGTCGCAATCAGGTTGACGATGGGCAAAGCCCCGCGGGCTTGTGTCTCCCGGGAGAGCACCGCGGCGATCTCGTACTCGGTCTGACCTGGTCGCACTTGCCGAATGGCAGCGTCCATCGCCTGGGCGCAGATCCCCCCTAACTGGCGGAAGCGCTCGCCCTCCTCCGGCGTCAGGCGAGCACGCAGTCGCCTGACCTCCGCAGAGAGGTCCGTTGCGCCGGGGTAAGGTACATCAGCCCCCAGGCGCAGGCCGCGTGTCAGATCCGCCACTGGATCAGCGCCCTCGTACCAGGGAGGGGCCACGACTTCGAAGCCCTGCTCGGCAAGCTTCTCCTCCTTCTGCAGCCTCGTGGCCTCGATGTTGTTGGTCAGGACGTAGTTGCCTTGGGGGGTGAGGAGCAGCGCCGCCGCGCCGAAATCGGTGGCCGTGTTGACGTAGCTGGCCGCACCGCCCGTGTACCAGGCGAAGCTGCTGACCCGCTGCAAGAGCAGCGCGTCCAGGCCCCGCTCGTCCAACAGTTCCTTCACCCAACGCTGTTTCTGCTGTCGTTCGTTCATGTCTCCACTTCCCAATAGGCGAAGTGCAAAGTCTCCCACTTTGCGCATGGTCAGAGATGACGCACTCCACAGGCGCTCCATTCTGAAGCGAGAGCAATATAGCCGCAAAGTGGCCAAAAGTCAAACCTGTGCCCTCCACAGTAGTGATTCAGCAAGTTGACGGACTTGACATCGCAGGCCAAAGCGGGTACACTTGGCCATCCTGCAAGGAGGATTCTCACATGACCCCTGAAATCTACGACGTAGACGGCACGCAGCGAGATATGGAGTGGCTGCGCAACAAGTATGGCAATGTGGTGTTCCTGGATGCCGGGGAAGACCGCAAGTTCACGCTGATGCGCGTGGACGAGACGGAAGGGCCAGCTCTCATCAAGGTTCTGGTCCTCGATGAGGCTGGACAGCCTCAGCAGAATCAGCCTGTGGCCAATCACTGGCCTGACCCCACGCTGCCCGATCTGCAAGGGAGCGGAAGCCAGACGCTGTGGCATGATCGGGCCCATGTCCAGAAGACAGACGTCAACGGTCTCACCGGCTTCGGGCTGGGGGCAGGCTCCTACATCCGCGATCTCAGCATCGGGGGGCCACACACGCTCTGGATCCTCAGCCCATCGCTGCCCAGCGACGGTCTGGCCGGCGTGGGCATGCTGGGGGGCACCAACCACATGGGGCCGCTGTTCCTGACCTTCCAGATCGCTGACGAGACGGAGCTTCCTCCACCTCCTCCCCCGACTCCGCCAGCCTCAGACGTAGTGATGGAGAAGCTGGACGAAGTAATGGAGAGACTGGAGATCATCCACGGCGATATACAGCAACTGATGCGGCACTTCGGGGCAGGATAGGCCAGCAACACTCCGCGAGTAGCCGGCATTGGCGATTCATAGGGATTTCCGGGGGGATCTCCGGGGGGATCTCCGGGGGGATTTCCAGAGGGATTTCCGGATGGGGTGTTTGCCTGGCAGATGTCCGTCCCATCTTTGCCGCGACATTTGCGGAAGGCAGATAGCGTGTGTATAATCCCGTCCGGAGAGGTCGCATAGTCCGGTCTAGTGCGCGCGCCTGGAGAGCGCGTAGGGTCTTTGGCCCTCGTGGGTTCGAATCCCACCCTCTCCGCCAGGGAAAGAAGATGGTCTGTGGTTGGATGAAGGGCACTTGCCTCGTTACCGAGGAGGTGTCCTTTGTCGCGTCCAACAGGTACGGAACAGACTAGCGGTCTACTCCTTGCAGAGGCATCGCGCCGGGTGCGTTTCAGTTCTGGGGCACAGGGCTTACGTCTTGGCAAGTGGTGTGAATCGGTTGGTGCGTTCCAGTGAGCATCTATGACAAGCCAGGTGCTTGGGGGCCGCAGGAGCACACCCTGTTTGAAGCTTGGCAGTGCCGCCCGCAAGGCAGAACTGAGGGCCTGTCATGGACGCTAGGTCGGTGAGGCGGTTTAGGTCCAGGCAACGGTCTGGAGCCCAGCTCAGGTTGGGCTTGGCAGTTCTGCCCGGAGAGCAGAACTGCGGGCCCGCCATGGCCCCGAGGGCTTGATGGCTGCTCAGCGGGCTAGCGGGCGTAGCGCTTGACGTATATCTCCCAACCGTCGTGGGTGTCATCCTCCCAGGCGATGTATGGCGTCCCGTTTGGTCCGATGGCCAGCGAGGGATCCACCGATAGTCCAGCATTGCCGGAGATGCCGCTGCCGGAGGCGGAACCGGCGCCCACGGTCTCCCAGGAGGAGCCATTCCAGGATCGGATGAAAATCTCTGCATTCCAGCCGCCGTGGTCCTCCCAAGACACGTAGGGTGTGCCATCAGAGTCAAGAGCCAGTGAAGGCAGCCAAGAAGCGCCCGCGTTGTCGCTGACGCCTCCCTCGGAGGCGGAGCCTGCGCCCACTTCCTGCCAGAAGGAGCCGTCCCAGCGCAGGACGTAGATCTCGTTCTCCCCACTGCTGCGGTCCTGCCAGGCGATGTAGACGCTGCCATCGGGGGCAGCGGCCAGTGTGGGAAAGCGCGAAGCTCCACTGTTGTCGGAGATGCCGCCGTCTGAGGCGGAGCCGGAACCCGCTTCTTCCCAGGAGGAGCCGTTCCAGCGGCGGACGTAAATCTCCTTGTTCCCAGCGCTGTTGTCCTCCCAGGCGACAAATGCGCTGCCATCGGGTCCTATGGCCAGCGAGGGATCGTATGACTCGCCACTGCTATTGGAGATGCCGGCGCCTGAGGCGGACTCGGAGCCCACGGTCTCCCAGGAGGAGCCGCTCCAGCGGCGGATGTAGATCTCAGCATTCCATCTGCTGTGGTCCTCCCAGGCGACCCATGGCATCCCATCAGGGGCGATGGCCAGCGAGGGAACCCAGGAATCACTGGCCGTGTTGGAGATGCCGCCGCCAGAGGCGGAGTCGGAGCCCACGGTCTGCCAGGAAGAGCCGTCCCAGCGGAGGACATAGATCTCCCCATTACCGTAGGTGATGTCCGCCCAGGCGAGGTAAACGTTGCCATCGGGGGCGATGGCCAGTGAGGGGTTGTATGAACCGCCATCATTGTCGG
Organism: uncultured Anaerolineales bacterium; assembly: GCA_965369635.1. Lineage (GTDB taxonomy): Bacteria > Chloroflexota > Anaerolineae > UBA3071 > UBA3071 > UBA3071. Next base: position 3,634 of record CBDURC010000104.1, on the reverse strand, counting down.
AGACACCGCCGCCGGAAGCGGAGCCGGAGCCCATGGCCTCCCAGGAGGAGCCGTTCCAGCGGCGGAGGTAGATCTCCCAATCCCCGCCGCTGGAGTCAAGCCAGGCGACGTATGGCGTCCCATCAGGAGCGATGGCCAGCGAGGGATCCAAGGAATCTTTATCGTTGTTGGAGATACCGCTGTCGGAGCCGGATCCAGGGCCGACTTCCTGCCAGTAGGGCGTGGTGTCGGGCGTGGGCGTGGGCGTCGTCGTCGGCGAGGGAGTGGCTGTCGGTGTGTGCGTAGGAGTCCGCGTCGGAGTCGACGTTGGAGTCCAGGTAGGCGTAGGGGTCGGTGTGCTAGTAGGTGTCCGGGTCGGAGTCCAGGTGGGCGTGGGGGTCGCTGTGCTGGTAGGTGTCCGGGTCGGAGTCCAGGTCGGCGTGGGGGTCGCTGTGCTGGTAGGTGTCCGGGTCGGAGTCCAGGTGGGCGTGGGTGTTGGCGTCGGCGCTTGGTAGCCTACCTGCAGGCGGTAGGGTTGGGTGCTGCCGTGGCCTACGGCGGGATGAACCAAGATAGCCCAGCGACCGCTGGACTGCGGCGTGAAGATGATGTGTTCGTCGGCGTTGGAGCCATTCTTGGAGGAGGCTACATGTTGGCCGGCCGGGTCCTGGAGAGCGAGGTCGAAGTTGGCGCCAGCAGGGATATCGGTCAGGTCGATGGTGATGGTATGCAGGGTAGCCAGGTTGAAGTAGAACCAGTCCTGCCCGTCGCCCTGGCAGATGTAGGAGAGGAGCCATTCGCCGGATTGAAGCGGACCCCAGGCATGATGGGGGTCGGCGTTGGGCTCGTGCAGGGCGCAGGGGTCGATGTGGGCGAAGAGCAGGGGCAGGTAAAGCCCCGCTCCGGCAGCATGGGGCGTGCCGTCTTCAGGCGCTGCCGCGGCCGGAATGGCGCTGGCCGAGACGAGGTTGGAGACGACAAGTGCTATCAGGGAAATCAGTAGCAGCGATAAGACTCGACGGTGTGCCATTCATGTTCCTCCGACAGACAGGCAAGACCATCCCGATCACCGGAAGAAGGATCAGGCAGCCCGCTGTAGGGTGCAGCAGGGGCTGGGACCGGTGATTGAACGTGGCGCATTGTAGCAGATGTGGGAGCGGATGTCAACACTCGGAGCGAGCCCGCGGAAACCCTTGACGAGACGTCACAATCGTGCTATAATGGGCACAGAAGGCAGGTTCGCTCGACGTGCGACTCCTGGCGATTGCCAAACCCGCGACCATGGACAGGGAAATGGAGGTGTCTGATGCGTATGCACAAGTTGGTGTCACAACGGGGTCTCGCCATACTACGGTGGGCAGCAGGAATCGTCGGTATCATGTTTGTGGTGCTTGTGGTCGTGCTCAACTTCGCCGGCGGCAGGCCCGATTCTCCGCCGCCCATGACCATCGTCGACATCCTGCAAGGGGTGGGCATGGTGATTGCCTGGGCAGGTGTTATTGTAGCCTGGAAATGGCCCTTAGTGGGCGGGGGTCTGCTCATAGGTGGCTATCTCTTCTTCGAGGGCATGACCTTCGCCAAACTTGGGCGCATGGCGGGCGGGTTGTTCCTGCTGTTTCCCATCCTGGGTCTTGCGCACATCGTCTACTGGTGGCAGAAGCGACTAAGGAACAGACCGTGATGCGCCTCGCACTCCAGCGGTCTGCCAGGCGGCCTGTCGTCCAGTAGGAGGCGAGAGTGCGTGTGGCGCCTGTACCTGCCCTTGGTGGTGAAGAACAGACGATAACGACTCCCCTGAAAGAAGGTCGTTCAGGCACGGAGACACGGAGTACACAGAGGGAAAATCAATCTGCGAGTCGGAGTTGTTCGTTACTACTCAGCCTATGCTCCCAGGCCCCGTCCCGGGGGCGGCTTGTGCGGCAAGTGGCTGCTCAGCCTATGCTCCCAGACCCCGTCCCGGGGGCGGCTTGTGCGGCAAGTAGCTGCTCAAAACGAGAGACCCTCGCCAGGGCCGCCCTCGAGGACGAGGGCTAAGAGCCTAAAACATCCAATTCCGTGGCAGCCTGAGTAGTTTCAGTTGTTCAGCAGCAAACGTAGGAGACATAGATTCCTTGAGAGACACATAAGAATCTCCGTGCCCTCTGTGCCTCCGTGGCGAATTCGGATCGGTGTTATCGGTGATGGCTCGCTCTGTCATGCCCATGTCATGCAGCCGGCCATCCTTGTGGCTTGCCCTCAACAGCGGACCCATCGCCGAGACGTCGTGGTGCAGGTAGGCCAGCGCTGCCCGCAGCGCGTCAGACGCGAGGCGGTGTGTCTGCTCCACGTCCACCTTGGGACGATAAAAGCGCAGATCCCCTGATCTCAGGTCAATGTCGGTCACCAGTAGCCCGGCCACATCGCCCACCTGCAGGCCGTGATCCAACAGCAGGGCCATGATCAGCGCATCACGCCGGCCTTGCGGTGTATTCGGTTGTGCCTTCAGCGCCTCGGCTTGCTCTGGCGTCAAGCCCTTGGCCGCCGCCTTCTTTGCTCCCTTGCGTGTGGGGATCTCCGTCGCTTCCCTGCCTTCATCGTGCCCCGGCGCTACCTGAAGCAAAGCGAGGCTGACCTGCGGGAGGCGCACAGACGGACAGGGCCTGTGGATAACCTGCTGTAGTAAACGTTGAAAGCCTTGCCGGCCATGTGCTCCAGCAGCGCAGCCCGCACGAACAGCAGCGCGGCCCAATCATCGGCGGTTCGGGCTGTGGCAGTGCCGGAGCGATGTCTTATGGCCTCACCACAAGCGGAAGGTACAGCGTCAACGGCGTCGGTGTGGGCGTGATCGTCGGCGTTGGCGTGTCAGAGGGAGTAGCCGTGGGTGTGTGAGTTGACGTAGCCGTCGGCGTGTTGGTCGGCGTTGGTGTGGCAGAGGGGGTTGGTGTGTGTGTGCGTGTTGTCGCAGGTGTGTGAGTTGGCGTTGCAGTCGGCGTGGGCGTCGGCGTCTGGGTGGGCGTTAGTGTGCTGGTGGCTGTCGGCGTGGTTGTGCCACATGGGCTTTCTAGCTCCCACTTCACCGCGTCAAACCCGATTTGCCGCCAAGTGTTGGGATCCTCGCCTGTGGCGTCGGTGAGACGGACGTGCTCCTCAGTGCTATCACCGAACCCGTAGGTGCCCAGGCTCACCCACTCATCATAGTAGTCAATCTGCCTTACCGCTACGACTTCGATGCCGTCCCGATGGTACACCTCATACCGGGCGCTCCAGGTTGTAGCCTTCTGGCGAGGCACGAAGACCGAGACTTGATAGAAGCCGCATTGCAAGAGGCCAGGACGCCACTCAGCCCAGTTATCGATGACGTCGCCATTGACATAGGTCCAGAACATGTGGTCATTGTAGCCTATTGGCGATTCCCTCCAATACTCCGGAGTGCCGTAGCGAATGAACCCCTCGTCCAGGTCGTCAATGACGATTGATGCCATGTCTGCCGCAGATACGATCTGCAGATCAAGTTTTATTGCTGCGTTACCGCTTCGTGCACTCACAGCCAGCGATGTATAGAGCGATACTGTTGTGACGATGACCAGCAGTACGAACAATGCTCTCTTGGCCATGTTCTTGATCCTCCCAATGTGGATTCGCCAAGGTCACAGCCTTGGCAAAGATCACAGCTTTC
>CBDURC010000103.1:0-10660 GCA_965369635.1 uncultured Anaerolineales bacterium | reverse complement strand
CGGGTACTGGGACGAAGCTGTGAAGTCGCAAGCATAGGCGCTGCAACCCGCGGTGTACTTGGTCAAGCCGATTACACCGGGTCATGTGAAATCAGTGATCGCTGCGCTCTTTGACGGAGATGATCAAGTTTCGCAGTGATCAGAGTGGGGGGGGCAACATGTCTGGAACGAACTCTCAGGTTCTTCAAGTGTCCTGCGTGCAGATGCGCTGGGCCAAGCCCCTTGAATTCAACCTGCAAAGAACACTCCATTACATCACAGCGGCAGCAGAAGATGGCAGCCGGGTTGTCCTGTTTCCCGAAGCCAACCTGACCAGCTATTACTTCCCGTACGTCGTGGGACTATCGCCACAGGCTGTACAGGCAGCGCTCGAGAGGGCATGTGAGGCAGCAGCAGAGCACAATGTGTGGGTCATCGTGGGCTCCATCCAGAAAACGCCTGATCGGTTCTTGAATCTGGCCCACGTGATTGACCCCAATGGCACCATTGTGCATGAATATGCCAAGGTGAACCTGGCAGGGAGGGAGGAGAAGAAGTACTGCCAAGGTGGGGATAAGCTGTCTCTATTCGCCATTGATGGGGTTCTGTGTACGCTGGTCATTTGTCGCGACGGCAGGCATCCAGAGCTGTACCGAATCCCAGCCATGGCTGGTGCTCAAGTGCTGTTTCAGCCTTCATGCAGTTCCGACGAGATTGAGGCGGTGGCCTGGAAGCGGGTTTCGGGGCGTGCTCAGCAGCCTGTGGGGCCGCAGACGAAGATATTCCACTGCGTTGCCAACACGGTTGGGCAATCACCAGATGGGAAACAGACATCGAGCGGGTGGTCGTACATTCGAGAGCCGAGCGGATTGCCGTTGTCGGAAGCGGGGTACTATCAAGAGGAGATGATAACAGCCGTCTTGGACTTGAGTCGCGCTGACCGGTCGTATGTGCTTGACAGCATGAGGAATCCACCGTTTCTGAGCAAGTATTGGCAGCAGATGATTGAGGAGATGAAGGGAAGGGTGGACATGAAGCCCATTGCGCGGCGCTTCTAGCTGGTTGGTGCGAGTCACGGAGGACAATTGTGCAAGGAAGAGCATCTGGCAAAGTAGAGTCTGGTAGACGACGCTTGAGGGCCTGGCTGCAGCAGTACCACAATGCCGTGATGATTCATCAAGCCGAAGCCTTGCCGCTACGCCGGGATATGGTGACGTTGCTGTCGTTTGTGCGCGACAACAAGGTCGTCGGCACACAAAGCACGGGAAACATGCCGTTGAAAGCGGTGCGCGAGGTGACGGCACGATTTGTCAAGCCTCCCGAACTGGACACCACCATAGGGGAGCGTGTCTACCGGCTGCGTAGTGAAGCCGATGTGTGGCCGCTATACTTCCTTCACATCCTGGCTGAGGTAAGTGGTCTGCTGGCAATAGCTCCAGCGCGGCGCTGGCGGCTTGCATCGGAGGGGGATAAGCTCCTTGGTATGGACCCACTGCTTCAGGTGTCGTTCCTGCTGACGGTTTGGTGGCACCAGGTGAATTGGCTGGTAGCATATCCTTTTGGAGGTATGGGGGATGCTTTGCCGCCCTCCTTCGAGCGGATTACGCTTGCCCACTTGCGCTCCAAGCCGGTGGGGACCTACATTTCCTTTGAAGCATTCGCAGATGGGTTGATTCAGAGCACGGAGTTGACGTGGACTGCGCCGGATATCAGTTCTGCTACTATGCTGTTGCGCGGATCGATCGCAAGAATGGTCATTCGCATCTTAGCAGCTTTTGGTGCGGCAGAACGCGGGTATCGAGAGGAGCCCTTGGGCAAGGGCACAATGTCAGTGCTTGACACCTTCGAGATCACGCCGTTCGGTAAGGCGCTGCTGGATGCCGTCGCAATAGTGACATGAAGGTGCTACGTGGTGTTGGATTCCTCATCAGTACGAGTGAACCAAGCCCCGGCCGTTCAGTTGGCAGTTGCTAGCCCGTGCTTTGCCCCTCGAATCTCTGAACGTCACCGAAGAACTCGCTTCCTCGTCTCTTCCGACTCCTCGGTCGGGGCCTGAACGCTTGCACAATCCGCTCCATCGGCTCAATCCGCTGACTGCTGCGTCAGATACACCCCGAGGAGAACCAGCGCCCCGCCGACGGCTGCGGCTGGTGGCACCGGCTCTCTTAGGATGGCCACGGCTAGCAGCGTGGAGACGACGGGGATCACAAGTATGAAGGTGCCTGCTCGAGCCGCTTCCATGTGCTCCAGAATCCGCCACCACCAGAAGTTGGCTAGAGCGCCGGAGCCCAGCCCCAGAGTCAGCACAGCGCCCCACACTGTTGCCGAACGAGGCAAGACCAGTCCCTCCCATGCCGCGCCGGGCAGCAGGAACAGCGTGCCGAAGGCCGCAGCCAGCCCTGTGACCACCGCGGGCGGATAGCGGGCCACGATCCACTTGCCGTAGACGGTGTAGATGGCTGCGCACAGTGCCGCCAGCAGCGTCAGCCCATCCCCCAGCAGACGTCCCCCCTTCAGGGTGAAGCTGCTGTTGGGCAGACCCACCAGCGTGGCACCGGTGAAGGACAGAACGATGCCCATGATGGCCATGCGCCCTAGCCGCTCGCCCAGCCAGAGCACGCTGAGCACGGCGATGAATACCGTGCAGAAGTTGATGAGCAGGCCAACGTTGACGGCGGTGGTGTAGCGCAGCGCCAGATTCTGGAAGGTGTAGAAGGCGCTTATACCCACCAGGCCCAGCAGGGCGAAGGGGAGGAAATCCTGCCGAAGTGCCCGCTGCACGATGGGCGCATGCCTCTGCAGCGGAAGGATGACGGCAAAGGCCAGCGTGGCGATCAGCCAGCGGTAGAAGGCGATGGTCAAGGGACCCAGTTCGGCCAGAGCGATCTTGGTCAGCACGAAGCTGGAGCCCCACAGTAACATGACCAGCAGGGCGAGCAGGATGGTGCGGAGGCGGTGCATGAGAAGGTTGTGTCAGTTGGCGATCTGCTCGCCGTGCAGCTTGAGGGAAATGACCTGGGAGACGCTGTCGGCCCCCATGGAAACACCGTAGATGGTGTCGGCGGCCTCGATGGTGCCGCGGTTGTGCGTGATAATGATGAATTGGGTGTTTGTGGAAAGCTCCTTGAGCAGAGTTTGGAACCGGCCGATGTTGGCCTCATCCAGCATAGCATCTACCTCGTCGAGCACGCAGAACGGAGGCGGGCTGACCCTGAGGATGGCAAAGATCAGGGCCATGGCGGTTAGCGAGCGCTCTCCACCGGAGAGGAGCGCTAGGCTTTGCGCCCGCTTGCCTGGCGGGCGGGCGATGATCTCCACACCGGTGTGCGTCAGATCGTCGGGCGCTGTCAGTTCAAGCCGTGCTGAGCCGCCGCCGAAAAGCGTGGTGAAGTACTGTTTGAACTGATCGGCAATAGCAAGGAAAGTGCGCTCGAACTCCTGCTCCATCAACTGGTCAAGTTCAGCGATCACTTCGCGCAGCGATTGAGATGCCTGTTCCAGGTCCTCGGCCTGGCCAGTGAGGAAATGGTGCCGCTCCAGTGCTTCCTCGTACTCTGCTGGCGCATTGGGGTTCACCCGGCCCAGTTGCCTCCCCATGCGACGCAATCGGCGGATATCGGCTTCCACTTCCTGCGGTAGCTTCTGCACAGTCGGCAGCTTCTCGGCCGGCATGCGGAGGGGGAGGAGGGGCTGAAGGAAGGTGAGCGTTTCGACGCCTTTTAGCTTCATAGGCCCCAGATCGGCATCTATATCCCGGTGCAGTGTCAGAAGCTCGCGTTGCTGGTGCTCAACGGCCAGAGACAGCTTGCTGGCTCGAACCTCCTCCTGCCGTAACCTCTCTTGAAGCGAGCGCTCCTTGCTTTCGAGCGCTGCCTGCTCCGCTGCCAGTTGTTCCAGGTTTGCCTCAGTCGGTTCGATGAGCGCTGTGAATTCCTGGAGCTGGGCTGTCAGCGCCTCCGCTTCGGCCAGGTGTGCGGCGATCTCCGATTCCAGTTCCGCCTGCTGTCTGCTCAGTTCTGCGCTGCGGGCCTCCTTGCCCTGTATCTGCTCCACGACCTGAGCCAGAGCTTCTCGCTGTCCTTCAAGCACGGCGACCACGCCGTTTCGCTGACTTTCGCATAGCGAGAGCTCCGCCTCCAGGGAGGCCAGCCGCGCCTGTGAGGCCGAAGCGTCGAGTTCGGAGAGGACTTCCTGCGCAGCAGCCAGAGTTGCGCGATCCTCCGATAGGAGCTCCTGCAACTGCTCCGTGTCGGCGGATAGAATGGCCGTGTTTTCGCGTAGTCGCTTGAGCTCCGATTCGGCCTGAGTGAGGAGATCCCGGTACCAGGCTTCCCGCTGGCGGGCCAGATCCAGTGGCCGCTGAGCCTCTGCCTGCCGGGGAAGTTGACGTTCCATGCCTTTGGTCAGCGCCTGGATGGTGGCCGCACTCTTCGCAAGTCTGTTCTGGCCGAGCTCTGTCTTGGCTTTTGCCTGGGCCAGCGCTGTCTTCGCTTTCTTGACGTCTCCTGTGGCTTTCTGCAGCCGCACTGGCAGTTCCCGCCGCTCCCGCTCGCGGGCCAGGACGCTGCCCCCACTGCCTCTGCCCCCGCTCATGCGACCGTCACTGCGCACCATCTCCCCGCTCAGGGTAACGATCTGCAACGGTGCAGGCTTGGCTTCCTGTTGGCTGAAGACCCGATGGGCTGTGAGGAGGTCTTCGACGATGAGGGTGCGCCCCAGCAGCAGCTCCACAGCGGGCTGTACTCGCTCGTCGGCCTCAACGAGGTCGCTGGCCATTCCTATGATGCCGCGTCCGGTCGGGGGAGTGATGGCCGGAGGCGGTCGCAGACTATCCAGGGGCAGGAAGGTGGCGCGGCCTGCTCCCTCTCGCTTGAGCCAAGCGATGGCGTCCTCGGCGTCGGACCTGCTCTCGATCACCAGGTCTTGCAGTCGACTGCCCAGAGAGGCCTCCAACGCTCGCTCCAACTGCGCCGGCACCCGCAGACACTGCGCCACGGGGCCAATGATGCCCTTGGCGCGTCCCTGAAGCAACGCTTGCACGCCGGCAGCATAGCCTTCGCCTTCCTCCTGCAGTCGCGTCAGCAGATCCAGTCGGTCTCGAAGCCGTGTCTCCACCCGCTCGGCGGCAGCCAATTGCTCTGCTGCCTCCCCCTGCTGGCGTTCGGCCTCTGCCAAGGCCTCCTCTTGCTGCCGTTGCCTGGCTTCGAGTTTGGCGATCCGTTCTGCCTGTGCGACGATCCCCTTGGAGATGGCCGCCAGTCCTGCTGCCCATCGCTTGGCCTCGGCCAGGGCGTTGGAGTAGGCCTCTTCGTGTGAGGTTCTCTCCTCCATGAGCCGCTGACGCTGGGCCTCAATCTGTTGTCGCTGCTGTTCCTGCTCGGCCAGTCGGGCCACCAGGCCGAGAACGGTTTCTTGTAGCCGCTGGACCTCTTCCTGTTGTTGCTGGAAGGCCGACTGTTTGGCCTGGAAACTGCTCTGGGCCTCTGCTACTTCTGTCGCCTGCGCCTGCCAGCGCGCTTCGATGTCCGTCAGTTCGGTCTCTGTATCCGCCACGCGCTCCGCTTGAGCCTCACGGCGAACCCGAAGACCGGCCAGTTCCCTTTCGAGGTCATCGATCCTCTGGCCCAGTTGCCGTCGCCTCTCCTGACGCACGGCCAGCTTCGTCTGGGCGGCCTCGGCCTGGCGATGCAGTTCGCCGCTCTGCCGATGCCACTGGACCAGTTCGCGGCGCAGGCTCGCCTGGCGTTCCTGCAAAGCGGTGATCAGCGCCTCTACCTCTGCTGTCTCGGCCTGCCTCTTCTCCAGCCCCTGACGGACTTGGTCCTTTCTCTCCTGCGCTTGCTGCAGGCCGTGCAATGCCCTTTCCCAGCGGTAGCCGTGCCAGGTGCGCAGCAGGGTTCCCAGGTCAAGCTGCACTTGGGCGAACTCCCGTGCCCGTTGCGCCTGAGTTTCCAGGCGGCGCAGACGAGGGCTGATCTCGTTGACGATGTCGTGGACACGCAGGAGATTGGCCTGGGTCTGCTCCAGTTTGCGGACTGCCTCGTCTCGTTTGTCCTTGTAGGTGGCGATGCCGGCGGCCTCTTCGAATAGGGTGCGGCGCTCTTCCGGCCGCAGGCTGAGTGCCCGATCCACGAGACCCTGGCCAATCACGGTGTAGGTGCGCTGGCTGAGGCCCGTGGCGCCCAGCATTTCGAGGATGTCCCGCAACCGTACGCGGGTGTTGTTGAGGAGGTACTCGTTCTCGCCCGAGCGGTAGGCGCGGCGAGCAATGGCCACTTCCTGGAACTCCGCAGGCAGCCAGCCGCTGGAATTGTCCATGGTGAGGGTCACCGAGGCCATGCCCAGGCGAGAGCGCTGTTCGGAACCGTGGAAGATCATGTCCGCCGTCTGCCGGCCGCGCAGAGTTCGGAAGCTCTGCTCCCCCAGCGCCCAGCGGATGGCGTCGGCGATGTTGGACTTGCCGGAACCGTTGGGGCCGACGATGGCGGTGATCCCTTCGTCGAAGAGGAATTCGATCTTGGTGGCGAAGGTCTTGTAGCCTTGCACTTCCAGGCGTTTGAGCTTGGGCATGTCAGAAGTATAGCGACATTCGGAGTAGTTGTCAATTCGGATCGAGTTCTCTTTTGTTTCTTAGGCCGGCGACGCCTTCGCTCCCGCCTGCCGAGCCGCGGGCAGGTCCAACTCGCCGGCCGCGGCCAGTCGCTCGATCGCTTCGGTCGCTGCAGCCTGGGCTGCGGCCTGCTTGCTGTGCCCGACGCCGCGGCCATAGGGCACGCCGCCGAGGGTTACCTCTAAAGTGAACTCCTTGGCGTGATCTGGGCCCCGCTCGCCCACGGTGCGGTAGTGTGGTGTCGCGTGTATCTCCGCCTGGCTCCATTCTTGCAAGCGGCTCTTGGGGTCCTTGTCCAGCGCCTGTTGCTGCACGCGCTCCAGCTCTGGCTCGGTGAACGGGAGCAGGAAGGCCTTCACTTGCTCCAGTCCCTGATCCAGGTAGAGCGCGCCGACCAGCGCCTCGAAAGCCGCGCAGAGAGTGGCTGGACGCTCCCGTCCACCGCTCTCCGTCTCGCCGTGGCCCATGCGCAGGAAGCTCCCCAGGTTAATCCGCAGAGCGAAGTGGGCCAGCGCTTCTCGCCGCACGAGCGCCGCCCGCAAGTTGGTCAAATCCCCCTCCCTCAGCTCCGGAAAGCGATGGTAGACGAACTCGCCGACGAGGAAATCGAGCACGGCATCGCCCAGGAATTCCAGCCGTTCGTTGTCGGCGATGGGGAATTCCGGATACTCGTTGAGAAACGAGCGGTGGGTGAGTGCCCGTAGTAGCAAGGATTTGTCCTTGAAGACCAAGCCTGTGGCGCTCTCGAGGTTGTCTGTTTGGTTCATCGTAGTTCAGTCTACTCTGTCAACGGTGTTCCCTTCAATCCACTGCCGGTGAGGGGTACGAGGACGGTTTGGCCTGCTTGGATCCGTTCGCCCAACTTGTGCAGCGCGGCCGCGGGCACTGCCGACGTGGGCTCGACGTACAGACCTCGGTGAGCCAACGCGGATTGGGCGGCCAATATCTGTTCATCCTCCACTGTCAGCACTGTGCCGCGACTCTCACGAATAGCTTGCAGCAGTTGCCGCCCCCGCACTGGTTGCTCGATGCTGATTCCCTCGGCCACGGTGGGCTCGGCCTGCACGGAAGGGACGTGGTGGAGCTCCCGTACCCAGGCAGCATGAAGGGGAGCGCAGCGCGACGACTGCACCGCTACCAGCCGTGGCACGTGCTCGGTCAGCTTGGCTTCTCGCAGGGCGCGAAAGCCCCGATAGGCACCCAGGAGCAGCGTCCCCTGGCCCACGGGAGCCACCAGCCAGTCGGGCGCTCGGCGGCCCATCTGCTCCCATATCTCCCAGGCCAGGGTGTGTAGGCCAGCCAGCACAGCGGGCTGCCAGACGTGACTGGCGTAGGCGACGTCGGTCGTCAGCGCGGCCTCGGCGGCCCGCGTGGCTTGGATGCGTGGGCCGGGCACGGAGACCACCTTCGCCCCATAGAGGCTGATCTGCGCTCGCTTGGCAGGCGAAGCGTGAGCGGGCACGAAAACCGTGGCCTGAATCCCCGCTCGAGCGGCGTAGGCGGCCACCGAGGCCCCCGCATTGCCCGAGGAATCCTCCACCACTGCCCGAGCGCCGCTCTCTCGCAGAGCGGTCATCAGCGGAGCGATGCCGCGATCCTTGTACGAACCCGTGGGGTTGAGGAATTCCAGCTTCCACTGCACTGGCAGGCCAGCGAACTGCCCGGCCACGAGCGGCGTCCACCCTTCGCCCATGGTGACCGGATCGGCCTCCGTCGGCAGTGGCAGCAGCGCTCGATAGCGCCACAGCCCCGGCTGATGCGGGTCTATGGCCCTGGCGTCGAAGGATGGCCACTCGGTGAACTCGAGCGAGCCGCCGCAAGGGCATCGCCAGTCGGCTAACGACCAGCGGACGGCGGTGCCGCACTCAGCGCAGATGAGATGCATGGGTAGGATTCTCCCTGGTGTGATGTGCAGTGGCCGCAGGTAGAAGCGGGCAGTACACCCCTCCTATCTGGACAGCGATTATAGCACAATTGTTGGAGTGCCCCAAGTAAGCAGGTGTGAGCTTTGTGTTTGCTGGACAGTTGAGGTATAATGTGCTGGCTGCTGGGCGCTGCCGCACATGGGCAGCGCTCGTTGCTGAGGTCGCTTGCCGGAAGGAAAGGAGATGGAGCGTGGTGCTGCGACGTTTGCGCAGGAAGCCTGAGGAGCCGCAGGCAGACGAACAGAAGATACAGCAGAGCCTGTCCAAGACGCGGCACGGCTTCTTCGGGCGCGTTGGTGGGCTGTTTGGGCGGGGCGACATCACCGAGGAGACCTGGGAGGAGCTTGAGGAACTGCTGATCTTGGCCGACGTGGGGGTGAATACTGCCTTGCCGCTGGTGGAGCGACTGCGGGAACGTGTGGCGCAGGAGCGCATCCGCGGCGCCGACGGCGTCCAGATGGCTCTGGAACAGGAATTGGTGAGCATTCTCAACGCCCACCCGGCCGAGGCCGATCAGTTGGATCGCTTGCTGACGGTGGTGTTGGTGGTAGGGGTCAACGGTTCGGGCAAGACGACGAGTATCGCCAAGCTGGCCCGCTACTATCAGAACCAGGGCAAGCGTGTGGTGCTGGGTGCAGCCGATACCTTCCGCGCGGCAGCGATTGATCAGCTCAAGATCTGGGGAGAGCGGGTGGGGGCCGATGTTATCGCCCACCGGCCAGGGGCCGACCCCGGCGCAGTGGTCTACGACGCCATTCGTGCCAGTCAGGAGAGCCGCCAAGCGGATGTGCTCATCGTGGACACTGCCGGGCGACTGCACACCAAGTACAATCTCATGGAGGAACTGAAGAAGCTACACCGCGTGGCGGCCAAGCAGGTGCACAAGGCACCCCACGAGGTCTTTCTTGTTCTGGATGCCACCACAGGGCAGAATGGGCTCAGCCAGGCGCTGCACTTCAAGGAAGTTATTGACATAACTGGCATCATCTTGGCCAAGCTGGATAGCACGGCCAAGGGGGGCATAGTCTTCGCCATCGTGCAGGAACTGGGCCTGCCCATTCGTTTCGTGGGCACGGGCGAAACGATGGAGGATTTCGCGGAGTTTGATGGGCAGGCATTTGTAGAGGGACTGTTCAGTAGTTCGTAATTCGTAATTCGACTCCTCTGAAAAACCCAAGATCGTCAGCGGATTGAGCGGATTAAGCTGATTCTGTTTCATTATCGTCCGCTTCATCTGCTTGATCCGCTGATGGTTTTTTGACCTTGTTTCAGTAGAGTCGGCTTACGGATTACGCAGTATGCATTCAACGGGAGGTATCGCTATGAACGGAACACAGGCCAAACTGATGGAACTCGACAACCGCATTGAGGCCATCGGGAGGCGTCTTTGACTTAGCGGGCAAACAGAAGAGAATCGCTGAGCTGGAGAAGCTGGCTGCTGATCCGGCTATCTGGGGTGAACCGGAGGCAGCGCAGCGGATGATGCAGGAGCTGGCCGCACGGCGCGAAGAGACGGCAACCTGGGCGGGCCTCGGACAGCAGGTGAGGGATGCACTAGAGCTGCTGGAACTGGCGGTGGCGGAGGGCGACGAGGGGCTGGTTGCCGAGGTCAGTGCTGAAGCAGACGCGCTGGCGGCAGCGCTGGAGCGCCAGGAGTTTCAACTTGCGCTTTCGGGCGAGCATGACCGGGACGATGCCATCCTGTCCGTTCATGCTGGTGCGGGGGGCATTGATGCCCAGGATTGGGCGCAGATGCTGCTGCGCATGTACCTGCGCTGGGCTGAGGGTCGCGGCCACAAGGCGGAGATCATTGACCGCGTGGATGGCGAGGAGGCGGGAATCAAGCGAGGGGCCCTGGAGGTGCGGGGGCCGTGGGCCTACGGCTATCTGAAAGCGGAGCGGGGCGTGCACCGGCTGGTGCGGCTTTCACCCTTCGACAGCGCGCATCGCCGACACACCTCCTTTGCCCTGGTCGAGGTCATACCGGTTCTCGAAGATGACATCGAAATCGTGATCGACCCCGACGACCTGCGTGTGGACGTCTTCCGGGCGGGCTCGGCGGGCGGCCAGCACATGCAGAAGAACGCTACTGCCGTGCGCATCACGCACAACCCCACGGGCATCGTGGTGCAGTGCCAGAACGAGC
>CBDURC010000102.1:0-10769 GCA_965369635.1 uncultured Anaerolineales bacterium | reverse complement strand
AAATCGCTTCTGTGTCGGTCAGGATACCTCTTGCTGGCTGATCGTTGTCGAAGTTCTGTTGATTTACTTCGCGATCGGACATGAGGCCACCTGGTTGGAAGCCGCTCACCGCGACCGGGCGTAGCGGGCCAGGTTCAGCCAGAAGGGGAGGTTGGCGGGCGAGGAGCATGTAGCCGCCCTGCGCTATCATCAAGAGCGATCGGGCAGGGATCAGGTAGGTAGGTCTCGCTGCACGTTGTCATGTCGATGACACCACCGACAGTTGCATTTGGTTCATCAGCCAGCTACAGCCAGAACGGCCTATGTTCTGGGTCAGGACCAATGCAGTTCAGTTAGGAGGGAGTTGAACTCGCGACTTCGGCAGTGCAACTGCCTCAGAACGACTTATCTACACCGTGTCGAGGCCAGGACTCTGTTTTTGCCAAGATCTCCACCTTGTGCTATAGTAGCGCGGTCTCGTGACGAGGGACGGGACTGGCCTGCCCCTCGTTCTTTCTGTTCGCGAGGGAACGAAGCAGCTAAGGCGCGTGTTCCTGCTCGCGGGCAAGCCCGAAGAAAGAAAAGGCATGTGCAGCGAAGTCCCCGAAGCTGTGGGGGCCCCCTCACTTCGTCATCCTCTCTCTTTTGGCATTATGCCCCCTGGCTGCGCGTAACCACTGCACAAGCCCGAGAAAGGAGTTGAACAACGGAGAATGGTGAAACACAGCGACTATGAGTTAGTCTTCATTGCTCATCCAGAGTTGGAAGATGAGGAGGAAGGAGTGCCGGCGCTCACTGCAAAGGTGCAGGAGTGGATTGAGGCTGTCGGCGGCGAGGTGGCACTCACCGACGTCTGGGGCCGGCGGAGGTTGGCTTACCCTATCCGCAAGCAGACGGAGGGGACCTACGTGCTAGTGCGGGCATCGTTGCCTCGGCAGGCCCTTGTGGAGTTGGAGCGAGACTTGAAGCTGTCGGAGCACATCCTTCGCTATCTGTTGGTGCGGGCTGAGACGCCACTGCCAGCCAGACCAGCAGCGAAGGTGGAGCCGGTTACCGTTCCGCAGCCATCCGTTGAGCCCCAATCAGAGCCTGAGCCTGAATCCGAGCCTGAACCAGAGCCTCTGCCTAAGGCTGAATCCGCGCCTGAACCAGAGCCTGAGGCTGAATCCGCGCCCGAACCCGAGACTGAGTCCGCGGAGGAGTAAAGACGTAGGTTTGTTGTTCAAGGAGTTCAAGCTCAGCGAGTATGCGTGAGGAGCGGGTTGTCATGGGAAGAGGTCTGAACAAAGTGATGCTCATCGGGAATCTGGGAAGCGACCCAGAGATGCGCTACACGCCCAGTGGCAGGGCCGTGACCACGTTCAGTCTGGCATCCAGCCGGAGTTGGATGACCAGCACTGGCGAGCGGCGGGAAGCGACAGAATGGTTCAACGTAGTAGCCTGGGGCAATCTGGCTGAGATCTGCAATCAGTACCTGAAGAAAGACTCCAAAGTGTACGTGGAGGGCCGCTTGCAGACCCGTCGCTGGGATAATGCTGAAGGTCAGCGTTGCTACCGCACCGAGGTGGTAGCCAGCGAGATGATCATGCTCGACAAGAGAGAGAGTAGCTGACGAGGTGGAGGCATCCGACGACTACAACGTGTTCTAGCGCCGCCATTGAGCGGCTTGCCGTCGGTGATCGCGGGGGAAGTTACCCGTTCACACGATCTTCGTAGAACTTCAACGTTCAGGAGGTTATTTTGCAGCAGAGATCACAACGTCCAAGAAGGCCACGCCGAAGGTATGTGAAGCGTCCTAGACGGTGCGCCTTCTGTGTGGATCGTACCAAGGTCATTGACTACAAGAATGCAGGGCTTCTGCGGCCCTTTCTTACTCAGCATGCCAGGATTCGCCCCCGGCGTCGGACTGGCACCTGCGCGAAGCATCAACGGCAAGTAGCGCGAGCGATCAAGCGGGCACGGCACCTCGCTCTGTTGCCCATTAGCCACGAGCACGTGCGGAGCCACCGAGGCTAGCCCGACGCGTGGCCCACGTATTATCATCGTAGGAAGCGATCAACAAGATGGCCAAACGAAGGAAAGCCAGGGCCAGGGAGGCTGGCCCAACGCCCAAGGAAATCGTTCGCCGCCGGCAGGCTAGGCTGCAAAACCGCTACCTCTTCATCGGCCTGGGAGCTGTGGCCGCAGTGATCATCGGCTTGCTGGCCACGGCGCTTATCCAGGAATTTGCCATCAAGCCCAGCTCGCCTGTGGCTCTTGTGGATGGAGTTAGGATCCGCACTGATGACTTCCAGAAGCGAGTTCTCTTCGAGTGGGACAGTGTGCAGCGGCAGCTCAGCCAGTGGTTGCAGCTTCAGATGCAGTATGGCCCTGACGAAGAAGAGGGAGGAGGACTGTTCGAGCAACAGATTGCTCAGTTGCGCTCCCAACTGGAGAATCCGGACATGCTGAGCCTGCAGGTGCTGGATCGGATGATAGATGAAGAGCTGATTCGGCAGAAGGCAGTGGAGGAAGGGTCCCAGGTTACCGAGGTCGAGATTCGAGAGGAGATCGAGCGGCAGTTCGGCTACGTGCAGAACCCCACACCCACACCCGTGATTACCCCCGCGGTGATTACCGACACCAAGGTGATCACCGGAAGTGATGGCGTGACCACGACACAGGTGACCACGGCCACTGCCACGCCCAGGCCCACTGTCCCTTTGATGACGGAGGCGGAATTCCAGCAAAGCTATGCGGGCACCATGCAGCGACTGTCTGAGACTTTGAGCTTCTCCGAAGCGGACTTCCGTAAACTGATCGAAACCAACCTGCTGGAAGAAAAGCTGCGCGAGAAGCTGGGCGAGCAGGTACCTACCACCGAAGAGCAAGTGCGGGCACGGCACATCCTCATCACGCCAGACGCAGAGGTCGAGGATCAGGACGCTGCCCAGCAAGAGGCGGAGGAGCGAGCAGAAGATCTATTCAACCGCCTGCAGGCTGGTGAGGATTTCGCTGAGTTGGCCCAGGAGCTCTCGGAGGATCCGGGAAGCAAGGACGAGGGAGGCGATCTGGGCTGGTTTGGTCGCGGGCGCATGCAGCCTGAGTTTGAAGCTGTGGCTTTCAGCCTGCCCCTGGAGGAGGTCAGCGAGCCTTTCACGACCACCTTCGGCTACCATATCCTCCAGGTGCTGGAGAGGGATCCCGAACGAGAACTGGACGAATTCACGCTGAGTCAACGCCGCAACCAGGCCTTTGACGATTGGCTGGAAGAGCGGCAGCAGACAGCGAACATTGAGCGGTTCTGGTCGGCGGACAAGGTGCCGCCCACACCAAGGCCGCCTCAACTGCCGGCGCAATAGTCGTTTCGCACCGCCAGTACAACAACCAGAAAGCCGAAAAGGGCATCGTTCGCCTATCATAGTGAACGATGCCCTTCTTCACGCCCAGCGCACAGGCAGGCCAGAAGCCTCATAAGCCGCACGGCCGCACGGCGGCACGAGTGCAGATGTCAGGTGCGTGTTGGTGATCAGGCCAGCTCGCGACGCGCCTCCAGAACGTTGGGCAGGCCCTCTATCCTGGCCAGGATGCGTGCCAATTGCATGGCGCTGGAGACTTCCAGCGTGGCTGTGAACCGAGAGGTGTTGTCGCTTGGATTGACGGTGGCTGCAACTTGGGCCAGATTCACCTCTTCATCAGCCACCAGGGTGGTGATGTCCCGCAGTAGGCCCGGACGATCGTAGGCACGCACACTGATCATCACCGGGTAGGTAGGCGATGCCTCGCCCCAGTCCACTTCGATCAGCCGCTCCGGCTCATGGCTGGCCAGGACATTGGAACAATCCTGGCGATGGATGGTGATGCCCCGGCCGCGCGTGATGTAGCCGATGATGTCATCCCCGGGCAGCGGGTTGCAGCAGCGGCCTAGCGTGGTCAGCAAATGGCCCGTGCCCCTGACTTTCATCCCCTCTATGACCAGGGCAGGAGCCCGCTTTCTGGGCAGTTCCAGTGGCGTGACCGCCTTCTCCTGCTCCTCTTGTTGCTCCCGCTTCAGTTCTAGCACCTTGGTAGCGACTTGCTGGCTGTTGATCTCGCCATAACCGAGAGCGGCCAGGAAATCATCTACCTTTTCGTAGTGGAAACGCTGGGCGATGTCCTCATGACTCCGGCTGATGTTCAGGCGACGGAGTTCTTTCTCTAGCACCTGGCGTCCCAGAGCAATGTTGAGTTCCATGTCCTGCTGGCGGAACCAGCGCCGTATCTTGCTGCGGGCGCGGGATGTCTTAACGTAGTTGAGGTTGGGATTGAGCCAGTCGCGGCTGGGCCCACCCCGCTTGGCAGTGATGATTTCCACCTGGTCACCGTTGTTGAGTTGATGATTCAGGGAAACCAGTTTGCCGTTCACGCGTGCGCCGCGGCAGCGGTGGCCGACCTCCGTGTGTACATGGTAGGCGAAATCAATGGCTGAGGACCCCGCCGGAAGGTCAATGATGTCCCCTTTGGGGGTGAACACGTACACTCGATCTTGGAAGAGATCGGTCTTCAGAGAGTCCACGAACTCGTAGGCGTCAGTGACATCCTCACGCCACTCCAGAATCTGGCGAAGCCAGGCGACTTTCTCCTCGAACTCCTTATCTGGCTTGACGCCGGGTTCCTTGTAGCGCCAGTGAGCAGCGATGCCGTATTCGGCCGTTCGGTGCATATCCCTCGTTCGAATCTGCACTTCCAAGGCGTGACCATCGGAGCCCACCACAGCCGTATGCAAAGAGCGATACAGGTTGTCCTTGGGAGTGGCGATGTAGTCGTCGAATTCGCCGGGGATGGGAGACCACAGAGTGTGCACCACTCCCAAGGCGGCGTAGCAATCGCGCACTTCAGGCACGATCACCCGCACCCCGTGTATGTCGTAGATCTGATCGAGACCGATCCCCTTGCGCTGCATCTTGCGCCAGATGCTGTAGATGTGCTTGGGGCGACCGGATAGCTCGGCTACGATACCGCCCTTATCCAGTTCACGCCCGAGAACATCAATGATGTTCTCCACGTAGCGTTCGCGCTCTTCACGCCGTTGGGCAAGCAAGGTGCCCAACTCTTTGTAAACATCCGGCCTCAGATAACGGAAAGCCAGGTCTTCCAATGCCCACTTGACCTGCCAGATGCCCAGGCGGTTGGCCAAAGGAGCGAAGATGTCCATGGTCTCCTGGGCAATGCGTTGGCGCTTCTCCGACGGCAATGCCCCCAGAGTCAGCATGTTGTGCAGACGATCGGCCAACTTGATCAACACCACCCGCACGTCATCCGCTGTGGCCAGGATAAGCTTACGCAGACTCTCTGCCCTTCGCAGGTCTCCAGACGCGCCTGCCGCTTGGCCGATTTGCCCCAATTTCGTGACCCCGTCCACCAGAGTCGCGATGTTCGGGCCAAAGGCTCTATGGATGTCGGCGGAGGTGTACTCTGTGTCCTCGGGGACGTCGTGGAGCAAGGCAGCAGCGATGGTTTCCGTGTCCATGTGCAAGTTGGCCAGGATGGCAGCGACGTTCAAGGGGTGGATGATGTAGGCTTCTCCGCTGATGCGCTCCGCGTTCGCGTGCGCGTCACAGGCCGTCTCATAGGCACGACGAATCAGCTCAACATCCTCAGGTGGTAGATTGGACGGCAGCTTTTCCAGCAAGCCCTCGAATGTCATCATCTATTGCTTCTCCACAAAACCATTATAGCTCAAAACGTCAGTCCGCGCAATCGTTGCCGTGGCGACTGCCCGCCCCCGCCAGGCGCAGAATGAGCCCTTGGGCGCGCGGCAGTTGTCAAACGGAGAGCCTGTGGTATAATCCATGCCGACCCCCAGCAAGCAGTAGCAAACGATGGCTGAAGTGCAATTGGAGAGTGTTTCTGTTTGAAAGGCATAGGGGTGAATGCGGAACCAGGCAACAACATCTGACAGCGAGGTGCGATCCAAGGCAGAGACCATCTACCGCCTGCTGGTGGAGGAGTACGGCCAACCCACCTGGCGGCTCCACTACGATCCAGTGAGCGAGCTGGTGCTCACTTTCCTCTCGCAGAACACCAGTGATGTCAACTCGCGCCGCGCCTTCGAACAGCTAAAGGCCCGCTACCCGACATGGGAAGCGGTGGTCGCCGCACCCACAGAGGAACTCGCCGACACCATCCGCTCCGGTGGGCTGGCGGACATCAAAGCGCCTCGCATCCGGAGGGCGCTGCAGCGCATCCAGGAAGAGCGGGGCGAGTTCGACCTGCACTTCTTGGCCGACCTGCCCTTGGAGGAAGCAAGACAGTGGCTTACCTCGCTGAAGGGGATCGGTCCCAAGAGCGCAGCCATCGTGCTGCTCTTCTGCTTCGGCAGGCCCCTTTTCCCCGTGGACACCCACGTGTTTCGCATCAGCCGCCGGTTGGGCCTCGTCTCTCCCAAGACCAGTCGCGAGCAAGCGCAGAAAGTGTGGGAAGCGTTGGTTTCGGCCGACCTCTACTACCCCTTACACCTGAACCTCATCACCCACGGCCGCCGGGTGTGCAAGGCCGGCAACCCCCTCTGCGCCATCTGCGTGCTGCAGCGGCATTGTGACTGGTACATTGGTACACTGGCAAACCCGTGACTTGGTTGGCTGACTGGGGTGATAGAGTCCAATGTACCAGTCTACCAATTTGCCAGTCTACCGATGTGTCAACTCCTGCCGACGCTGACGCATTTGCGCCCGCAGGCGGGCCGCATCGCGAGGATAGACGACGTAGAGCAAGCCGTAGATAAGCCCGCCGAAAAGCCAGGGGAGCGGGATGGTGTACAGAAGTGCAGTCGTCAGCCCCAGGCGGTCAGCTAGACTGCCGGCTAGCAGCCCAGCCAGGGCTGATACGCCTCCTTCGATGAACTTGAGCGACGCGAAGGCGCTGCTACGCAGTTCCGGTGGCACCACGCTTTGGATAATGGGCTGCAGACTGCCGGGGCCGGTCCAGTTAGTGAAAACGGCGGCGAAGAAAGCCAGGGCGAAAAAGGCCATTCCTCCCAGGTTCGAGGTCAGGATGAAGTAGCCGAAGGGTACGCCGGAGAGCAGCGAGAGCTGTCCCACCAGCACCCGCCCGTAACGGGGCAGGCGACGGTCCAGCCAATCCCCCAGGCAACCTCCCAACAGGCTGCCAAAGACTGCTCCCAGGGCGATGCCAGCGCCCATCAGTGGAGCGCTCCCCCGCGGGTGGCTCAGCGTCAGATGGGCAGCCATCCCCCTGACCTCCACCAGCCAGGTGTTCATCATCGAGCCCAACACCACATAGGGCATGAGACCGAAGATGCCTTCGGCGTAAGCTACCCACAGGGTGGGGATGCGCACGACCTTCAGCAGATCGCCCGGGCGGATGACAAAACGCAAAGCGTTCTCAGGGGTGATGGCAGCAGCCAGCTCCGGTTCGGCCGCGCCGCGCGGCGGTTCGTGCACGAAGAGGGCAATGACCAGCCCCGAGAGGAGGCTGGCCAGCCCCAGGCCGATGAAGCCATATCGCCAGAGGTGGGGGTGGGCGGCGAGCCCCAGCCCCAGTATGCCAACGATAATGCCCAGGGTTCCCACGGCGTAGAGCGTGCCCACCGCCCTGCCCCGCTCGTGGGGGCCGAAGAGGTCAGCGATGAGGGAGAAAGTGGCAGGCATCAGGCAGCCCAGACCCAACCCCGAGAGCACCCGAAGCCAGAACAACTGCTCAAAGGACTGGGCCAGCCCGCAGGCTATGGTCCACAGCCCCCAGATGCCCGTGCCAAAGACGATGACCCACTTGCGGCGTAAGCGGTCGGCGGCGTAGCCCCAGAAGGGCATGCTGACGGTCTGCAGCATATTGCGGGCTGTGGCGATCAGGCCCAGGTTGGCGTAGGAGAGACCCCACAACCGCTTGATGACAGGGAAGAGGATAGCCAGGGCTTGCCCCTCTCCCTGGTCAATGAAGTGGCCGAAGCTGAGCGCGGCGAGCATACCCCAGCGGCGTCGGGCGAAGCGGGCCCCGTGTGGGACGGGGCGGGCTTCCACCTCTTCTGATGGTGGCGATGGTGACGCCGTTCGGAGCGGTTTATCTTGTTCCATTGCTACCGGAGGAGATCTCCTCTTGTTCAACGCAGTGAAACCAAAGACCCCTGCGCGGTCTTGACCACATCTATGCGCACGGGGAACATGTCCTTCAATTCCTCGATGTGGGTGATGACCAGGATGCGATCGAAGTCCTCTTTGATGGCGTTGATGGCCTCCACCAGCCGCTCCCGGCCCTGCGCATCCTGGGTGCCGAATCCTTCGTCAATGAACAAGGTTCGCAGTTGTGCGCCGGCGCGGCGGGCCAGCAGCTTGGAGATGGCGATGCGCAAGGCGAAGTTGATCCGGAACGCCTCCCCGCCGGAGAAAAGGTTGTAGTTGCGCGGTCCCAGCTCGTCAGCGATGATGATGTCCAGCGTCTCCTGCGTAGTGCCCTTCTTCAGCTTCCGCTGCGTATCCAACTGCACGCTCATGCGCCCGTCGCTCATGCGGCTCAGCAAGCGGTTAGCCTCGGCCTCGATCTCCGGCAGCGCAGCCTCGATGATCATGGCCTGCAAACCCCGCCGCCCGAAGGCCTCCCGCAGTTCCTCGTAAATGGCCTGCACTTCCGCTGCCTCCCGCTGTGCTGCCTGCTTGACCTTCCGCTCTTTCGCCAGCCGGTGACAGGTGTCCACACGCTGACGGGCCGCTCCGAGTCGCAGTCTGGCCTGTCGCTCTTGTCCTTCAATCTCCTCGACCTGCCGCGTAGCCACGACCAGCTTACTAGAGACATCGGGCAAGCGGTTCACGGCGGCGGCCAGCTTCTCCCGCTTGGCCTCGTCGTCGGCCAGCGTCTCCTGCCAGCGGGTCTGCCGCTTCTGAAAAACGGCCACCTGCTCACGCGCCGCTTTCACCTGTTCGGAGGCCAGGTCCAACTCCCGCTTTCGTGTCTCCCAATCGCACAAAGCAGCCGCCTGCGCCCGCGCCTTCTCGTGCGCCGTCTCGTCGTAGCCCAGTTCTTCCAGCCTGGTCAATACCGCCGCCAGGTGCTCCTGCTCCGCTGGAGCGAAATCGTGTGTCTTCAGCCGGGCCTGCAGCGCGGCCAACTTCGCCTCGACGTTGCTCAATTCCTCCATGGCTGCTTTGCCATCGTCTGCCTTTGTCTGCGCCTCCGCCAGCCTCCGCTGTTGAGCAGGTAAGGCTCGCAGCGCCCGCGCCAGCACTCCATCCTCTTTTCGCAGTTCGACTTCCTGCGCCGCCTGGATCTCTAGCCGCTCCTTGTTCGCCCGCCACTGGTCCCCCTTGGCCTTGCCTTCGGCCTGGAAATCGGCCAGCAGTTGCTCGCGGTGTGCTTTGTCCAGCGGCTGTTGGCAGAGCGGGCAGGCCGCCTCTTCGGCTTTCTGCAACAGTTCGATCTTCTCTTTCAGATCGTCCATGTCGGCCCGCAGTTGCTCGTCTTGCGCCTTGAGTGTTGCCGCCTCCTCGGCCAGCGCGGCCAGTTGATCATGCAGGGCTTCCCGTTTCTCCTGCTGCTTTTCCAGTTCCGCCAGCATCGCCTGTGCTTTGGCCAACGGTACTTCCTGCGCCTCACCCGCCTGCACGCGAGCCCGCAGATTGTTGACCTGAGCCTTCACTCTCCCCAGTTCTTCCGACAGTTTGCCCTTTGCCTCGCCGATGGCCTTATCCAGTTGGCGACGCTCCTCCATCAGCGGCCTCTGCGCGGCCAGCTTACCGTTCCAGTTCTCGATCGCTTCCCGCGCCGCCAGCAGTTCCGCGTACTTTGCCTCGATCTCCTCTCGCTGCGCCAGTGTCTCCTCGCAACCGGCCACCTGCGCTAAAGCGTCATGCAGTTGTTCAGCGATCTCCGCCAGTTCCCGTTCCCCCTGCGCCAGCCGCCCCTTCAACTCCTCCAATTGCTGCTGTTGATGCAGAAGCGCCTGCTGGGCCATTTGCAACTGCTTCTGCTCCCCTTCTGCATTGCGCAGTTGCTCGCCCAACTCGGCCGCTGTCGTCTCAGCTTTCTGCAACTGTGTTTCATATTGCGGCAACCGTTCTAACTCTCGGTCTATCTCCCGGATCTGGGCGGTGAGCTCCGCCGCCTCCTGCGCTGTGGCGATGGCCCGCACCTTGGCCCGCTCTGCGTACTCATCGTAGATGCTCAGCCCCAGGATCTCGCCCAGGATGCGCTTGCGCTCGCCCGGTGGCTTGGTGGTGAACTCATCGGCCCGACCTTGCACCAGGAAGGCGGAATTGATGAATGTCTCGTAGTCCATGCGCAGCAGGTCGATGATCTTGGCCTGCGTATGGCGCATGGTAGGCTCGGTGAGCGGGAGGTAGCGGCCATCGGCCCAGCCTTGCAGTTCGAGCACAGATTGCCCGCGCCGGCTGTCCCGCTTGCGGATGACGCGATAGCGGTGGGGGCCGAGCTGGAATTCCAGCTCTACCTCCATTTCCGTCTGGCCCAGGTGGATCAACTGGTCGTCGCGGGTGACCCGCGCCTTGCCCCACAGCGCCCAGGTCATAGCGTCCAGGAGGGCAGACTTGCCGTGGCCGTTGTCGCCGGTCAGGCAGGCCAGGTGGATGCCGCGCAGGTCGAGCGGCGGCACGTTGTCGCGGTAGCACATGAAGTTGTGCACTCGGAGTTCAAGAGGGATCATTTTGCTCACTCACTCCATTGGTCAACGGGCGACAAACAGGGTATGATCTCGTCTCTTCCCCGACTCTCCTTGCAACCATTGCGCGTGATCGGGGTTCTAACAAGCGAGAGTGATCGCCGAAACGGAAAGGATGGCAAAGCCTAGGACACGAAAGGAACGA
>CBDURC010000101.1:0-10794 GCA_965369635.1 uncultured Anaerolineales bacterium | reverse complement strand
TACCATCGTCCCCCTCAGATTCGGTCACTTCCCCTTCTCGCAGCAAGGCGAGCACTCCCAGCACGCCGGCGAAGACCAGGGCCACCTGGGCCATCAGGTCGAGGGCGCGCTCGCTCCAGAAGAGCTGCCGAAAGCCCCTGTCGAGAGACGACACCGGGGCAGGGACGACGAAAGCGCGGCCCAGCAGCAGCCCGCCCAGCAGCAAACCGACGGCCAGGGCCAGCAGCATGTATGGCAACCTAGTCTTCATCGGCCCGGCCTCCTCGGGGCGCCGTCAGGCTGATAGCGGAGATAAGCAGCACGCTGACCAGCCCCGCCCCCACGCTGAGCTCGAAGGCCCCAGCGTAAGGGCTGTCCAGCAGAAAGAAGACCGCGGCCAGGGCGGCGCTGCCTATCCCCAGGGCGATCACGGCCTTGAGCAGGTCTTCGATGGCCACCGCCAGGCAGGCGCACAAGACGACGATCAGCAGCAGCAGGGCATCTATCCACATGCTATTGATCATCCAGAGATTCTGCATGAGCGGTCTTCTCCGCAGGGCACTTCTGGTTGGGCGTTTCCATTTTCTGGCGCATCTCTAGTCCTTAGCTCGTGGTTTGCTGACTGGCTGAGGACTAACACTGAGGGACTAGGAACCGCCGAGAAGGCTGCCCAGGTCAATGTTCAGGCCACCGCTGGAACCGCCGCTTCCGCCTTTGGTCTTCGGCAGGAACTGCAAGATTTTCCTCGCCAGCTTCATCATAGGCATCGTTTGCAAGTAGACCTTGCCCGGGCCGCGCAGCGTGGCCAGGAAGAGCCCTTCGCCGCCGAACAGGATGTTGCGGAAGCCCTTGAGCATGGTGATATCGAAATCCACCGTCGGCTCGAACATGGCCACGTGGCCGGTGTCCACCTTGAGCAATTGCCCTGGCTGCAGGTCATACTCGACGACCTCGCCATCCAGCTCCACGAAGGCCAGCCCCGGCCCCGTCAACCGCTGCAGGATGAATCCTTCGCCGCCGAAGAAACCCGCGCCCAGCTTCTTGCGGAAGTGCATGTCCATGTCCACTGACTTGTCGGCGCACATGAAGGCATCCTTCTGCACGATCATGCTCTGCCCCTCGGCCAGCTCTAGAGGGATGATCTTGCCCGGGAACTCGGAGGCGAAAGCTACGATGCCGCTGTCCCGGGGGACGAAGAAGTCTGTGATGAAGAGGGATTCACCGGAGATGGCGCGCTTGAACATGCGTCCCAGCCCGCCGCCGCTGTGTGTTTCCATCTCCACATTGCCGCTCATCCAACTCATGCCACCCGATTCGGAATAGACTTTCTGACCGGGCTCGAGTTGAATAGTGACCACCGGAAGGGTGGTGCCGCTGATTTCGTACTGTAGATCGCTTGCCATTGTCCTCCTCCTCATTTCCAGTTGGTCTAAATGAATCAGGTGTGACCAAAACAACTTGGTCGTAGCGCAACCCATTTTCATTATCTCACATCTTCTGCCAAAAGACGAATCTCACTTCCTATCCACGTGTTGGTTTCGGACTGTGGCTCTACTCCTTCAAGACGCTGTGAACGCGGCCATCGTCCGCAGCACCCGCAGCAGTGGTTCCTGCCAGCCTGTCCCTCCGCTCATCGGCAGCCAAAGCTGGCGCAAACCTACCCGCGTGCCCGGCCCCAGCCGCTGCTGCAGCCCCTTTCGATCCACGCCAGCGAGTGCTTCGCTCTGCAATGCCAACTCTTCCTCCTGCTGGGAGACGGCACTCACCCCCGCGCGGAGACAAAGAATCTTCACCCGCACCACGTACAGCAGGTTAACTAGCTCCGGCGGCAATGGCCCGAAGCGGTCGGCTAGTTCCTTCTCCATCTCCTCCACGGCCCCGATATCGGTCAGCCCGGCCAACCGGCGGTAGAGTCGCAAGCGCAGCGAGGTCTCCGCCACGTAGGTCTCGGGAATGCGGGATGGCAAGGGCAACTCCAAGGCTACTGGAGGAGCTAATGGTTCTGATGGAACTGATGGAGCTGATGGGGCTGAGGGCACTCCAGTCCCTTCAGACCCCTGAGGCCCCTCCACCAGCGTCTGTCTGAGTTCTCCCACCGACCGGGCCAGCAACCGGCAGTAGAGATCAAACCCCACGGCGGCGATGTGTCCGTGCTGGCGGGCTCCCAGCAACTCACCCGCCCCACGAATCTCCAGGTCTCGCATGGCGATCTGGAAGCCGGCTCCCAGTTCGCTGGCCTCCAGAATGGTCTCCAGGCGGCGGCGAGCCACAGGGCTAAGTGCTTTGTGCTTATCGTAGAGCAGGTAAGCGTAGGCCCGCACGGCAGCGCGCCCCACGCGGCCGCGCAACTGATACAGGTCGGCCAGGCCGAAGCGATCGGCGCGGTGGATGATAATAGTGTTGACGTTGGGGATATCGAGGCCGCTCTGGATGATGGTGGTGCAGACCAACACGTCGTATTTGCCGGCGGCGAAATCACCCATTACGGTGGCCAGTTCCCGTTCCCGCATCTGACCGTGCCCGATGGCAAAGGTGGCTTCGGGGACCAACCGTTTCAGCCGTTCGGTCATCTGCAGGATGCCCCGCACGCGGTTGAACACGAAGTAGATCTGTCCCCCTCGATCTATCTCTCGCAGGATGGCCTGCCGGACCAGCGTCTCGTCGTACTCGGTCACTGCGGTGCGGATGGGCAGCCGTTCTTCGGGCGGCGTATTGATCGTGCTCATGTCTCGCACGCCGCTGAGGGACATGTACAGTGTGCGCGGGATGGGGGTCGCCGTCAGTGTGAGCACGTCCAGCTCTCGCCGCATCTGCTTGATCTTCTCCTTGTGGCTCACGCCGAAGCGCTGCTCCTCGTCCACAATGAGCAGGCCCAAGTCCTTGAAGGCCACGTCCTTGGAGAGCAGGCGGTGCGTCCCGATGACGATGTCCACTGCTCCCTTGCCCAGCTGTTCTATCACCTCCTTCTGCTGCTTGCGGGAGCGGAAGCGGGAGAGCATCTCCACTTTGGCGGGGAAGGGACGCAGCCGCTGAACGAAGGTCTGGTAGTGCTGCTGGGCGAGCACAGTGGTGGGTACGAGCAGGGCCACTTGCTTGCCGTCCATCACCGCCTTGAACGCCGCCCGCAGGGCCACCTCCGTCTTGCCGTAGCCTACGTCGCCGCAGATGAGGCGATCCATAGGCTTGGGTTGCACCATGTCCGCCTTGACCTCCTCCACTGCCCTGAGTTGATCTTCGGTCTCCACGTAGGGGAAAGAGGCTTCCAGTTCTGCCTGCCAAGGGGTGTCGGGGGCGAAGGCGTGGCCGGGCATCACTTCGCGAGCTGCGTAGAGTGCCAGCAACTCCTCGGCTATATCGGCCACCGCCCGCTGGGCTCGCCGCTTGACCAGCGCCCAGTCGGCGGTGCCCAAACGGTGCAGCATAGGAGGCGCATCGGTCGCACCCACGTAGCGAGCCAACCGGTCCGCCTGGTGCACGGGCACGTACAGCTTGTCCCCCTGAGCGTAGTCCACCTGCAGGTACTCTCGCTCTCTTCCGCTCACCTCCAACTGGCTCAGGCCGTGAAAGCGACCAATGCCATGCTCGATGTGCACCACGAAGTCCCCTGGCTGCACCTCGGAGAAGAAGGTTTCGGGGGCGATGGGGCGCGGCCTGGGCCTTCGCCGGCGGTGCGGCGCTGCCCAGCCAAACAATTCGGCATCTGTGAGCAGATGCAGGGTACGGGAGAGTTGACTGCTTTGGCTTGGTGCAGCGGTGGCGAATTCGTAATTCGTAGTTCGTAATTCGTCGTTGGACCTACGCATTACGAATTCAGAATTACGAATTTCCAACGTCCATCCTTCGGCCAGGGTTCCTTGGACGACGGTAGGGCTGCCCGGCAGTGGCGGTTCGCTCACTTCCTCGACGACGGTTGTCGGCTGGCCTGCTTCGCTCAGCAGCGCGGCCAGGCGGGGAGCCTGCCGCGTGACCAAAACCAGCCGCTGGCCTCTCTCTTGCAGCCGCTGGGCATCATCCAAGACCTGCCGCACGCGGCCGCCGTAGCGAGGTCCCGGCGCAAAGGCTCGGGCTATGGGAGACATGGTAGCCGCCGGATGGCCATCGAAGCCCCCCAAGCCGAGGGTGAGCGCCGTGCCGCTGTGCTGACGTGCGTCGAAGCGCTCTGCCACGGCCTGCCATTCGAAGTAGGAGGGCAGGAAGCCTGCCGGAAGCTCCCGGGCAGCGGTCAG
Organism: uncultured Anaerolineales bacterium; assembly: GCA_965369635.1. Taxonomy (GTDB): domain Bacteria; phylum Chloroflexota; class Anaerolineae; order UBA3071; family UBA3071; genus UBA3071. Next base: position 6,589 of record CBDURC010000101.1, on the reverse strand, counting down.
ATCCTGCTGCAAGCGGATCGCCTGTTCCTCCAGGTTGGCCCAGGTCGTGGCCAACTCTGCTCCATCCTCGATGAGCAACAATCCTTCGGGCGGTAGGTGGTCCAGTAGCATGGCTGGCTGGCTGTAGACGTAGGGCAGATAGAATTCCATCCCACGGAAGCCGCTACCATGAGCCAGTTTCTCCCGTTCCTCCTTCATTCTCTGCCGTGTCAAGGCGTGGCAAGAGGGCAGGTCGAGCGTTGCCAGCCGTTCGGCGGCCCGTGGTCCATGCTTCGTCAGCGATTCCGTTGCGGGGCCGATGAGCACCTGCTCCACATGAGCCCGCGTGCGCTGTGTGGCCGGATCGAATGTGCGCAAGCTGTCCACCTCTTCGCCGAACAGCTCCAGACGTACGGGCCAATCCAGATTGGGCGGGAAGATGTCCACGATGCCGCCACGGCGGCTGAAGCTGCCTGGCTCCTCCACCACGCTCACGGGCTGATAGCCAAGGCCCACCCATCGCTCCAGAAGCCTGTGGAGGTGAATGATCTGTCCCTTGCGGAGCGGGCGCAGGGCCAATCGCAACTCGCGTGGGGGAAGTGTCTTTTGCATCAGCGCTCGGGCCGAAGCCACAATGATTGGATATTGGATATCGGATATTAGGTATTGGGTGTTGGGTTTCGAGGTTTGGGTTAGCCCCACGAGGGCTGCGAGTCGCTGCTGCCTCGTCTCTCTCGACCAAGTGATGCGCTCGTAGGGTAGGGCGTCGGGGCCGGCGAAGAGGTACACTCGTTGGGGATCGTTCATCCATACCTGTAGGTCCTCCGCCCACTGCTGGGCCCTCTCGCTGCGGGCGGTCACCACGATGAGCGGCCGATTCAGGTCGGTTGCTAAGGCGGCAGCGAGGAATGGACGCGCCGCATGAAGCAGCGCCAGCGGCTCTGGTGTGCCTTGGCCTGCTTTCAGACCCTGCAGCAACTGTTGATAGGCTGCCACTTCGCGTAGCAATGCCAGGAGTCCCCGAAGATTCATGCCTTGTTGACCTCTCTCCTCACTGAGACCCCTGGGGTCTCGTCGCCCAATACGTGAGTCCTGCCGCGTTCCGCGACACCATGGGTGATCAGGAACTCAGTTGCTCTCGGAAAACTCCAAGGTTCTGAACGGCTCTTTCCCAACACCACAAGGGGCCGGCCAAAAAGACCCGCCCCTACACAATGCTCGACCCTGATATGGACGTTCGTTCTCAGTTGTTGTCCGGTGAGTCTGGAATGATGCCCTGCGGCTGCCGGCGGGATGCCGATGGAGGTTCCTTCGGTTTCTTCGACGGGCTCAATCTGGTGGGCTCGGCAGAGAGAGGCTTCGGTGGGTAGTTGTACTCGTTCATGGCGGATTCGATCCCTTCCGCCAGCCAGTGCTCCACCGCGGCCACCGCCCGCTCCCGCACCTTAGCCATGACCTCTTCCTGCTCAGCCGAGAAGTTCTGCAACACGTAGTCAGCAGGATCCATCTTGCCCGGCGGGCGGCCGATGCCCACCCGCAGCCGCGGGAAATCGCGGCTTGCTAGCAGCTTGATGATGGACGCCATCCCCTTGTGCCCGCCCGTTCCTCCGTGGGGGCGCAGCCGGACGCGGCCGATGGGCAGGTCGAGGTCGTCGAAGATCACCAGCATGTCCGCGGGCTCGACCTGGTAGAAGCGCGCCACCCGCGCCACTGCCCGCCCGCTCTCGTTCATGAAGGTGCGTGGTTTGACCAGGATCACTCGCTGCTCGCCGACAGAACCGAGGGCTAGCCGAGCCTTGCCCCGCCGTTTGTCGAAGCGCAGGCCATGCGCCTTGGCCAACAGGTTCACGATCTGGTAGCCGACGTTGTGCCGGTTCCTGAAGTATTCCCTGCCTGGGTTGCCCAGACCTACGATGAGCTTGAGTGCTGTGATTCTCTCAGCGTCGTGTTCTCCACTGGGATTGAGTCCTCCCTCTGAGATGGGGAGACAAGGAGAGATTCTCGCTGTCACCTTATCACCTTGTCACCTTTGTCACCTTGTCTCAATCAGCCTCGAATGCGGGCCCAGAGCCAGCCTAGGAAACGCTTGAGGGCGAAGAAGAGCCCCACGGCGGCGAAGGCGGCCAGCGTGTATTGGGCTCCCAACACGAAGGCATTCCCGACGTCATCCAGATTGATCTGGCTGATCAGGCTGTTCAGGCCGAACAGGCCGCCGTTCTCGTCCTCTGTAGTCCCTGCGGGAGCACCGCTCTCTGTCGGCGTCGGAGTGGGCATTGGGGTGCGGGGCACGGGGGTGAGGATGATCGGCTGCTCGACGACGACCGTCGGCGTCGGCGGTGGAGGCGTGGGCGTCTCGGTGGGCGTGGGCGAAACCTCCGGCGTGGGCGTCTCCGTGGGCTGCGCGTTGGCCACCAACACCTGACGCGTGAAACCCTCCTCGTAATTGCCGTCTAGTCGCACCACCCGCAGTCGCAAACTGTAGGTGCCGTCGGCCAAGGAGGTGGTGTCCCAGATGCCCAATAGGCCGGCGTTGACCTGTTCAAAATGGGCGTCGCCGATGAATACCCAACCCTCGCCGGGCTCCGCTCTGTAGTACAGTTCGTAGCGCTGAAATTGGGAATGCAAGGCCGTGCCGGTTATGGATACCTGCCCTCGCAGCGCGGTGAAGGGCTCCGGCGAGGTGATCACGGCCTGCGCGGCCTGGGGCCGTGGCATGGCGTGGGGCTCAGCCCAGACCGCAGCCGACGGGAAGACAAAGACGAGTATGGCAAGAACAGAAGCGACCTTTCGGTGCATAGACATCCACCCCAAGTTGGTAGTTAGCCCAAGTGTAGCACAAAACGACCTCGCGGACAAATGCAAGATGTCGTGGGAAGCCCGCATCTATTCCCACCCTTCGGTGTTCTATTGAGTGGAATCACTGCGCAAGATCTGTGACTCTGTGGGATCGTCAGAGCATGCATTCCAGACCAAGTAAGTAAGAAGGAGGAAGATTATGATCAAAATCGTCACCGATTCTACGTGTGACTTGCCGCCGGAAGTGTTTGAGCAATATGGCATCACCGTGATGCCCCTGCGCATTCATTTCGGGATGGAGGCTTTTCTTGATGGCGTCAACATCACCAAGGACGAATTCTACCAGCGGCTGCGCACCGCCCCTCAACTTCCCACCACCTCTCAGCCTTCGGCGGGCGAGTTCTGCGAGGCTTTCAGGCCGTTGGTCGAGGCGGGCCACGAGGTCGTTGGTATTTTCATCTCTAGCGAACTGAGCGGCACCTGCGCTTCAGCTCTCACTGCCTGCGAACTGTTGCCGGAGGCCTCCATCTCGGTCATCGATTCCCGTTCCACGTCCGTCGGTCTGGGCATGATGGTCCGGGAGGCGGCGCGCTTGGCCGAGGCGGGCGCCGACGTTGCTGCGATTGAGGCTCGAATGGAAGAGCTCGTTGGTAAGATGAGGCTCTACTTCGTGGTGGACACGCTGGAGTACCTCCGAAAAGGAGGGCGCATCGGCGGCGCCAGGGCACTGCTGGGCACGATGCTGAACATCAAGCCGCTGCTCATGATGCACGACGGCCGCGTCGAACCATTGCAGCAGGTACGCACACGGCGCAAGGCCCTGGGACGCATGATCGAGCTGATGGCCCAGGAGATGAGCAGCGCCAGTCTCGTCCACTTATCCATGACTCACGCGCAGGCTGAGGACGAGGCCAAGGCGCTGGTAGCGCAGGTGCAAGAGGCCATCCCTTGCGAAGATTTCTTCATCTGTGAACTCGGGCCGGCACTGGGTACCCACACGGGGCCAGGGGTGGTCGGCATCGCTGCCTATGGGGACTAGGGCTCGCGCAGCCCAACGAAGGCAACCGCAAGGGTTGCCCCCACGAGGCACGGTCCGTTGAAGCTTCGGATTGACCAAAGCGGTCACTTCTGCTATACTTCACACGCCTGCACGGGAGACACTCGGCGAGTGTCCCCGTCTGGCGCAGAAGTAGAGAGAAAATGTAACCTCTGTTGCGCGGCGGTGTTGTAGCAAGCGAACACCGCCGGGGTCAATCCAGGAGTTCCGGCTGTGTCTCAAAGGGAGAAGGACGAGGCGGCTCTGATCGAGTGGGCCAAGAGCGATCTGGGTGGTTTCGGCGAACTGTACGAGCGCTACGTTGATCGCATCTACAACTACATCTTCCACCGCGTTGGCAACCACCACGACGCCGAGGATCTGACGGCCCGCACTTTTCAGCGAGCGCTGGAACACGTTGGTCGCTATGAGGATCGTGGGGCTCCCTTCTCTGCCTGGCTGTACCGCATTGCTCACAATCTGGTCGCCAACTGGCATCGCGACCGCAGCCGCCGGCAACGGAGGGTGATCTTTTTGAGTGAACTGGTGCAACTTCACTCTCGGGACGAGGGGCCCGCCCGTTTGGGTGAGGCCAACGAAGAGCAAGCAGCACTACAGGCGGCGATCCGCCGCCTGCCTGCCGATCGCCAGTTGTTGCTGGTCCTCAAGTTCAGCGAGGAATTGCCTAACGTGCAGATCGGTCAGGTCATGGGACGGAGCGAAGGAGCTATCAAGTCGCTGTATCATCGCACGCTCATCGCCTTGCGCAAGAACCTGGAGGATAGGGGGTTCTGGCGCTGATGGCCAGTAGAGAGGAGAGCTATTCATGAAGATTGTCAGCGACTCGACTTGTGACTTGCCCTCGGGCTTGTTGCGCCGTCACGGCATTCGAATACTGCCCATTAACATCCAGTTTGGCATGGAGACCTACGAGGAAGGGATCACTATCGATCGGACCAGTTTTTACCGCAAGGTTGACGAACTGGGGATTCTCCCTACTACCTCACAGCCTTCGGCGGGGCGGTTTGCTCAGGTCTATCGCGAGATTGCTGCGGAGGGTGTGGAGACGATTCTGTCCATCCACGTCACCGCCAAGCTGAGCGGCACTTGCCAGTCGGCGGAACTGGCCAGACAGATGGTGGCTGACGAGGTAACGGTGCATCCCTTCGACAGCGCCTGTGGATCGGCAGGGTTGGGCTTCATGGCCCTGGAGGGGGCGCGTTTGGCCGAGGCGGGCGAGAGCGCCACAAGCATCCTGAAGCGATGGGAGGAGATTCGGCCCCGGATGAGGATTCTCTTCGCAATGGCTGATCTCAAGTATGCCCAGATGAGCGGACGGGTCGGAAGGCTGCAAGGCACGTTGGCTTCGCTCCTCAACGTCAAACCCATCGTGGCCCTGGAAGGTGGGTTGCTGGATGTGGTGGCACAGGTGCGGACCAGGAAGAAGGCCCTGGAGCGGATGTTGATGTTGATGGAAGAGGAGGTCGGCACTACGGAAGTGGTGAACCTGGCCGTGATACACGCCGAAGCGCCGCAGGAGGGGCAGCAACTGCTGGATCGGGCGCGGCAGATGTTCAATTGTCAGGACACCTTCGTCGTGGACTTAGCCTTCTCTCTGGCTGTTCACTTCGGGCCAGGGACCCTGGGATTAGTTGCCTATCGGGTTTGAGGATGATCACAGAAGCAGGGACACAAAAGGGGAACGGCAAAGTGAGCGAGAGAATGTTGACGGAGATCTTGGCTGCTCACGCTGATCACTTGGTGCGCGGGGAAGCGAAGGAAGCTCAATACTTGACCCTGTTCCCCGACTACAGGGAAGAGTTGGTTCCTCTGCTGGAACTCGCGCAGCAGGTCAGGGAGACGCTGGCGTCGGTGCATCCGTCGGAGGCTTTCCGCCGCAGGCTGCGTCAGGAATTGCTGACCACAGCACGGCGGCGGGCGGCCGTTCCGCTGCCTACGGGTCGATCCCGCTGGCGCCAGCCCTGGGTCATCGGCGCTGCAGCGCTGGGATCGGTCATTTCCCTGGCCTCGGCGGTGGGCGTCATCGCCTATCTGCGGCGCGCCAAGGCGACGAAGCCGGTGACGGCTGCCGGCTGAGCGCATTTGAGTATCGATCTTGGACGCGGCGGCCTGGCGCTAAATGGCCGCTGTCCCGCTCATCACGTAAACGGCCAAAGGGGGCCTCTGTGGGAGCAGTATCTGCTCTTTGGAGGCCCCTTCTGCATCAGTACTGGAGTTTGGCGAATCTCGGAGTGCCCTGCATCTGCGGCATGATCACGACGAACCACAGGATGCGGGGTTCGTAGTAGCGACTTCAGTCGCTTTCGTCCCATTTGGACGACTGAAGTTGTCACTACGAGTAGAATCGCCAGTGTGCAGTCAGTAAATGGAGGAAGAGTCTCGTGGCTGAACAGTATGCGCGCATCACAGGCTGGGGCATGTACGTCCCCGAGCGGATTCTGACCAATCATGACCTGGAGCAAATGGTGGACACCAGCGATGAATGGATCGTGGCCCGCACGGGCATTCGCGAGCGGCGCATCGTCGCCGAGGGGGAGGCCACGGTGTCCATGTCTTTGGCGGCAAGCCGCCAAGCGCTGGAGAGGGCGAGAGTGCGCCCCGCCGACCTCGACTTGATCATCATCGCCACTTCTACGCCGGACTACCTCTGCCCTTCCGCCTCCAGTATTCTGCAGCACCGGCTGGGAGCGAAGAAGGCGGCGGCCTTCGATCTGGTGGCGGGGTGCTCTGGCTTCGTCTACGGGCTGGTGACCGCCA
>CBDURC010000100.1:0-10800 GCA_965369635.1 uncultured Anaerolineales bacterium | reverse complement strand
AAGCTGGCTCAAGAGACCATCGAGATGTACGTGCGCGAAGGGCGCATGCCGGAGCCGCCAGAGGAGTTGACGCCGGAGATGCAGCGGCGAGCAGGCAGCTTTGTCTCCCTTCACGCTCACGGGAGGCTGCGCGGCTGCATCGGCACCATCGAGCCCACCCAGGACAACCTGGCCGAGGAGGTGATCCGCAACGCTGTCAGCGCGGCCACCCGCGATCCCCGCTTTCCACCCGTGGCCCCCGATGAACTGGCGGAGCTGAACATCAAGGTGGACGTGCTCACCGAACCGGAGCCGGTGCAGAGCCTGGATGAACTAGACGCCAAGCGCTACGGCGTCATTGTACAGTCCAAGCGCAATACCCGGAAGCGCGGGCTGCTGCTGCCGGATTTGGAGGGCGTGGATACCGTCGAGTACCAGGTGGAGATCGCCCGCCGCAAAGCGTGGCTGGACGCCGACGAGCCGGTGCAGCTCTATCGTTTCAGGGTGGAGCGGTACACCTGATCAGCGGATGCAAAACGGATGAACGGATGTGCCTGCGCTTCTATCCGTTTATCCGTTGACTATCCGTTGACATCCCAAACGCCAAGACTACCCCCAATCAGCTTCCCACACCCGCATCAGCCTCCTGCAGCATTCCCCACACAAACAGGTGCACTTCGCGTAGCTCCTCGACCTCCACGTGCTCCGGCGTGTCCGTCATCTGGTGCCAGTACATCTGTGTAGCACCCTCAGCAGGCATGGCGTCCAGCGAGAGGGCTTTGAAGCCCCGCTTGTGCGCCACTGCCGCGTCGGTGTAGGCCGCTCCGAAGTGCTCGCTGAAGCCCAACTCAGGGTGCGCCGCCGCCACCCGCCGGGCCAGGGCCAGCATCTCTGGATGAGACCGGCGGCGGATGATGAGTCCTTCGGGCACAGGCGTGCTCACCTTGCCCATTCCCACCTGATCGAGGATGACGAAGGACGCATCCAGCAGCTCGTCGCCATGGGCGTCGAGGAAAGCGACCATGCCGTAGGATGCTGCCTCCTCGCAGCCGGTCAGCAGCAGCCAGACCTCTGTGTTCGGCAATGGTTCTCGCACCAGCCGGGCAGCCAGCGCAAGCACCGAACCAACCCCTGAACCGTTGTCGTTGGCCCCAGGCGAGAAGGGGGTGAAGTCGGCGTGCAGGCACAGGGTCAGAGCGAACATCTCCATGGCCGCCATGACCAGCCCGCCCCAGCGCACCCCGCCCCAGCCGGTTACGGCTCCCAGCAAGTAGAGCAGCGCGCCGATGGCCATGCTGACGAAGGCCAAACCCACCAAGAGGCTGAAGAGCCGTTGCCAGGCCGCAGAGGAATAGAAAACCGGCGTGCGGTGGGTATCCAGGTGAGCGGCGAGGACGACGCTCCGAGCGGGCTTCCCGGCAGCGGGCACGATGCCCACCACATTCTGACTCCTGCCGCGGGGCAACAGCCGCCGCGTCCAGTTGGCAGTGAAGTCGCTCTCCGCCAGCATGCCCCAGGTTCCCAGCCCGCTCAGCAGCGCCGCCAGGGCCATGCCCCTCCGTCCCCCCCACCAGGCCAGGCACGTTCCCAGCAGCGCAGCGACGAAGGCCAGCGCGTAGGGGCGATAGGTGGACGGCGCGCCGCGAAACGGCTCGATGCGCACCTTCTGCGCACCCAGCGCTCGCAGTTGCTGTGCACTATACTCGGCCGCCTGCCGCTCCTGGGCCGTGCAGCTCCCCCGCCCGCCGATGGTCTCAGCCAGGTAGATGACGTGCTCGTAGGCTTTCTCGGCGTGTTGTTCCACTTGGGCCATGCTCCTTCCAAGCACTACCGGACACTTTCGCCAGGACGCGGATGAACACGGACAAACACGGATGTTCTTCTTCCTTTTCCGCCCGATTGTCCCCATTGTCCGCGGCCATCGGCGTTTGTCCGCGTCCTATTCGGTGGCTTGCCGGGGAAGTGTCCGGTACAGAGGCTCCTTCCAAGCACTTGATCGGGAGTGCAACTCGCTCACGTCGGGCAGGGTTTGCGCTTTGGACCTCGCCCTCAGCCTTCCTCCACTAGCAACGGGAGATACAGGCGAAGAGACTCAGGGCTGGACAGCAAGGCGAAGTAGATGTCCGGGCCGGTAGCCATGTTGCGCAGATAGCGCCACACGACGTAACCGTTACCGTCCCCATCCGCGGCAATGGCCGGCTGATCCTGGTTGGCCTGCCCCTGATCGCTGTTCAACCGCCGGTTTCGGCTCCAATGGAGGGCATCCTGTCGCAGCAAGGCAAAGTAGATGTCGTTGTCAGAAGGCGGCGCGCCGTCGTCATTGCGTCCGTCCGTCCAGACAACGTAGACACTTCCCCTGCGGGTCACAGCGATGTGCGGTTCTCGTTGGGGCGCAGTCCCGGTATCGTCGTTGATCCTCCAGCCAGCGCTCCAGTTCGGCGGGCCGGCAGGCGACTTAGCCCAGTAGATATCCGCATCACTAAGGCCATGGCGATGATCCTCCCAGACGACGTGCACGGTGCCCTCATGGCTTACCGCCACGTCCGGGTCGAATTGGTTGCCGATGGCGACATCGTTGACCCGTACACTTGGGCTCCAGACGGTGCTGCCCGCCCGTAACTCGGCGAAGTAGATGTCCACGTCTCCATGGCGATTATCCTGCCACACGACGTAGAGGTTGTTGTACCTATCAACGGCCAAGGCCGGGCGGGTCTGCCACCCGCCAGGGTGGTCTTCGTTGACTCTCCGACTGGGGCTCCAGCCTGGCGCGCTAGCAGGCGACGAGGCCCAGTAGATGTCCGGATCGTTGGGGCCATTGCGCCGATCTTCCCAGACAACGTGAACGGTGCCCTGACGGTCTATCACCACATCAGGGTGTATCTGCATGCCGGTGGTGACGTCGTTGACTGGAGCGTTTGCAGACCAGCCACCGGGGCCAGGCTCCAGCAGGGCAGAGTAGATATCTGGATTGGTGCCGCGATCATCCTTCCAGACAGCCACGGAGCGGCCCCGATTGTCCGTCGCCACGGCCGACTCTAGCTGCCGACTTCCTGGCCAGCTATCGTCAACTCGCTGGTTCGGTCCCCAGAGATAGACATTGGCCGGCAGTCGGGAGCAGAAGATATCCTCGGAGCCGTTCCGCCGGTCAGTCCAAACAGCCAGGGCATGACCGAGCAGGTCTACGGCGATGTCCGGGTTGCTCTGATCATCTAGGCCGGTGTCGTCGTTGACCCGTACGTTGCCCACCGGTCGCCGCGGGGTAGGACTGGCAGTGGGGGTCGGCGAGGGGCCGGGAGTGCGAGTGTCTGTCGCGCCCGCAGTGGAGGTAGCCGTGGGCGAAGGACTGGCCGTGGAGGTGACAGTTGGTGTAGGCGATGGGCCCGAGGTAGGAGTCCCGGTAGGAGTGGGCGTGCGGGTTGGCGTGGCCGTGAAGAGCGGCGTCGGCGTGGAAGTGGCAGCGCCAGCCTGAGCCGCGGCCACGGCTGCCGCGGCGTCAATCCGCCCATGGCCGAAGACGTCATCCCGCCCTGCATCGCCCAGCTCCACGGCGGTGGATTCGATGAACGTCTCCACCTGATCGTTGCTCAGGCCGCTGTTCACCGACAGGATAAGCGCGGCCAGCCCGGCCACGTGGGGGCAGGCCTGCGACGTGCCCGCCACCTGGGCGTAGGAGTAGCCGCTGCCCCGCCAGTAGGTGCTGGTGATCCAGTGGTCGGGGTCGGTGTCGTAGTTGCCGCTGGGGTTGCCCCCCGGCGCGGCGATGTCCACGTAGAACCCCGTGTTGGAGTAGTCAGCGTGCTCGTCCTCGTCGCCCGTGGCGGCCACGGCCAACACGTGATCGTAGGCGGCCGGGTACCCGGTGGGGTTCCCCTCTTCGTACTCATTGCCGGCGGCAGCCACCAGCAGCGCTCCCTGGCCATAGGCGTAATCCACAGCGTCTTCCAGGGCAGAGGAACTGGAGGTGCCACCCAGGCTGAGGTTGATGATCTGCGCCCCGTGGTCGGCGGCCCAGATGATGCCGTCAGCGATGTCACTGATGTAGCCGCTGCCGCCAGCGTCCAACACCTTGATGGGCATGATCTGTGCGCCCCAGGAGACGCCGGCCACGCCCTCGCCGTTGTCGCTGACCGCAGCGGCGACGCCAGCGACGTGAGTGCCGTGCCCTTCGTCGTCCGAAGGGTCACCATCGTTGTTGACGAAGTCATAGCCAGTGACGATCTTAGCAGCCAGGTCGGGATGACCGACATCTACGCCGGTATCCACGATGGCGATGATGACGCTGGAAGAGCCAGTGGTGATATGCCAACCGCTCTCGGCGTCAATCTGGGGCATGTTCCACTGATAGTCGTCGTAGTAAGTGTCGTCGGGGGTGGTGAGGGCCTGGTAGACGTAGTCAGGTTCGGCCTAGGCCAGGAGCGGGTCAGCCCGCAGTTGCTCGGCCAGGGCCAATTCCTGCCCTCCCGGCACGGCCAGAACCTGCACGCCGATCCGCTCGATCTGCCCGACAACGGTCAGGCCATGCTGAGCCAGCAGGGCACGGCCAGCTTGCGCCTTCACCCCGTCGTTGAAACGCACCAGGACCCGGCCCCGGGCGAAAGCGGGACCAGCCCATGCGCCCCGCAGGCGCACGGTGGTCATCTCCCCTGGCCGCTGGGGCCTGGAGGCCGGCCCAGCGCGGGCGACCAGGGGCAGCGCGATCAGGGCCAGGAGGACGACGCAGGCGAGGATGGAGACGTAGGACTGTCGTTTCATGGTTGCGCTCCCTTCTGTTCAGGGGGACGACCGCACGGCGATCAGGCCGGCGGGGAAGGGGTCTAGCACCAATACGGTTCGGATTATACCCCCTTTCCACCTGCCCACGCAAGTCTGAGTGGCGGCCAACGAGACCGCCCGCTGCCTCCGCCGCTCCCTGTCGCCGCGGAACCGTTTCCGCGGGGTATCGTTCAAAAGTGTAGGGAGAGGTAGCACATCGCTGTCAGCGGAAGAGCGGAAAGACCGGAACGTTCATATTCCGCTCGTTCCGCTGTTCCGCTGACGAGCTGGGGGAGGGCGTAAGCAAGATTCCCCCACGATTCTGAATGATACCCGTTCCCGCCAGCAATTCTCAATGTGACGATTCTGGTGGGACGGTGACACCGATTCACCCTGTTTTTCGCTGCTTCTCTCCCACCAGCAGCCAGGATATGGTCGTCTTGGGGGAGAGCGCCTCAATCGGTGAACGTAAGGGGGCCACATTGAGAATTGCTGCGTTCCCGCGAAACCCTTTGACGAGTCAGGACGAATGTGCTATACTGTCTGCCGTCGTTGTCCGTTCTCGCTGACGGATACCGGCTGACCCAATAAAGGAACACACGAGGAGAAATATGTGCGGCATCTTCGGCATTGTCACTGACAAGGAGCAACAACTCGGCCCCGTACTCATCGCGGCAGGGCAGCGGCTTTCGTACAGAGGGTACGATTCGGTAGGCTGCGCCACGCTGCTGGACGATGGCACGATCGACCTGCGCAAGGACGTCGGGAAGGTAGATGACGTGGCAGAGCGGTTGAGGTTCGCTGAGATGACCGGCAGGCGGGGCATCGTCCAACTGCGTTGGGCCACCTTCGGCGCCCCTTCCCCGGTCAATGCCCAACCTCACCTGGACTCCGACGGAGACCTGGTGGGCGCTCATAACGGCAACGTGGTCAACAACGTCGAACTGCGCCGGGAGTTCATCGCCGAGGGGATGACCGTCCGCTCCATCAACGACGGTGAGTCCTGTGTCCATGCCGTGGAGCGGTACGTGGATCAGGGGTACGACATGGTGGAAGCGATCGGTCGCGCCTACCACGATCTAGAAGGGGACTACGCCTTCGTCATCGGACGGGTCGGTGAAGATCGGCTATACGCGCTCAAGAAGGGCTCCGGCTTGGTAGTTGGCCTCCTCGAGGGCGCCAACTGCGTTTCCTCCGACTTGCCATCCATCCTGCCGCTCACCCGCCGCATCCTGCGGGTGCAAGACGGCGAAATCGTCATCCTCTGGGCCGACCGTGTGGCACTACGGCGAGTGGAAGACGGCGCGCCCATCGAGCGAGAGATGGAGATCGCCACCGAGAGCATGGAGGCGGCCGAGAAGGGAGGCTACCCCCACTTCATGCTGAAGGAGATCCAGGAGCAGCCTCAAGTAGTGGCTGAACTGGTTCATCTCATGGAGGCAGCTCCCCACGTCTCGCAGATGATTGAGCGCATAGCCACAGCGCGCCACCTCTACCTGGTCGGCTGCGGCACCAGTTATCACGCCTGCTTGCTGGGATCGGTCTACCTGGCCCGCCTGGCTGGCCGCGCGGCCAGCCCCGTCCTGGCCCCTCAGTTCATCCCTCAATACGGGCCAGCGGTGGGGCCGGAGGACGTGGGGATCTTCGTCAGCCAGAGCGGGGAAACGAAAGACGTGCTCAACGCCATTGCGGTAGCACGGCAGCAGGGGATGCACATCCTCAGCCTGGTCAACGTCCTCGGTTCCACCCTCATGCACGAGAGCGAGCGGTATCTTCCGCTGGCCTGCGGCTACGAGATCAGCGTGCCGGCCACCAAGACCTTCACTAACCAGATAGTGGCCTTCCTGTTCCTGGCGCTGCGCATGGGAGGTCATTCCACCGAGCGCATGGCTCAGTTGCCGGACTTGCTGCAGGACACACTGGTGGCCACCGAGCCGCAGGTGGCAGCACTGGAAGCGGACTTGGCGCACCAAGACGACCTGTACTGCCTGGGCTATGGCCTCACCTACCCCATTGCGCTGGAGGGTGCATTAAAGCTCAAAGAGGTCACCTACACCCACTGCGAGGGGATGCTTTCCACCGAGTTCAAGCACGGGCCGCTCTCCGCCGTGCACGATGGCTACCCCGTCATCTTCGTCACCGGGCCGGAGGATGTGCCGCTCCTGGTCAGCGGCATCAACGAGACCACCTGCCGCGGCGGACGAGCCATCGCCATCGGGGAGGAGGACGAGCGGCTACGGGCCAACGTCCACGACCTGATCGTGCTGCCCCAGGCTGGCCCGCTGTTCAACCCAGTGCTGGCCACACTGCCACTGCAACTGCTGTCCTACCGGCTCAGCCTGTTGCGAGGCTACGACCCCGACTTCCCCCGCAACCTGAGCAAGACGCTGACGGTGGATTGATCAAAAGGAGAGCCCTGTTTCTCCACAAGCCCATCAAGCGGACCGGCTCGCCTGAGCGGCCTTTTCCTGCTCCGCACGCCGGCGCATCTGGCCGCGCAGCGTCTCAATGTCCTTGGGAACCAGGTAGGCGGTGACGGCAAAGAAGATGAAGCAAAGCACCCAGGCCGCCACACAGATGATCAGAATCGCATCCTTGAGCGATGACCGCACAGCGATCAGGCCGGCGAGGAGGGGGGCTAACGCTGCGCCGGCTGACTCTATGAACATCTGAATGGCCAGCGCCGTGCTGCGCACCTCCGGCAGGGTGACGTCGTAGACCGTGGAAATCACGTTGGGCGCAGCAAAGGGGATGAACAGAGCAGTGATGCTCAGCATCACCAGGAAAAGCCCACGATTGTCTACAGGGACGTTCATGGTGATGAAGATCAGGACGGCTCCCAGGAGCACGCCGGTCGTGCTGACGAAAAGGCGACCGCGCAGCGTGCGTTTGAACAGGAAATCCCCTGCCGCCCCGCCGATGAAATAGCCGGAAGCCAACACCGCCACCGCCACCACCATCGTCGTCAACACCGCGTCCGAGGAATAGCCGCGCTCCGTTTCCAGGTAGCGGAAGAACCAGTAGGTGATGACGTTCCAGGGGAAGACGCCAAAGAAGCCCTGGATGAACAGGAGAACGAGGCTGCGCTTGCGAAACAGATCCCGGGCGATCTTCCAGTCAAACCGGTAGATGCTAATCTCTTTCAGGTCTGCCAGTTCCGGCTCGCTCCTGCCACGCGGCGGTTCGCGCACGCCGAAGAAGATCACGATGGCCAGCAAGACGCCGAGCGATCCGGTGATGTAGAACACGCCACGCCAGCCCACGACATCGCTTAGCAGCAAGGCCAGCACCATCCCCAACATGTAGCCCAGAGGAGCGGTGAGCTGCAACAGCCCGTAGATCTTCCCCCGCACCTGCGGCCCGAAGTAGTCGGAGATCAGGCTATGGAGGCCAGGGTAACTGGAGTCGTCAACCCCCGTCGAAGCACGCGTGGCCAGGAAAGCCGGATAGGTGGGGGCAATGGCGCTGAGCCAGGTCGTGGCTCCCCAGATGAAACTGGCCAAGGCCAGCAGCTTGGCCCGTGCGTAGCGGTCGTACAGAACGCCCCACAGCGGATAAAGGATCGCTCCGACGATCAGCGCTCCGGTGAACACAGCCCCCATCTGGGCCTCGTTGAGGTGGAACGTCTCCATGATAGGGGTAGTGAGCGGCCCAATCAACAACTTGTCGGCCTGGTGGAGCAACATGAAGGCGAAGAACACGCCAACGACGAACCAGCGATACTTGGAACGTGATCTCATAGCAGATCCCCCCTTCGATTCTCCTGCCACTCCTATCCGCTTCATCCGCTTCATCCGCTCAATCCGCTGACGGCTCTTGGCGCCTTTCGGCGGAGTCACTCTACCCATCCGGCGTCTCGCCCCGCAGCAGCGCCAGTGCGTGGGGCAGTGCAGGCAGGATGACCTCCAGGTTCTCCCGCACCGCCTTGGGGCTACCGGGCAAATTGACGATCAGCGTGCGACCACGGATGCCAGCAAGCGCCCGACTCAGCATGGCGTGCGGCGTGATCTGCAAGCTGGCCGCCCGCATGGCCTCGACCAAGCCAGGAGCTTCTCGTATCAGGATTGAGCGAGTCGCCTCCGGCGTCACATCCCGCGGCCCAAACCCCGTGCCCCCGGTGGTCAGGATGAGGTCCAACCCTACCTCGTCTGCCCAAGCCACCAAGGAGCCGCTGATGATGTCCAACTCATCAGGCACCACTGCCTCCACCTCCACGTGAGCACCTTCCAGCCGCTCCAGCACCACTTCCCTGATGGCCGGCCCGCTGAGGTCTTTTCGCTCGCCTCGATGGCTGCGGTCGCTGACGGTCAGTATCCCCACGCGGGGCATTGTCCCTTGACCTCCAATCATGGCGCAGAATGCAAAACGCACCACGCCACACGTAGTACGTGTCACGTGGTGCGTGTACCACGACCCACACAGATAGACAACTGGATCACTTGATGCGTGATCGCTCCATTCTTAGCGCTTGGTGTACTGCGGTGCCTTGCGCGCTCTCTTGAGGCCGTACTTTTTGCGTTCTTTCATGCGCGCATCGCGAGTGAGGAAACCACCGCGGCGCAGCGGCCTGCGCAGGTTCTCATCGGAGACTACCAGCGCTCGGGCAATGCCGTGCCGCACCGCGCCCGCCTGACCGCTGGGGCCTCCTCCCTTGACCAGCACGGTGATGTTGAAGCTATCCTTGTTCCCGGTGACCTCCAGTGGCTCCAAGAGATGGCACCGATCCCCCAGGCGAGGGAAGTATTCGTCCATTTCCCTGTCATTCACGACGATCTTACCTGTGCCGGCGTAGAGCCGCACCCGCGCCGAGGCCGTCTTCCGCCGTCCCACTGCTTCGTAATACCTGGCCGACATTTTCTAAGTTCCTCCCTGAAAGAAGAGATAAACTCCTACAGCTCCATCACCTTGGGCTGCTGCGCCTCGTGAGGATGCGTGTCGGAAGCGTATACCCTCAACTTCTTGATCATCTGCCGCCCCAGACGGTTCTTGGGCAGCATGCCACGTACCGCCAGTTGGATAGCCCGCGTGGGATGCTTCTGAAGCTGATCCCGCAAGGTGATGCTCTTCAGACCACCTGGATAGCCCGAATGGCGATAGTACACCTTCTGATCCAGTCTCTTGCCTGTGACCTGAATCTTGCCCGCGTTGATGACGATGACATGGTCGCCGCAATCCATGTGCGGCGTGTACATGGGCTTGTGCTTGCCCCTCAGTATCGTGGCGATCCTGGTGGCCATGCGGCCCAGCGTCTGGCCAGCAGCATCCACCACCCACCACTCCCGCTGTATTTCGGAAGCCTTAGCTGAATATGTCCTCACTCTGGAACCCCTCACTTCAGTACTTGACCTGCATCAGACAGAGGCCACAGGCCGGCGCCGGGGGCAGCGACTGACTCCGATCTCGCGCTGCCAACAGTGCAGCGATGCCCTCCTTTGCCATCCGTCCCTGTCCCACCACCAACAGAGCGCTCACTATCGTGCGCACCATGCGCCGCAGAAAACCATTGGCCTCAATGTTGAAGCAGAAGCAGTCGCCCGCCTGCGTCCACGCTGCCTGCATCACCTCTCGCACGGTACTCCCATCCTGAGGCGGGTTGCCAAAAGTGGCGAAATCGTGACGGCCCAGCAGAAGAGATGCAGCCCCGTTCATCGCTGACAGATTCAATGGCTCGGTCAACTGCTGGGCAAAGTGCCGCGCGAGCGGCGACCGCAACGGCTGATTCAGCACCGTGTAGCGGTACACTCGGCTGCGAGCGCTGAACCGCGGATGGAAATCCTCCTGCGCATGCTCCAGTTCGCGGATGACGATGTCCCGCGGCAACCTCGCATTGAGCGCCCTCTGCAAATCGCCCAGCGAATGGTGCCAGGCCACGCGAAAACTGATCACTTGGCCTCGGGCATGCACACCGCTGTCCGTGCGTCCGGCACCGGCGATGCGGACAGCCTCCTTCACGGTCTGGGCCAGCGATTCCTCGATAGCTCCCTGGACTGTGGGCTTGTCCGCCTGGATCTGAAAACCGTAATAGTCAGTGCCGTCGTACTCGACCGTAGCCCGATACTTGCGAGCTGA
>CBDURC010000099.1:0-10834 GCA_965369635.1 uncultured Anaerolineales bacterium | reverse complement strand
GAACAGCGGAACAAGCGGAATGACCCCCTACCTTTCCGCTCTTTCCGCTTCTCCCGCTCCGTCCGCTGACGTTGCTGAGGCCTGAATGGTCAGCGCAGCAGCGGAACAAGCGGAATGACCCCCTACCTTTCCGCTCTTTCCGCTTCTCCGCTGACTTCATGTCTCGCGCAACGTCACATCCCCGGCCAGCACTCGCTCCTGGTGACCGTCAGGCAGTTGCAGCAGCAGCGCGCCGTCGGCGTCCACTCCCACGGCCTCGCCCTCCAGCACACTCTCTCTCCCTGGCAGGGGGAAGGAGGGGGAGAGGGTCGTAACCCGCACAGTGCGCCCCAACGTCACCAGGCGCGCAGCCCACTCCGCATGAGGCGACTTCCCCACCCGCAGCCGTTCGTAGCGTTGCTCCAACCGCACCAGCAGTTTATTGAGTAGGGACAGGCGATCCACCGGCGCTCCCAGCACCTGCGAAAGCCCGATAGCAGTACGCTGCAATTCGGCATCGGCCTGCAGCCGGAAGTCCACGTTGACGTTGAGGCCGACGCCCACCACGGCAGAAACGAGCTGTTCCCCTTCCGTCTCCAACTCGGTGAGGATTCCCGCCAGCTTCTTGTCTTCCAGCACCAGATCGTTGGGCCACTTCAGCCCCGGGCGGAGACCGGTCTGCGCTTCCACCGCCTCGGCACAGGCCAGCCCGGCGATCATGGTCAGTTGCTGCGCTTGTGCTGGAGCCAGAGGCGGGTGGAAGATCAGCGAGAGCAGCAGGCAGGAGCCAGGCGGTGCCCACCAGCGCCGCCCCAGACGCCCCTTGCCAAGGGTCTGCTCCTCGGCGATGATCAGGGTCCCCTCTGCCGCGCCGCCGCGGGCCAGTTCGCGGCCTACGTCGTTGGTCGAGCCAACACGGGCGAAGTAGTGCACTGGCCCCGCCCCAAGCGGGGCTGGCCGCCCCAGCCAGGCGGTGGTCAAGGCCGTCTGAATCATCGCCGCCGACAGCTTGCTCAACGCAACACTCGCTTGTCGCCCACCCGACGGGTCACCCTCCGCTCGTCCAGGTGCTCCATGAGCGGCAGAGCGTACTTGCGGCTGGTTGCGAACATATCTCGCACCTGAGCCACCGTGATGCTCCCCTCGGACCGCAGATGCGCCACTATCCGCTCCACCATCTCATGGTAGGTCTCAGCCAAGAAGAGAACACCCTCATTGACCCGCGTAAGCGTCTTGGCCTCGATCAGGGCCTGGAGCACGTCGGGGCCGATGCTGGCCCCGCTTGGGGCGAGGCTGACCGTGGCCTCCGCCACCGAAGGGGGCGTGTAAGGCTGGGCGCGGAAACGGCCGAGAAGGGCATCCACCTGCTTCTGTTGCTCCGGAGAGAAACGCACCACGTGAGCGGCAGTGCGGATGAACTCTTCCGCCTCGACCACAACCCCTTCAGCCACAGCCCGGCCGACCAGCTCGTTGAACAGCCTGCCCGGCCACGCACGGCGCGGTTGCAGCCGGCTCTTCAGCTCTTCGCGGGGCATGCCCAATCGCAGCGGGTGCTGGTTATGGTAGTCAACCAACACGGACTGCAGCCTCTGCTTCAGATGCTGCCACCCTGCGGACGACACCAGGTAGCGGTTGCTCGCCACCGCCTGCGCTGCGCGTACCACTTCCTCGCTCACGCCGAGGAACGATAGTTGCCCTGTGGACAGCAATTTGTCCAGCGCACCAATGGCCGCTCCTCCCAATCCGCTTGCGGCCACTGCCTCTCGTGCACCGCCAGGTTCCCGCTCCTGCAGCGCCTGCAGCAGGACGTCCTCCGGCTGGCCGCGGGCCAGTGTCTCCAGGCGGGCGATGGTCTCGTGGCGGAAGCGGCGGTGGTGCCGCTTCGGGTGAGGGTTGACCACCCGCCCGCCTCCCAGCGTGCGACTCGGGGAAGGCTGCCGCAGGATGAAGCGATCGCCAGCAGCTACAGCCACCGGCTCACGGAGACGGACCTGCACCCACCCCTCGCCACCCAATGGGATCACCTCCGCATCCAGCAAGCGGGTGCGGGCCACCACCTCGGCCGCGCCGCAGAAGAAGTCCACCTCCTGGCTGTGTTTGAGCGGGGCAGGAGCATCAGGCAGCAGCCGCAGCCGCAGGTCCACAAGCTGCGTGGGGCGGAGCAGGCCCGGCAAGGTGACCACCAGGCCGCGCTGGAGTTGTGCGGTGCGCACACCGCTGAGGTTGATGGCCACGCGGCTACCAGGCACGGCCCGCTCGATCTTGCGCTTGTGCGTCTGCAGGCCGCGGATGCGTGCCCGCACTCCGCCAGGCCCGCCCCGCCCCAAGCGGGGCACGATCTCCACCTCCTGGCCGACCTCCAAGGTGCCATCGCTGAGGGTGCCGGTGACGACGGTTCCGAAGCCAGCCACGGTGAACACACGGTCAATGGACAGGCGCGGCCGCCCCATGTCTCGCCGCGGCGGTGCGTTCTCCAGCACGGTCTCCAGCGCCTCCAGTAACCGGGGCAACCCCTCGCCCGTACGAGCGGAGACCGGCACTACGGGCGCGACGGACAGGCAGGTGCCGGCCAGCAGTTCGCTCACCTCCTCCTGGACAAGCTCCAGCCACTCGGGCTCCTGCACCAGGTCCGTTTTGGTGAGAGCCACTACACCGGCAGGTACGTCCAAGAGGTCGAGGATCGCCAGGTGCTCCCGCGTCTGGGGCATGACTCCCTCGTCAGCAGCCACGACGAAGAGGGCCGCGTCAATGCCGCCGATCCCGGCCAGCATGTTCTTGATAAAGTCAATGTGCCCAGGCACGTCCACCACGCCGACCTGCTCGCCGCTGGGCAGCGTCAGCCAGGCAAAGCCGAGGTCAATGGTCATCTCCCGTGCTTTCTCTTCGGGCAGACGGTCGGGGTCAATACCCGTGAGAGCCAGCACGAGCCTCGACTTGCCGTGGTCTACGTGCCCCGCCGTGCCGATAACGCGCATGGGTCAGTCGCCTCTCCTCATCATCTCCGGGCCTGAATGGTCAGCGGAACAGCGGAACAAGCCGAATGCCCCCTACCTTTCCGCTCTTTCCGCTTCTCCGCTGACTTCATCTCCGTTTCCGCATCAGGCTGTCCCGCTCACCGACCGCCTTCTCGAACTCACTTTGCCAGCGCTGCAATTCGGCCAGCCGGTGGGCGTTCTCCACTTCTCGTAGACGCCACAGACCAGCCAACTGTTGCTGTAGCGCGTTGATCTCATCTTCCAGCGACGCGAGCCGCGTCATCAGCTCGTTGTGGCGCTGGTACTGCTCCTTCCATTGATGCTCCCACTGCAACTCGTGTTTCTTCCAGCGCTTCTCGTCATCTCCCTGCCATGCCTCCAGCTCCTTGCGCTGACGCTCCTCGGCCAACCGCTGCAGTTCCGCTATCTGATTCTGATCCCGCCGGAGCTGTTCCTGGAAGGTCTCCAGCATGACCATCGTCTGCCGCCCGGCCTGAGCCGCTTCGTTGAACTCCTGCATGTGGTCCGACAGGTTGCGCACCTCTTGACGGTGCGCTTCCACTTCCTCCCGCCACTGGGTCATCTCTCGCTTGCGCCGTTCATGAGCCACCCGTTGGCTCTCCATCCACTCCGTTTGCTCTCGCTTCAGATTGGTCTTGAATTGCAGCAGTTCCTGAACGTGGCGCTCGTGACGCTGGGTTCTGTCCTCCAACGACTTCAACCTGCTGTCTTGCTTCTCAGTGCGCTTGAGGAGCGTCAGGTTCTCCTCTTGCAGACCGGCGATGCGCTTGTTGTCGTAGGCACGCTGCTCTGTCAGGTAGGACAGATTGCGAGCCCGCTCGTCGAAGTCCTTGCTCATAGCGGTGACCTCGTGACGCAAGCTCATCAGCAATCCCCCAAGACGGCGATCCTCCGCCTCACGAAGCCGCAGTTGCTCCTCGTATCGAGGCAAATCCTGCAACTCCCTGCGTACTTCGCCCATGGTCTTGGACTGTGCTTCGCGTTCCGCCATGCGCAGCCGTACCGTCTCCCGCTGCGCTTTGCGGCGCTGCTCATCCCGCTTGTCGAGCAAAAGCACTACTTCGTTCTTGAACTGCTGAAGGGTTTCATCCAGTCGAGCGAACTTGGCGAGCTGTGCTTGGGTATTGGCAAGACGGCCTTCCAGGTCCTTGACCTGTCGCGATTGCTCGCTGAGTTCACCCGTCTGCCGCTCCACCAGTTGCTGCAGCTTGGTGATCCCAACCCGCTCGCGGCGCAGTTCCTCGTCCAGCCAGTTGACCATCTGAGTCAGTTGTGTTGTGTCCATGTTCTGCATCCTTATGTGAACTGAGTGCTGATAACATCTCTTTCAAGAGCAGATTATACCACCCTTTGCTGGGCCGGGCAATCGAAAGCCATGCCCCTTGGTGAAACTAGACCATCGCTGCCTCTACCGCAGCCACCAACTCGCCGCTGACCACCAGTTCGTGCACTGCCTCGATATAGGGGTACATGATCGCATCCTCTTCGAGAAAAGGCACCCTTTCTCGAATGAGCCGATAGGCAACAGCCGTACCCCGGCCCAGTTGGGCCTTCGGTCCCAACACCTGGCGGCGGAAGTCAATCCCCTGCGCGCTGGCGAACAGTTCGATGGCCAGGATGTAGTCCAGATTGCGCAAGATACGCCGCGCCTGGCGGGCAGCAGCCGGGCCGTTGGAGACGTGGTCCTCCATGTTGGCCGAGGTGGGAATGGTGTCCGCACTGGCAGGATGCACCAGCACCTTGTTCTCCGAGGCCAGCGCGGCGGCCGTGTACTGGGTCAGCATGAAGCCAGAGTTGAGGCCCCCGTGCTGGGTCAAGAAGTCGGGCAGCACGTGGCGGTTGCTGCTGCCGTCGGTCAGACGAGTGAGGCGACGCTCGGCCATGTTGCCCAACTCGGTCAGCGCCAGCCCCAGATAGTCGAAGGCAATGGCCAACGGTTCGCCGTGGAAGTTGCCACCAGAAAGGCATACGGGCTCCCCCGCCTCATCGAAGAAGATGAGAGGGTTGTCAGTAGCGCTATTGAGCTCGATGTCCACCACCCAGCGGGCGTACTTGACGGCGTCCTGACAGGCACCATGTACCTGAGGGATGCAGCGCAGCGTGTAAGCGTCCTGCGGGTCAATCTTCGCTCCCCGATCTCCGACCCCTGATGCCTGTCTGCGCCCCAGGCAGGTCTGCCCCCTGGCATCACGCACGAAAGTCGAGCCCTCCAGCAGCCGGCGCAGTCGCGTGGCACACTCCAACTGCCGTGGATGGGGACGGACAGCGTGGATTCGAGCATCGAAGGCCACCGTGGTGCCGTACAGCGCCTCCAGGCTGAGACAGCCGGCGATGTCAGCCACTCGCGCCGTGCGCTCCGACTCGATGACCAGAAGCGAGCCCAAGCCAGCCATCAGTGCGGTGCCGTTGGTCAGCGCCAGCCCCTCCTTGGCCTCCAACGTGATCGGCTCCAGCCCGGCCCG
Organism: uncultured Anaerolineales bacterium; assembly: GCA_965369635.1. Lineage (GTDB taxonomy): Bacteria > Chloroflexota > Anaerolineae > UBA3071 > UBA3071 > UBA3071. Next base: position 5,397 of record CBDURC010000099.1, on the reverse strand, counting down.
GCACAGCGCCTCGCGTCCCGGAAGACGTTTCCCCTCGACCTCCGCCTCACCTTCGCCGATGAGCACCAGCGCCATGTGAGCCAGCGGAGCCAGGTCGCCGCTGGCTCCCAGCGAACCCTGCTTGGGCACAATGGGATGCAGTCCCCGCTCCATCATGGCCAAGAGCATCTCCAGCGTCTTCAGGCGGATGCCCGAATGCCCTTTGGCCAGCGCGTTGACCCGCACCAGCATCATCGCCCGCACTACCTCCGCCAAGAAGGGTTCCCCCACGCCCACCGCGTGGCTCATAATGATGTTGCGCTGAAGCTGGCGCACCTGGTTAGGCGGGATGACTTTGTCTTTGAAAGCACCGAAGCCAGTGGTGATGCCATAGATGACATCCCCACGGGCCACGAATCCCTCAACGGCTTCTCTAGCCCGCCGCACCTTGTGCCGCGCGTCGGGCGTAAGGCGCAGCGACACCGTTCCCGGTGCTGCCCGCGCCACAGCCACCACATCGTCAATGGTCAGCGACTCGCCATCCAGTTTGATCGTCCTCATGGCACTGTGCTCCTACACTGGCTTCATGGTCGCAGATCCGAGGCCAGGCCGAGTGCTGCAGACCCGTAGCTTCGAACCTTCATACTCGACTTTGGCGAATCTCTGAGTAGCCTACACCTGAGGCATGATCACCGACTAACCCCAGGATGCGGAGTTCGTAGTAGCGACTTCAGTCCGCTTTCGCCCCATTTGGATGACCGAAGTCGTCACAACGAGCATAATCGCCAATGTCCAGCTTCATGTCTACCATCAGTCATTATACCTGGTTTGAGACAAAAAGAGAAACGGCGACTTGGCTTTTGGCCTGCATCGTGCTACAATGTACGCGGAAGTTCCGGAGACCGACATCGGGCCCCGCTTGGGGCGGGGCGGGCCTCTGGCGGTAGCGAGAGAACTTCCGCCTGCACCATCCCGTGAAACGTGATGCGTGACTTCGTGATGATACTGCCCTCCTGGTGCTGCGAGGAGAACGTATGACCAGATCCCTTCATTCCCTATTTCTATCTCTATCCTCCAACTTCCACTTCCCTGCAAGTAGGCGCTGCCTGCGCCTCTGCATGCGCACGTCGGGACTGCTGGCGCTCCTCATCCTACTGCCACTGGCACTCGCCGCCTGTCCGCGAAGCTTGACACCCAAGGCAACGCTGCCGGTCGCATCTCCCACATCACCACCCAAGACGACTCCAAGTCCCAGCCTGCCATCTCCCACACCCATGCCCTTCCTACCACCTCTTCAGTACTTCCTGTCGCCTAGGTCGCAGCTAGTGCACGTGCAAGCGGTCGATACCGACGACGACGGTATAGAGGAGACGATCATACTCTACCGCGACAGCGACCGACCAGATGGTTTCATCCGAGGCCTCGTCGCCGAGCCCCCCACCTCGGAGACCCCCACACATACGCCTTCCGCCGACACCGTCCCCCTTCCCGATGTGTACTGGCTGGGCCACGGAGCAGCAGTGGAGCTCTTCCAGGACAACTGGGAGAAACTGCGCGTGGAGGACATCAACGGCGACGGGAGAACAGAGCTGCTGCTGGAAGGGCATTGGGATGCGGAGACGCCCGCCGTGCACGTCTTCCAGTGGGACGGCGAGGGCTACGTGCGGCTGCTGGGCCTTCAAGCCCGGGGCGAGTTGACCATCGAAGAGGATGTCGGAGAGCAACTGCGCTTCGCCACTCTGGAGCACGTCTTCCCTCGCTCCGGTATCATCACCCGCGGCTCGGCGCTGTGGGAGGATGGCCGCTATCAAGTGCTGTATGAGACCACGTGGGAAACGGAGGCACCGGCGGACGCACCACACCCTGAGGCTGCGCTGGTGCACTACTACCAGGCTCTGGCTGCAGAGGATGCCAACACTGCCTATCGCTGGTTGAGCGGCGATCTCCAGGCCCAACTCGACGCTGCAGCCCTTGGTGATCGTCTGATGTGGCTGCCAGACCTGCGCCTGGAGCGACTGGAGTTGTTGGAGGAGACCACCGATGCCGCTCGCGTCACCGTGGCCCTGCGCTGGACCGACCCCTTCACCGGAGAAGTGGCACGGAGCGAAGACGAAGTATGGGAGATTGTCCGCCAAGCTGACGGCTGGCGACTGGCACGGCTCAACGGCACGCCTTCGGAACCAGAGTGGCACACTTCATCACCGACGACGGCACCGACGACGGGCACCGACGATGGGCTGACTGAGGATCTCGTCAGCGATCTGATCCTCGACACGGAGGGGCGGCTGTGGATCGCCTGCGGGAATAGCGGGATCACGCTGTCGGACGGCACCTACTGGATCGCGATCCAGGAGCAGGAAGACGGGCTGGCCAACGACACTGTGCATGCCCTGCTCCTCGATCCCCTGGAGCAATTCTGGTTCGCCACGCCAGCGGGCATCACCCGCTACGACGGGATCCGATGGCTCACCTACACCACGGCCGATGGCCTGCCCAGCGACGAGGTCAACGCACTGGCTGCCGATGCCCAGGGCACTGTCTGGGCGGGGACGAGACTCGGCGCGGCCCGCTTCGACGGCGAAGCATGGCAGCCGCTGCCCCTGCCCGAAAACGTCCGCTCGACGGAGGTCAATGCTATAGCCGTGGATGAGGATGGCGCGGTCTGGCTGGGATTCACCACTCCCCCGCCGACGGGAGAGGGGGCTCTCGTCGCTCGCTACGATGGCGAAGGGTGGCAGTTTTTCGGTCCCCAGGATGGCCTGGTGGGGGACAGCGTCAGCGCGCTGAGTGTGGCCCCTGATGGCTCGCTCTGGGCAGCGATGGCCGACAGCTCCGGGACGGGGGGCGGTCTGGGCGTCTGGACGGGCGAGGAGTGGCGCGTGCAAACGGTCTTCGACGCCCTCGTCGATGTGCCGGTGTACGACATCGCCTTCGACGCCATCGGTGGCATGTGGATCGGCACGGCGCGGGGTGCGGCCTACGGCTTTGGTAGTGCGTGGCTGTCCTACGCAACAGCAGGCAGGCCAACCGCTGACGCGGTGAACGTCGTACTCGTGGCCCCCGATGGTTTGGTGTACTTCGGCACAGCCGCTGGACTCACCAGTTTTCGCGATGCCGTGCCCTTGCAGGTCATCGGCGGCGGTCAGTAGCCGCTCAATGTCAGTAAGTTAAGGTGTAGCATAGGGCCTTGTGCCCGTTCTTGCTGCCCCAAGACGCCCACAAGGGGCTAGACTACGCTTAACTTGATGACATTGAGTAGCCGCTCAGGAGAGCACAGGATGAACATCAGGGAGGCCATGGCTCGCTATCTGCCGCTGATCGAAGAGGCACTGCAGGCAGCGCTGCAAACGTCGCACAGGACACTGGCCGCCCACCACGGCATGATGCACTATCACTTGGGTTGGGTGGATCAGAGGTTTCAGTCGAAGCCTGCCGGCGGTGGCAAGCGGCTGCGCCCTCTGCTCTGCCTCTTGGCCTGCGAAGCAGCAGGCGAGGACGTGCAGGTGGCACTGCCGGCGGCGACAGCCATCGAAATCCTGCACAACTTCTCGCTGGTGCACGACGACATCGAGGATGACAGTCCCACCCGACGGGGCCGCCCGGCCGTCTGGGCGCTCTGGGGCGTGCCGCAGGCGATCAACGTGGGCGACGCTCTGTTCGCCCTGGCGCACCGAACACTGGGGCAGCTCTCGGAACAGGACGTGCCGGCAGACCGCGTCTTGGGGGCGACCCACGCCTTCCACGACACGTGTGTAGCACTGACGGAGGGGCAGTACCTGGACATGAGTTTCGAAGCGCGGCTCGACGTGACCGTGGACGAGTACGTGGAGATGATCAGGGGCAAGACAGCGGCGCTGATGGGGCTTTCGACCCAATTAGGGGCACTACTGGCCGGAGCGCCTGCCGACAGAATCGGTCACTTCCACCGCTTCGGCAGGATGCTGGGGATCGCGTTTCAGATCGAAGACGACATCCTGGGCATCTGGGGTGATGAGGCGCTCATGGGCAAGTCGGCTGCAAGCGACATCATGGAGAAGAAGAAGACGCTGCCCGTAGTCTACGCCCTGCAGAGCGCAGTCGGCGAGCGGCTGAGGGAAATATACCAGAAGCGGGAACTGACACCCGAAGACATCACCTCCGTACTGGTGTTACTGGAAGAGGTCCACGCCCGCGGCTACGCCGAGCGGCTGGCTGAGGAAGCTCTCCAACAGGCACTGGAAGCGCTGGCTGCCACAGGGATGGAGGAAGCGGCGCTTGCTCCGCTGCAAGAGCTGGCCGCGCTGCTGCAAGGGCGGAAGCGGTGACGAAACAGGTCAGCCAAAGAGGCGGAAGATGCACTCAAGCAGCCGATTTCTCGCGCCGCGACCGCTCGTATGCCTTCTCGAGCTTCTCCGTGGTAGCTTCGATGGAGTAGCGCTGCGCCGTGCGCCTGGCCTGCTGCGCAAGTGCATGACGTTCCGCAGTATCTCGCAGCAAGCGCACAACCTCGGCGGCGAAGGCCGTTTCGTCGTGCTCTGTCAGGACGCTATCCACTCCCGGCGTGAGCATATCCTCCGTCGCCCAGGTGCGCACCGCCACGGAGGGCAAGCTAGCGGCCAAGGCCTCCAACACCGACAACGGCTGAACTTCCGACCTGGACGCGAAGACGAAGAGATCAGCAGCGGCCAGATAGTCGGGCACCTGGATGTGCTCCACGTAGCCAGCGAACACCACCTCACCGCCGATGCCCAGCTCCTGCACCTGCCGCCGCAAGTGCTTCTCCTCTGGCCCGCTGCCCACTAGCATCAGCTTGCATCCAGACTCCTCCGCCAGCACCAACCGGAAGGCCCGCAGCAGGAAGGGGATGCCTTTCTCCATGGCAAACCGCCCCACGTAGACCAGTACCCGCTCGCCCGCGCCAAGGTCATGCTTCTTCCTGACCCACTCCCCTTCTCCTCGCCCGAAAGCATCCAGCCGCACAGGTGTGGGGATGATCTCCATGCACTGAGCGCCGCCGAGTTCCTCCAGCAGTCGCATCATATATTGCGAGGGACAGACCACCAGATCGCAATCGTTCAGGTAATTGGCCACGACGCGCCGGATTGCCTTCTTGATCAGCGGATCGCCACCTTCTCCTACGGGCACGTAGCAGGAGTAGTCCTCGTAGCGGCTATGGCAGGTGAAGGCCAGCGGCACCCGTAGCTTGCGGGCCACACGAACCGCTTCCCTCCCCATGATGGCGGGATGATGGCTGTGGATGACGTCAAGTCCAAGTGCGGGGAGAAGGCGCGAGATTCGAGGCGAGAAAGGCAAAGCCAGAGAGGCATTCAAGCTCTCAGGCAAGTCAATGGCCGGATAGCGGAAGATGCCGTCCTCGCCATCCTCGTAGCCGCGACAGGCAGGGGCGAAGATGAACACCTCGTGCCCCCGATCCATAAG
>CBDURC010000098.1:0-10842 GCA_965369635.1 uncultured Anaerolineales bacterium | reverse complement strand
TGCCCGCGGAGATCACCACCTCGCCCCCCTCCAGCGGCAAGTCGGTGGGGAAGGTGTCCTCCACCCGCAGCCAGCTCAGCGGTAAGAACTTGCGGTTGTCCACCTGCAACGTCACCTCCACCGTCTCGCCGCAGAAGGCGCGGCGCTCGCTGAAAAGGCGACGATAGCTCACGCCCCACAGCGACAAACGGTTCCAGAGCCAGGAGACGAGGACAATGGTCAGCAACGACAGGGCGATGAGCAGCAGCCCCTGGCGGCGGAAACCCACGCCGAATAGGGTGAGGATGGCCGCCAGCACCAACCAGGCTTCGCTGAACTGTTCTTGTTTCTGAACATCAATGACCATCCGGCGGCCGGCGAAGAAAGAGGCGAGGCGTTCACGAGAACGCTCTTCAGCACGAGCGGCGCCCGCTCCCTCCACCGTGTCTGCCGATCTGCTCCATCTTTCCGTCATTTCCCCTTCAGCCTTCAATCCACCACCGGCACCGGCACTTCACTCACAATCTCCGCCACGACTTCCTCCGGCGTGCGGCCGCGCAGCCGCGTCTGCGGATTGATGTGGATGCGATGGGTCAGCACCCAGGGGGCCAGATACTTAACGTCGTCGGGCATGACAAAATCGCGCCCCCGCACGGCGGCCAGCGCCTGGCAGGTCCTGTACAGCGCCAGCGTGCCCCGCGGGCTGACCCCCAGGTCCACCGCGGGATGCTCCCGCGTCGCCCGCACCACCTTCACCAGATACTCCCGCACCGACTTCTCCACACGGATGTGCTTCACCGCCTTCTGCATCTCCAGCAGCGCCTCGCCGGACACCACAGGCTCCAGCGTCTCCAGCGGATCCTCATGTTGAAAACGCAACAGGATGGCGTTCTCCTCTTCCTCGTCGGGATAGCCAATGCGCACCTGCATCAGGAAGCGGTCGATCTGCGCCTCGGGCAAAGGGAAGGTGCCTTCCAGTTCGATGGGGTTCTGAGTAGCGAGGATCAGGAAGGGACGCGGCAGCGGGTGGGTCACGCCATCCACGGTGACCTGTCGTTCCTGCATGGCCTCCAGCAGCGCGCTTTGCGTGCGGGGCGTGGCGCGGTTGATCTCGTCGGCCAACACAATCTGGGCCATCACCGGCCCGGCCCGAAACTCGAACTCCTGCCTCTTCTGGTTGAAATAGGAGAGACCCGTAACGTCCGAGGGCAAGAGGTCGGGGGTGAACTGGATGCGGGAGAAAGTGCAGCCCAGGCTGCGGGCAATGGTCTTGGCCAGCGTTGTCTTGCCGATACCTGGCACGTCCTCAATTAGCACGTGCCCTTCGCAGAGAAGCGCAACCAGCGCCAACTCCGCTACCTCCTCCTTACCGACGATGACCCGACCAATATTCTCCAACACAGCCGTGGCCGTATCTCTGATGTTCATGAACGTTGCTCCTATGAGTACTGTGCCCATCACGCGCCAACGAAGTCCGTGGTTCAATGCACAGTCACAGTATACCACGACAGTTGGCAAGTAGACAAGAAAACAAGGGGACAAGTGCCACCCTTGTCTGCTTGTTTCCTTGTCCAGTTACTACTCAGCCTATGCTTCCAGCCCCCGTCCCGGGGGCGGCTTGTGCGGCAAATAGCTGCTCAGAACGAGATACTCTCGCCAGAGCCGCCCTCGAGGACGAGGGCTGAGAGCCTAGAACATCCTATTCCGTGGCAGCCTGGGTAGTTACCTTGTCCACTTCCTCCCTTTGATGTATAATGCCGTCGCCGAATGAAAGATACTTCAGGTTTCCTACATACAATTGAGGCTTCGTCAAGTGGAACACACATGACCCAAATCTACGTTGCTTTGGACACGGAAACAACAGGCATCAACGCCGAGCGAGACGCCATTATCGAGATCGGCGCTGTGCGCTTCCGCGACGACGGCCGGGTGCTGGACGAGTGGTCCAGCCTCATCAATCCACGCCGCCCCGTCCCTTTCAGCATCACCCAATTGACGGGCATCACCTCGCAGATGGTGGCCAGCGCGCCGACCCTTTCCGACATGACAGGGGCCTTACGCCACCTCGTCGGCGACTCAAGCACGATCATTGTCGGCCACAGCGTGGACTTCGACCTCGGCTTCCTGCGGCAGCAGGGGGTGCACTTCCACAACCCTTACCTGGATACCTTCGAACTGGCTGGTATCCTTCTGCCCAAGCAAGGTCGCTACAGCCTCGGCCGGCTGGTGGCTCACTTCGGCATTTCCTTTTCCCAGCAGCACCGCGCCCTGGACGACGCCCACGCCACTCAGGCTCTTCTGCTGGCCCTCATGCATTACGCCGAGACCGAGGTGCCGCTGCAGACGATCCGGGAAATCAACCGGCTGGCAGCCAGCAGCAATTGGCGTCTGCGCCCCTTCTTCCACGAGGTCGAGCGGAGGCGCAGCCAGCGCGCTTTTGTCACACCCCGTGCGGGCGCTGGACCTGGAGCGGAGGCAACCGCTGATTATGTCGGCCCTCTCTTTGGAGAAGAGGAGGCAGAGCCGCTGTACCCGGCAATCACTCCCCAGCCATTGGACGAGGACGCGCTGGCGCAGATGCTGGAGCCCGAGGGCGTTTTCGCTCGACACTTCCCGCATTTCGAGTATCGCCCTCCCCAGGTGGACATGCTGCGCGCCGTGGTACAAGCCTTCGACGGAGCGGGGCAACTGTTGGTCGAAGCTGGCACGGGAGTAGGCAAGTCGTTGGCCTATCTGCTGCCGGCCATCCACTACGCTGTGCAGAACTCCACGCGTGTCGTCATCTCCACCAACACCATCAACTTGCAGGATCAGCTTTTCGGCAAGGACATCCCCGACCTGCGCAACGTGCTGACAGTGCTGGACGCAGAAGATGGTGGGCGAGGGACTCCCGTTCACAATGTTCGGGTCGCCCTGCTCAAAGGGCGCACTAACTACATCTGTCTGCGGCGGCTGGCGGCCATGCGCTCCCGCCGCGATCTGTCGCCGGGCGAGTTGAGCGTGCTGGCTCGCGTCCTAGTCTGGCTCCACTCCACCAAGAGCGGCGACCGGTCGGAGCTTTTCCTGCCCACGACCCGAGACAGGGGCGTGTGGCTCTCGGTGGCAGCCAACAACGAGAGCTGTCTGCCCAATCAGTGCTCGCACGCCCACCAAGGCCGTTGCTACTTCTATCAGGCCCGCCGCCGAGCCGAGAACGCCCACCTGATCATCATCAACCACGCCCTGCTACTCTCCGATGTCGCGGTGGAGAACCGCGTGCTGCCAGAGTACAAGCACCTTGTTGTTGACGAGGCGCACCAACTGGAAGCCGCCACCACCCAGCAACTCAGCTTCGCCAGCGACGAGCGGCAGATCACCCGCCTACTGAGCGGCTTGTACTCCCAGCGCGATGCCCGGCCCGGTGGCCTGCTCCCCGACCTGCTCGCACGCTGCCAGCAGGCACTGCCCGTGGAGGTCCGCACTCAACTGGCCGCCTACGTCACGCCAGTCCAGGCACTGGTGAGCCGTTCCCACAGGCAAGTCGTCGAGTCCTTCGACGCTATGCACAACTTCGTGGAGGACCAGGAGTTGCTGCGCCGCGGCAGCACCTACAACCAGCGCATCCGCGTCATGTCGGGCTTACGCATTCAGCCCGCCTGGAGCAGCGTGGAGATCGCCTGGGACAACACGGCCGACACCCTGCGCCGTCTGGCGGATCGGTTGCAGAAGCTCGTCGGCGGCCTCAACGAGTTGATCGAATACGACATCCCGGATCACGAAGAGACGGTGCAGAACCTGGCAGACGCGACGCAACACGTGAGGGAGCAGGTGGCACACATCAGCGCGCTGGTGAGCCAGCCCGCAGCGGCGTCCATCTATTGGATGGAGATCGCCCCGCCGGAGCGAGGGCGGCACCTTTCGCTGCACGTGGCCCCTTTGCACATCGGCCCGCTTGTGGACAAGCATCTCCTCATGCCCAAGGAGACAGTGATTCTCACCTCCGCCACGCTGCGCGCAGCGGGTGACTTCGACTTCATCCAGGAACGGCTGCACGCCTGGGAGGCGGACACTTTGGCCGTAGGTTCGCCCTTCGACTACGAGGCCTCCACCTTGCTCTACCTGCCCACCGACATCCCTGAACCGAACGCACCGGGCTACCAGCGGGCCGTGGAGGGGACGCTGGCTGCTCTGATCGTCGCCACCCGAGGGCGCACGCTGGCCCTGTTCACGTCCTACAACCAGTTGCGCCGCACAGCCAAGGCCATCGGGCCTCGCCTGGCCGAGGAAGGGATCACCGTGCTCGAGCAAGGGGGCGGTGGTTCGCGGGCCCAACTGCTGGAGAGTTTCCGCACACTCGAAAAGGCGGCGCTGCTGGGCACGCGCAGCTTCTGGGAGGGGATCGACGTCCTGGGGCCAGCGCTGAGCTGTCTGGCTATTGCACGGCTGCCCTTCTCCGTGCCCACGGATCCCATCGTCGCCGCCCGCAGCGAGAGCTTCGACGAGCCTTTCTACCAGTACTCGGTGCCGGAGACCATCCTGCGCTTCCGGCAAGGGTTCGGGCGTCTGATCCGTTCCAAGACAGATCGCGGCGTGGTGGTGGTGCTTGACCGCCGCTTGCAGACCAAGGCCTACGGCCAGCTCTTCCTCGATTCCCTGCCCGAATGCACGGTGCGCCGTGGCCCCCTCGCCAACCTGCCTCAGGCGGCAGCGCAGTGGATTGATGGCTAGGCTGCGCACCTGACGCAAGACGCGGACAGTGCAAACTCCGAAGGCTTCGCTGGTTGACATCCTTGGTTTTCTGAAGTATAATCTCAGCAGTCTGGTCAATCCGGACGCGGAAGGGGAAAGAAAGAAAGAAGGAAAGCAGAGCCCGCCCCTATCACTGAGATAGAGGCCCTACATTGGAGGATCAGGAGAAAGAAGATCGAACATGATCGCCGTGCACCATCTGCGTAAAGGCGTGACCATTGAGCTGGACGGGGGACTGTTCCGCGTCCTGGAGTATTCACATCACAAACCGGCCCGCGGCCCGGCCATCATCCGCACCAAGCTACGCAACCTGCGCAGTGGGGCGACCATCGACCGCACCTTTGGCTCCGGCCAGAAGGTGGAGGATGTTCGGCTGGATCATTCCTCGGTACAGTATCTCTACACGGACGGAGAACTGTACTACTTCATGGACACGAAAACGTACGAACAACCTGCTCTCTCAGCCAAGATGCTGGGCGATGCCGTGAACTACCTGGCCGAGAATCTCGTGCTGAAACTGGAGGCCCATGAGGGCGAGCCGATTGCCATCGAGTTGCCCACGACGGTTGATCTGGCAATAGTGGAGACGGATCCCGGCTTCGCCGGCGATACGGCCACCGGGGCCGTGAAGGAAGCTGTGCTCTCTACGGGCCTCAAAGTGAAAGTACCGTTGTTCGTCCAAGAGGGAGACACAATCCGTGTGGACACCCGCAACGGGACGTATGTCACGCGGGTATAGCGGGTGGACTTGGATGGCAGTGGATGGCCCAAGAGGTAAGAGCAAAATCCAGAGTCCAAAGCTCATAGTTCAAGGGCCTTCCTGCCCAACTCTGACCCTGGGGAAGTAGGCTTCCTTGACCAGGGCAGTGAGGGCCTCGGCCTCGAACTGAGAGCAGCCCAGCCCTTCTCTGACCCGCATAATGAAGACCTGGTCGATGGTTTCAACGGTCAAGCGATTCAGTTGTTCACGTTCCGGTTGTTGTATCATCTGGCAGCCCTCCTGTTCATTGTGGTGATATCACCCCCACATTCTACAGGTACCTGCCATATGGCACGACTATGGTTAGGCAGCAGGTGAGTGAAATCCGGAGGGATGAGCATGGAAACAGCTACCTATTCGCAGGTTCAAGAATTGGTCATGCGGTTGCCCGTCGAAAAGCTGCCAATCGCATACCATCTGCTAGTTGATTTGAGTGTGAGCGATACAGACCCGCTTTCATTTCAAGAGGACTTCATGCGCCTGCCTGTAGCAGAGCGCCGACGCCTCATGGCCGAACAGGTTGAACAAATGGTGGCCTATTACGAGCAAACAGCTTCGGAACGTCAAGCATGGCAGGTAGGGGACTTTGTTGAGTATTAGTCGCGGAGAGATCTGGCTGGTCACTCTTGACCCAACCGTTGGTGCAGAGATTCGGAAGAATCGCCCTGTTGTGGTCGTCAGTTCGGATGCAGTTGGTGCACTGCCAATCAAGTTGGTCGCGCCGTTGACGGAGTGGAAGGACCACTTGGCGCAGAATGTCTGGCACGTGAAAATCACACCCGACAGCAAGAACGGATTGACAAAGACTACAGCGGTGGCACGCTGCAACTACGCGGTGTGGATACACAACGGTTCGTCCAGAAATTGGGAAGCGTGTCCCCCGTGGTCTTGCGATCAATCGTCGCGGCGATTGCGGCGGTTATCGAGAATTAGCAGCAAGTCGGCGGCAGGCCGTTTGGCCATCCAAGTCATTGTAGCCAGACCCGAATGAAATCGACGGGCCAGGACGGGGTCGCTTGGAGCTTGAAGTCTGAACTTCTGTCGGCTCCGGCCAACTTGCCTTCTCTCCCATTTCATGGTATAGTCTACATCGGTTGGGGAGGCGATTCCCCTGCCTGAGCGCCACCCTAGCTCAATCGGCAGAGCAAGCGCTTCGTAAGCGCTAGGTTATCGGTTCAAGTCCGATGGGTGGCTCCATCGCCCAGAAAGCCCCGACCCCCGTCTGGTTGGGGCTTTTCGCGAAAGGATACGTAGGGCAGGCTTTCATACCTACCTGCCGCCTACCTCAGTGGCGGAAAGGGCCACGGAAGGCGGGTTCCCATACCTGCCTCCCGCCTACCTCAGCCGACACGGAAAGCCGCCCTACGTCACAGGAAGGCCCACGGTGGCAGAAGAGACTGCAGAACGCAGCCCTCGTCCTGACATACTTGATGCACTATGGCGCATGGCAAGCGGGAAGAGCACTCGCCTCGTGCTCCTGGGCTTGTTGGCGCTGAGCCTCGTCCTGGGCAGCCTGCTGCCACAACTGCCCGTGGCGGACGCAGTTGATTCGGCCACGACCAACCGCTGGCTAAGCACCACCACCGCCCGTTTCGGCACGTGGGGGACGCCTCTGCGGGCTGTGGGGCTGCTCGACATCGGCCACGCCTTCTGGTTCCGGCTGCTGCTGGCCCTGCTGGCCTTTCACCTCCTGCTCAGCGCCGTTGAAGCCGCGCAGACCGCCTGGGCCGCACGCAGCAAGCGCCGCCATCCGCCCCTCCCCCCTTCAGACGCCCCTCACGAAGCCTCGGCATCCCTGCCGCCACCCCTTCGCGAGGCGGTAGACGCTGTGCGCTCACAACTTGCCGCGAGCGGGCTGAGGGTACTAGGGGAGCAACAGGAGGAAGAAACGCCCACGGGAGCTTTTCTCTACGCCGACCGCGCCCGCATCGGCGTGCTGGGTCCCCTGCTGGGCAACGTCGGGGCCTTGCTGTTGCTGCTCGGGCTGTTCATTGACAGCGCATGGGGCTGGCAAACAGGCGACCTGCTGCTGGCCCCTGGACAGGAGATTGCGCTGGGTCACGACACGGGCCTCAGACTCCGTCTGGAAGAGGCCGCATCCACCGCCGACAGCGGGCAAATCGTCTTTCTCGATGGCAGCGGCCAGGCGATTACCCGCTCCCTGGGGTTCGCCCACCCGGCGCGCTCCGGGGGCATCGGCGTGCACCAGAAAGGAGAGGGACCAGCGCTGATGGTGATAATAGGTGGAGATGAGACGGGGCAGCCGATCAGCTTGCCGCCACTGACGGGCGAGGGCAGAGCAGGCGATACGGTCAGCCTGATCTTCGATCAACCGCAAGCCGAGCGCCACATCACCGTGCCCGACTTCAATCTGGCCCTGCGCATTGTCGCCCAACCCAGCCCTACCAAACACAAGCCGGACCAGATCATCTTCGTGGTGCAAGGCTACCAGCGCGGCAGATCCCAGCCCACTTTCACCTCCCACGTTAGAGAGGACAGCATGCTGATGCAGGGGGGGGCTCGCATCATACTCAAACCGGAGCGATATGCTGTGTTGCAGGTGACTCATGCGCCAGGCCTGGTACTGCTGCTGGCCGGGGGGCTGCTCATGCTCCTCGGAGTCACCGTGCCGCTGATGTGGCCTGCGCTGCAGGTTTGGGCGGAGTTGATCCCCGAACGGAGGGCAGTCATGGTGCGGCTGGCTGGTCGGGCGCAAGGCGTCGGTGTGGACGTGGAAGGGGAATTGGATCGCCTCGTTCAGGCTTTGGGCGGAGTTGAGGAACAGGCAGCCTGACCCCAGATTGCTAACGGCACGTAGGAGGGCCAGTTCGAGATGTCAGAAGAGGGCAAACCCATCACCATCGGCGTGGCCGGAGGCACAGGGTCAGGCAAGACCACCGTGGCCGAGGCCATCCTCAAGCGCGTCGGCTTCCAGCACATCGCTTTCCTGCAGCACGATGCCTACTACTGCGATCAAGGCCACCTGCTGCCGGAGGAGCGAGCCAAGGTCAACTACGATCACCCGGACACCCTGGATAACGAACTGCTGGTTGAGCACGTGAAGGCATTGCAGGCCTGGCAACCGATAGATGTCCCTATCTATGATTTCACGACTCACACCCGCACCTCACGGACACGCCGCGTGGAGCCACAGCCGGTGATCCTGCTGGAAGGGATTCTCATCTTCGCCGTTCGCGACCTGCAGCACCTGATGGACGTCAAGATCTATGTGGATACCGACGCTGACCTCCGCTTCATCCGCCGGTTGCGGCGGGACATCGCCGAGCGAGGACGTACGATGACTTCGGTGATCAAGCAATACCTGAGCACCGTGCGGCCTATGCACCTCGAATTCGTGGAGCCCAGCAAACGTTACGCCGACGTCATCATCCCCGAAGGAGGCTTCAACGAGGTGGCGATGGACATGGTGGTGGCGCGGATTCAGGCGCTGCTGGGGGAGGGAGCCGAGCGTTGAAACACCCAAAGGTGCAACGCACTTACGGAACCCACACAAGTGCGCTGTACCTTGCAGAGGTGGTTTCGAGAGAGACGCAAGCCTGAGATGGCAGAAGAAGACTGTTTGCTAGGACGCTCTTTGCACGGCATTGGAATAGTGTCTTCGGTTACAGGGTTCGGATCGTCGCCAACCTCACGACGCAGACGATCCTGAGCCGATTGCCAACTCCAGAAGCCACCGGGGTCGTGGCCTTCGCCACCACAGTGGTCGGTTTCTGCGCTTTTCTCACCAATGTGCAGGGACAGAAACCTATCATTCGCTGTGACCATAGCCGAGCCACGGCTTTCACTTCGCCCGCGTCTCGACGCTCACGGTGATCGGCGAACGGCTGTTGATCCCCAAGGCCTGGTTCGAGCGACAACTCGATTTCCCGCACGCCAACATCCCCGGCCTGGCGGAGATCATCGCCAACGGTGCGGTGGTTATCTCGCTCGGCCTCCTTGGGGCAAGGCCGTGGAGTATCGTCGGATTGATGAAGGGTTGCTACGCTGCGCATCATCCTGTGGCGTGATTGAACTGATTGAACTGGCTATTCAGCGTGTTGCTCAGTCTACCACACATGAATCGATCGACCAGCTTGTTCCGTTCCAGTCTTCTGATAACGCTGCTTTCCCTGATCAGCATCGGTTTGGGTTTGGCGACGCAGATCATTCTGTCGCGCTGGTTTGGGGCCGGTGTTGAGCTAGACGCCTATTTCGCGTCCAGTTCGGTCCCCAACTTATTTGCACTTGTCCTCACTAGCTCGTTAACCATTGTCTTCGTGCCAGTTTTTCTCACCTATGAATCGCAGGATTCCACAGAGCAAGCCTGGCGGGTTGCAGGAAGCTTTCTGAACCTGCTCATTCTGGTACTCGGTATCATCAGTATCTTGGGGGTGCTGCTCGCACCGTTGGTCGTCCGCTTTCTTGTACCCGGCCATAAGGTTGAAAGCCTCAGTTACGAGCTGGTGATGACCATGTTCCGGATCCAGTGGCCTATCATCCTCTTCGGCGGAATCAACGGCGTGCTCTCTGGGATTTACTACACCCAAAGTCGTTTTGCCCGCCCAGCAGCAGCGCCGGTCATCAACAGTGGCTGCACCTTACTTTTCACGCTACTATTGCGTCAGCAAGTTGGCATCGTTAGCACAGCAATTGGCTCTCTGATCGGGCCAATCGTGCAGACAGCCCTGCTGCTACCGATCCTGATCAACAACGATCACTATAGACTTCATATTGATTGGCAACACCCGGGCTTACGACAAGTAGGAAAGCTAATGCTGCCTTGGGTCAGTTTCAATGCTCTGGCGAAGGGAACCAGTGTTTTGGACACAGTACTTACTTCGACACTTCCTGCCGGCAGCCTTTCTTACCTGAGCTACAGCAGTCGCTTGGTGAGCCTTACCGTCAACCTCATTTCGCGCGGGACCGCCCTGAGTGTGTTTCCTCGCATCTCTCGCAGTCATGCTGCCTCGGACCCGGCCAGCTTTCGTCTCTATTTCTCCATCGGCATACGGTTCATCGGTATCCTAGCGATCCCCGCCACAGGTGCTTTGATTGCCGTCAGAGAGCCATTGATGCGGATGCTGTTTGAGCGCGGCTTGTTCACTTCTGGCGACACCACTGCCACTGGCCTGGCCCTCGCCGTCTACGCCACCGCGTTGACAAGCTTGGCTTTTGGCTCCATCGTCAGCAATACGTTCTACGCTCGTCACGATACGTTGACGCCAGCGCTCATTGGCTTCATCGGCATTTTTCTTCAAGCAGGTCTGGCTTTCCTCCTCATTCCCTATCTCTCCTACTTGGCGATGGCCGTATCCTTCTCAGTGTTGGCTTGTCTCAAACTAAGTACCATGGTCTACCTCTTATGGAGACGTACT